>NZ_JAUNRW010000131.1 GCF_030535495.1 Corynebacterium sp.
GTACGATGAGGACATGTCTACTTCTCTGTCGCTCATTGACTTCTGCCACATCTACCCCGGGGAGACCGCCCGCCACTCGATGAAGCGTTCGGTGGACATGGCCCAGCGTGCGGAACGCCTGGGCTTTGCGCGCATCTGGTACGCCGAGCACCACAACATGCCCACCATCGCCTCCTCTGCCCCGGCGGTGGTCATCGCCCACGTCGGCGCCCACACCGAGTCCATCCGCCTCGGCTCCGGCGGTGTCATGCTGCCCAACCACTCCCCCTACGTCATCGCGGAACAGTTCGGCACCCTGGCCGAGATGTACCCCGACCGCATCGACCTGGGCCTGGGCCGTGCCCCCGGCACGGACATGAACACCCTCGGACGCGCCCTGCGCCGCGACCCCAACGCGGCGGAGCACTTCCCCCAGGACATCATGGAGCTGGAGGGCTACCTGGCGGGGCGTTCCCGCATCCCCGGCGTGGACGCCATCCCGGGGGCCGGCACCGACGTGCCGCTCTACATTCTCGGGTCCTCGCTCTACGGCGCCACGCTGGCCGCCCAGCTCGGCCTGCCCTACGCCTTCGCCTCCCACTTCGCCCCCACCCACCTGGAGCACGCGGTGGCGACCTACCGGGAGAACTTCCAGCCCTCGGAGAAGCACGCCGAGCCCTATGTCATCGCCGCGGTCAACGTCGTCGCCTCCGACTCGGAGGCCGACGCGGTGCGCCAGCTCGAGGGCGTCTACCGCCAGCGGGTGAAGGCGATGGCCGGGCGGGGACGTCACCTGACCGAGGAGCAGCTCGACCAGATCATCGCCTCCCACCAGGGCCGCCAGATCATCGACATGCTCCGCTACACCGCCGTGGGCACCGAGGATCAGGTCGGCGACTACCTCACGGGATTCGCGCGGACCGCCCAGGCCGACGAGCTGATGATCTCCCTGCAGGGCACCTCCGAGGCAGAGACCACCCGCGGGATGGAGATCCTCGCGGCGGCCTGGGGACTCTAGTCCAGCAAAACGTACCGCGAAGGCCCTCATTCCTTGCCGAAATGGGGCCTTCGCGGTGTACTATGCCGCCTTCCTAGTCGACGGGGCGGGGGCGCGTCTGCTCGATGATGCGGAAGCTCTCCTCCATCTCGGCGGCCTCGTCCGGGTCGTCGGTGAGGTCCCCGACCACACCGAGGTCACCGCCGATGACCACGTTGCCCGGGATGACGATGTTGCCGTCCTCGTCGTGCTCCAGGACCGGCGTCGGCAGCGGATTGCCCTCGGCGTCGAAGCCCGGGGAGGGACGGGCCTCGCTGGCCAGCAGCTTCTCGGCGGTGTCGGTCTTCTCCCACTGGCGGGTGCGCAGCTGCTTCGGGGCGGCCGAGTCATCGATCATGCCCTTGAGCAGGGAGTACATCATGATCATCTGGATGACGAAGAACGGCAGCGCCACGATGATCACCACCTCCTGCAAGGTGGCGATACCCGTCTCCGGGGAAATGAGCAGCAGCGAGCCGGTCACCGCACCGATGGACAGCGCCCAGCCGACGCGGTAGTAGGTCGGTGTCTTCTCCTCCTCGCCGGTGGCGAACATGTCGACGACCAGGGCGGCGGAGTCGATGGAGGTGATGAAGAAAATGACGATGACGGCCATGGCCAGCACGGCCGTTACGGCCGTGAGCGGGTAGGCCTCCAGGAGGCCGAAGAGGGCGAAGGGGACGTTGCCTTCCTCCACGACGGGGCCGGTGAGGAAGCCGGGGTCGTTGAGCTCGGCCTCGATGCCGGCGCGGCCGAAGATGGCGAACCAGATGGTGACGAACAACGTCGGCAGCAGCAGGACACCACCGATGAACTCACGCACCGTGCGTCCGCGTGAGATACGCGCGATGAACATACCGACGTAGGGCGACCAGCAGATCGACCAGGCCCAGTAGAAGACGGTCCAGTTGCCCTGCCATCCCGGGTTGTGGCTGAAGGAATCCATCCAGAACATGATCTCCGGCATCGTGGAGGCGTAGATGCCGAAGGATTCGACAATGAACTTCAGCAGCGTCAGCGTCGGTCCGGTGACGAGGATGAAGAGCATGAGCACCACGGCCAGGCCGATGTTGATGTTGGACAGCAGCTTGATGCCGCGGTCGAGGCCGGAGGCGACCGACAGGCAGGCGACGAGGGTGATGAAGCCGATGATGGCCATCTCCACCCAGCTGACCAGGGGCACGCCCCACAGCATGTTCATGCCGGCGTTGATCTGCAGGACACCGAGGCCGACGGAGACCGCGATGCCGAAGATGGTGCCGATGATGGCCACGATGTCGATGATCTTGCCCGGCCAGTCGTAGATGCGTCCGCCCAGCAGCGGCGCGAAGACACTCGACAGGCGCGGCGGGAGTTTGCGCTTGTAGATGAAGTAGCCGAGGGCGAGTCCGGGGAGGGTCATGATGACCCACATGTGGATGCCGAAGTGGTAGTAGGTGAAGGCGAAGGCCTGGTGGATGGCGGCGTCGCTCATGCGCTCGGCATTGGCCATCGGGACGTTCCACGCGTGGTTGATCGCCTCGGCCACACCCCAGAACATCAGGGTGGCGCCCATGCCGCCCGCGAAGAGCATGGAGAACCACACGGGCAACGGATACTCGGCATCGGCTTCATCGTCACCGAGCTTGACCCGGCCGAAGCGGGAGACGAAGACCACGATGAGGAAGATGAACACCATGGACACGCCACCGATGTAGAACCAGCCGAGGTTCGCCATGAGTCCGTCGGCGACGTCCGCGAACGCCACCTGGGCGGTCTCACCCAGCGCGATGGTGCTGATGACGAACGCCACGATGAACCCCAGCGCGCCGATGAGCACGAACGGATCAGATTCGAGCCTGAATTTTCTGGATGTCATGCATCCATAATGTCAGGCCTCAGAGTGTTCCCAACTTATCGACTCCCACCCCACTCACCCGCTGCCCCACCAGTTCCACGAATTCCAGGGGCAGATAGTTGGCCCCCGCGGGGAAAGCCACCGTGTAGGGGTCGACGGCGCGGGCGGGCACCCGCTCGCTGACGTGACCGGGCAGCAGCACCAGGTGGGTGACCCCGCCCCGGTTGTAGAGCTGCAGGTGAGCGAGCTTGTCCAGGGGGAAGCGGATGCCGGTGCGGGGGATGGTGAGGTGATCGTCGATAAGCAGCACGGGCCGGGAACGCCGCCACAACCGTGCCGCGAGCATGACCGCCGCCGCGAGGAGACCGAACGCCGGCGCCGCGGCGGCGACGAAGAACAGCACCGGCCAGGGCGCGGTCCGTGCGGCCAGCAGCAGTCCCACGAGCAACGGGACCAGCACGAGCAGAAAAAGACAGAACACCACCACGACCCGGCTGGTGGCCAGGTAGCGGGGAGTCGACCGCAGTCGGAGGGTGTCCATGATGGGTGTGATGCTACCCAAGCACCAGCGCCACCACGATGAGAACGGGAACCGACACGAGGGTGGAGACCACCCCGACATCGCGCGCCAGCACCTCGTTGGTCCGGAAACGCAGGGCATAGGTGAGCACATTCTGCGCCGTCGGCAGGGCCGCCAGGATCACCAACGAGAGCAACGCCGGCCCGCTCAAACCGAAGACACCGTAGGCCAGCAGGCCGGCGACCACGGGGTGGACGATGTTCTTCACCGCCACCGCCAGCAGGACATCCCCGCCCAGCGCCACCCGGGTGCCCACCAGCGACATGCCGAACACCAGCAGCGCCACCGGGACAGCGGCCCCGGCCAGCAGGGCCACCGGTTCGTGGAACATCCCCGGGACGGGAAGAAACAGACCCACCAGCGCCGCGAGCAGCATCGGGTTGCGCAGCGCCACCAGCACATTGCGCAGCGACCCAGAGTCGTGCAGCAGGTCGAGGGTGCTCAACGCGACGGGCGCGTACATCGCGACCTGGAAGAGGATGACGGGGACGACGACGGCGGCGTCGTCAAGAATGTACACGGCAAGCGGAATCCCCAGGTTGCCGGCGTTGACATACGAGGCGCTCAACATGCCGATGACGCTGTCCGGGACTGATCGTCCCCGGATCCGGAAGAGGAGGAAGCCCAGCAGCCCCGCGATGAGCGCCGAGCCGGCGATGACGAGGAAGTTCTCGGAAAAGATCACCCCGCGGTCGGTGCGCAGGAGAATGTCCAGCAGCAATGCCGGGGTGGCCACCAGGTAGACGAGATTCGCCAGGACCCGGCGGGCGTGCGGACCCAGCGCCTCCGTGCGCCCGAGCAGGTAGCCGACGGCGATGACGGTCACCACGACGCCGAACCCCGACAGAACATCAACCATGAGGGCTAACCTTAAGGCATCTTCGATGCGCTACCCTCGACTCGCGCATGGATTTACTTGCACCGGAAATGTATAGTTATTTGAAAAGCTCCCCACGACGAGGTTCCCACTGACATGGCTCCGCAGCACTACCAGAAGATCGCCTCCCACATCCGCGAGGCGATCGACGATGGGCGTCTCCAGACCGGCGACGAACTGCCCTCCGAGGCGGAACTCTGCGCCCAGTTCGGATCCTCGCGCGGCCCGGTCCGGCAGGCGATGATGATGCTGCGGACCGAAGGCCTGATCTCCACCGGGCGCGGTCGCCGCTCGACGGTCCTCGCCCGCTCCTCGAACTGCAGCTTCGACACCTCCCTGTCCATCACCTCCTGGCTGGAGGCCCACGGCCACACTCCCGGGCAGCAGACTCTGCTGCTCGCCCGGCAGCCCGCGGACAATGACGCAGCCACCCACCTGCGGCTGGAGGCCGGTGCGCACCTCATCGTCCTGCGCCGGCTGCGCACGGCAAATGACATGCCCGTCGCCATCGAGACGACCTATTTCCCCGTCGACATCGGACGGCACGTCCTCGACTTCGACACCGACAACGGTTCCGTGTACAAGCACCTGCTGGCCCGCAACGTCACCGTCGACAACCTGGCCCAGTTCGTCAGCGCCACGGTCGCCGAGCAGGAGCAGGCGGAGCTGCTAAACATCGCCGTCGGCGATCCCCTGCTGCGGCTCCGGATGACCACGTCCGACCAGTACGGCCAGCTCATCTCCTACGCCGACCACTACTTCCCCGCCGAGCACCTCGCCCTCAGCCTCAACGCGGTGCGCGGTACCCCCTCGCCGGCGCACTTCTCCCCGGTGTGACGATC
>NZ_JAUNRW010000132.1 GCF_030535495.1 Corynebacterium sp.
CCGGTGGTCAGGCGCACACGGGCGACCTTACGCAGAGCGGAGTTCGGCTTCTTCGGAGTGGTGGTGTAGACACGGGTGCACACGCCGCGACGCTGCGGGGAACCCTTCAGAGCCGCGGAGTTGACCTTCGCGGTCTTGTCATGGCGACCCTTACGGATCAGCTGCTGAATAGTGGGCATAACCGTCTTTCTGTGTTGATCGGCTTATCCGGTCGGATGAGCCGACCGAGAGATTCGGAAGTTTCTTCGCCTTATCCCCTCGGAACAGCACGATCTTTAAACGTGCGTAACCCAGTCAGCCGCTCTCGCTGGCCTACTGGGAGGAAGTAAGGCTCCCACCATGAAGACGTGGGACTTCCGAGCACGTTACCGGAATCGACCCGACTATCCCAAATCCCGGTGTTCCCGCAGCCCATCACGGGACGCGCTGCAGCCGGTCACATGCTTATCGACGCCCCGTCCCACCGGCACGACGTACCATCGACACCATGAGCACCCCCGACCCGTCCCGCATCCGAGCCAGCGACGCTGACCGCCAGCGCGCCGCCACGGCACTGAGCGACGCCTTCGCCCAGGGTCAGCTCGACTACCAGGAGTTCGACGAGCGGACCCAGGCGATCTGGGCGACGAAGTACCGCGACGAGCTGCTGGTCCCGCTGGAGGATCTTTTCCCCGATCCGGCCGCGCTTATCGACGCCCGCACACCCGCCGTCCGCCCGGACCATGTGCCGCAGCCACAGCCACAGCCACAGTCGGGCCACCGTGCCGTGCAGGTGACCGGGGAACCCGGCGGGGACTCCTTCAGCTTCGCGGTGATGGGAGGTTCCGAGCGCACCGGCGACTGGCTGTGCGCCCCGACCCACACCTCTCTGACCATCATGGGTGGTACCGGCATCGATCTGCGACGGGCCCGTCTGGGTTCGCAGGAGACGGTGATCTACGCCATCGCGATCATGGGTGGTACCGAGATCGTCGTGCCGGAGGATGTCCGTGTCATCAGCGACGGCATCGGCATCATGGGCGGGTTCGGCATTGACGATGACAGGAGTGTCACCCTGGCACTGGAGGACATCCCGGCGGATGCGCCGGTCATCCGTTTCCGGGGCCTGGCGCTCATGGGCGGGGTGGGTATCACCCGGAAGGCGCGCGGCGCGAAGTAGCAGAACCTGTGCCTTCTCGCGGGGGCGCACCGGTATTCCTAACATGGGGGTAGACCCCACAGGAAGGAAACCCATGTCCCGCACCTACCTCGTCACCGGCTCCGCCAGCGGCATCGGCGCCGCCACCGTCACTCTCCTGACCTCGCAGGGCCACCGGGTCATCGGCGTTGATCTGCACAACGCGGACATCAACGTCGACCTCACCACCGCGCTGGGGCGCACCACGATGGCCGAGCAGGCCCGTGAGCTCTCCGGCGGCCGTCTGGACGGGATCATCGCCAACGCCGGCATCTCCGCCCCGATCGCGGCCACCGCCCAGGTCAACTACTTCGGCGCCGTGGCCACCCTCGAGGGCCTGCGTCCCCTGCTGCTGGAATCCGACGCCCCACGCGCCGTCGCCACCGCCTCCATGTCGTCTCTCCAGACCTCCGACGACGAGCTGGTGCAGGCCATGCTCGACGGCGACGAAGAGGCGGCCCTTGCCCGCGCCACCGTCCTCGAGGACGGTGGCCCCCAGACCGGCCATCAGATCTACGCCTCCTCCAAACAGGCCCTGGCCCGCTGGATCCGCCTCAACGCCCCGACCCCGGAGTGGGCGGGCGCGGGCATCCCACTCAATGCCATCGCCCCAGGCGTGGTGATTTCCCCCATGACGGAGAATCTGACCAACAACCCGGAGGGCAAGGCCATGCTGGAGGAGCTGGTCCCCATGCCGCTCAACGGGTGGATGCCGGCGGAGTCGGCGGCGGAACTGCTCAGCTGGCTCATCTCCCCGGTCAACACCCACCTGTGCGGCCAGGTGGTGTTCATCGACGGTGGCACCGACGCCGTGCTGCGCGGCGACAGCACCTGGTAGTGGACCACTGACGACGCCCCCGGTCACCGGGGCGTCGATAAGCGAAAAAACAAGACCCCCGACACAGGTGAACTGGTCGGGGGTCTCGCTTCGCCGAACTACATCTGGTAGTCCTCGTCCAGCGGGACGGAGGCACCGGTGAACTCGGCGTAGCCGTCGTCACCGTAGATGGAGTCACCGTAGGTCGGGATCGAGTAGGCCGCGTTGCGGGCCGCCTCGGTCGGCTTGACCTGGATGTTGCGGTAGCGGGAGATGCCGGTACCGGCCGGGATCAGCTTACCGATGATCACGTTCTCCTTGAGGCCGATGAGCTGGTCGGAGCGCTTGTTGATCGCGGCGTCGGTCAGGACACGCGTGGTCTCCTGGAAGGACGCGGCGGACAGCCAGGACTCCGTGGCCAGCGAGGCCTTGGTGATGCCCATGATCTGGTCGCGCAGCTCAGCCGGCTGGCCACCCTCGGCGCGGACCGACGCGTTGATGCGGCGGGCCTCGGTGAGGTCGACGAGGGTTCCCGGCAGGAACTCCGTGGAACCGGCGTCGATGACGGTGCCGCGACGCAGCATCTGGCGGATGATGATCTCGATGTGCTTGTCGTGGATGGCCACACCCTGGGTGCGGTACACGGCCTGCACTTCGTCGATGAGGTGCTTCTCGACACCGCGACGACGCAGGACGCGCAGGACGTCATGCGGGTCGGCGGGGCCGCGGAGCAGGCGGTCACCGAGGTCAACGTGGTCACCGTCGCGCAGGGTGCGCTCGATGAACACCGACGGGTTGTTGTCCATCGGCACCTTGACCTGGGCGAGACCCTGTCGCTTGGACAGCTTCTCGTAGACCTTCTCCTCGTTGCCGTCGTCGGAGGTGAGGACGAGCTTGTAGAAGTTGCCGTCGTCCTCGAGTGCGACGGTGCCGGAGAACTCCGCGATCGGGGAGGCGTTCTTGGGCACGCGGGCCTCGAACAGCTCCTGCACACGGGGCAGACCGCCGGTGATGTCGCCACCGACACCACCCTGGTGGAAGGTACGCATGGTCAGCTGGGTACCGGGCTCACCGATCGACTGGGCGGCGACGATGCCGACGGCCTCGCCGATGTCGACCAGCTGGCCGGAGGCCATGGACTTGCCGTAGCACTTCGCGCAGACACCGGTCGGGGTCTGGCAGGTGAGCACGGAGCGCACCTTGACCTCGGCGATGCCCAGCTCGACGAGCTTGTCGACGGCCTCGTCGGTGAGGTCCGCACCGGCCTCAAAGAGGACCTCGCCGTCGCCGGCGGTGACCTCGGTGGCGAACACACGGCCGGAGACGGAGGTCTCCACCAGCGGGTGCTCGGAGAAACCGGAGACGTTGCCGTCGGCGTCCTTGACCTCGACGGCGACCGGGACGCGGACACCCTGGCGGGTACCGCAGTCGTCCTCGCGGACGATGACATCCTGGGCGACGTCGACGAGACGACGGGTGAGGTAACCGGAGTCGGCGGTACGCAGAGCGGTATCGGCCAGACCCTTACGGGAACCGTGGGAGTTGTTGAAGTACTCCAGAACCGACAGGCCCTCACGGAAGGAGGTCTTGATCGGGCGGGTGATGTAGTCACCCTTGGAGTTCACGACCATGCCCTTCATGCCGGCCAGGGTCCAGATCTGACGCATGTTGCCGGCGGCGCCGGACTTCACGATCATCGGGATCGGGTTGTCGTCGGGGTAGAGATCCTCGACGGCCTTACCGACCTTGTTCGTGGCGTCCTGCCACAGCTCGACGAGACGGTCGTAGCGGTCGCGCTCACGCAGCGCACCCATGACCCAGTACTTGCGCTCGATCTCGCGCGCCTCGGCCTCGTAACGCTCGAGGATCTCCTCCTTGTTGGGGAGAACCAGAACGTCGGACATGGCGATGGTCACACCGGAACGGGTCGCCCAATAGAAGCCGGCGTCCTTCATCTTGTCCATCGTCTGGGACACGGTGATCATCGGGTACTTGGCGGCGAGATCGTTGATCACGTCACCGAGCATGATGAAGCCCGCGCCGCCGCCCTTACGGACCATGACGCCCTCGAGGTAGGGGTAGTTCCACGGCAGCAGCTCGTTGAACATGACGCGGCCCAGGGTGGTGTGGGCGGTCCAGACCTGGCCCTGCTCCCAGCCGTCGGGGAACTGCTCGGCCTCGACGTCGGCCGGGGGACGCAGGTGGGAGATGCGGACCTTGATCGGGGCCTGCAGGCCCAGGACACCCAGGTCACGGGCCATGATGGCCTCGGCGAAGGACGAGTAGACGCCCTGCTCCGGACCGTTGGCATCGGCACCGCGGTAACCGCCCTGGCCGCCGATCTCACCCTCCTTCTTGTCCATGGTCAGGAAGTACAGACCGGTGACCATGTCGAGTCGCGGCATGGCCAGCGGCTTACCGGACGCCGGGGAGAGGATGTTGTTGGAGGCGAGCATGAGCACGCGCGCCTCAGCCTGCGCCTCGGCGGACAGCGGCAGGTGCACGGCCATCTGGTCACCGTCGAAGTCGGCGTTGAAGGCCTCACAGGCCAGCGGGTGCAGCTGGATGGCCTTACCCTCGACGAGCTTCGGCTCGAAGGCCTGGATACCCAGGCGGTGCAGGGTCGGGGCGCGGTTGAGCATCACCGGGTGCTCGGCGATGGCCTCCTCGAGCACGTCCCACACCTCGGGACGCTGGCGCTCGACCATGCGCTTGGCGGACTTGATGTTCTGCGCGTAGTCGTTCTCCACCAGGCGCTTCATGACGAACGGCTTGAACAGCTCGAGAGCCATGAGCTTCGGCAGACCACACTCGTGCAGCTTGAGCTGCGGGCCGACGATGATGACCGAACGGCCGGAGTAGTCGACGCGCTTACCCAGCAGGTTCTGACGGAAGCGACCCTGCTTGCCCTTGAGCAGATCAGACAGGGACTTCAGCGGGCGGTTGCCCGGTCCGGTGACCGGACGGCCACGACGACCGTTGTCGAACAGGGCGTCAACGGACTCCTGCAGCATGCGCTTCTCGTTGTTCACGATGATCTCGGGGGCACCGAGATCGATCATGCGCTTGAGGCGGTTGTTGCGGTTGATCACGCGACGGTAGAGGTCGTTGAGGTCGGAGGTGGCGAA
>NZ_JAUNRW010000029.1 GCF_030535495.1 Corynebacterium sp.
CTCCTGTACTACCGCTTCACCCCGATCAAGGATCCGAAGGCGGTGATGCTCTGGCAGCGGGACCTGTGTGAGTCACTCGGTCTGCGCGGCCGCATCCTCATCTCGGAGCACGGCATCAACGGCACGGTCGGCGGCGACATCGACGCGTGCAAGCGCTACATCCGCAAGACGCGCGACTACCCGGGCTTCCACGACATGGAGTTCAAGTGGTCCGAGGGTGGGGCGGAGGACTTCCCGAAGCTGAGCGTGAAGGTCCGCGATGAGATCGTGGCCTTCAATGCGGCCGGGGAGATCAAGGTAGATGAGGACGGCATCATCGGTGGCGGTGTGCACCTCAAACCGGAGGAGGTCAATGAGCTTGTCGACACCCGCGGCGACGACGTCGTCTTCTTCGACGGTCGCAATGCGCTGGAGGCGCAGATCGGCAAGTTCCGTGATGCGGTGGTGCCGGACGTCACCACCACACATGACTTCATCGGCGAGCTCGAGTCCGGTAAGTACGACTGGATGAAGGACAAGCCGGTGGTCACGTACTGCACCGGTGGCGTGCGGTGTGAGATCCTCTCCTCCCTCATGATCAACCGGGGGTTCCAGGAGGTCTACCAGATCGACGGTGGCATCGTCCGCTACGGCGAGAAGTACGGCAACGACGGGCTGTGGGAGGGCTCGCTCTACGTCTTCGACAAGCGGATGCACGTCGAGTTCGGGGAGGACTACGCCGAGCTGGGGCACTGTATCCATTGCGGCGGGCACACCAACAACTTCATCAACTGCCTCAACGAGGACACGTGCCGCCGCCAGGCCCTGGTGTGTGAATCGTGTGCGGCGACGCCCGCGACCGCCCACTGCGGGCGCCCGGACTGCGCCGAGGTGGCGGCCCGCGCCTAGTTGTTCAACGCGACGATGAGGATCTGCCAGGTCTGCAGCATCCACATCATGGCGAAGGGGATGAGCACCCAGAAGATGCCCATCCACGGGCGCCAGCGGGTGAAGCTGTTGAGCTTGCGCACCATGATGATCGCACAGCCGATGACACCACCCATGGCCACGGCGCTGGTCACCAGCGGCCACCAGATCTGCGCGGAACGGGTGCACAGCCAGGCCGCCTCGCCGGCGTCGCACAGGGGTCCGCCCATGAGCCGGGTGATCACCGCCAGAAGGAAACCGCCACCGGCCGTCAGGGCCATGGTGCCGATCATCCAGGCCAGGGCCTGTCGGGTGGAGCGGCGGTTGCGTTCGGCCTGGACCGCCGGATCGGTGGAGGAGGCCAGCTCCTCGGCCGAGCGAGGGGAGGGGGGCTGGCGGTTGGCGAAGTCCGCGTCCTGGGTGAGATCGTTTTCCGGATGATCCAGGAAATTCCGCCAGTTCGGGCGGTTGCGGTCGTTCTCCGGATGACTCATGCCTACCACCATAGACCTCGCGTCAATTCCGGACGGTCGGGTGAATGATCACCGGCATGTGGACGTGACGGAGGAATTCCGTCGCGGTTGACCCGACGAAAACGCGCTCCAGGGGCCCCGGGGGGGTGGACGCCAGGACCAGCAGATCACCCTTGCGCCACTTGAGGGCGTCAATGGCGCCGGCCCATCCGGTCCCCGAACCGATGTCGGAGGCCACGGACAGGTCGGGGTGCTGTTCGGCGACGACATCGTGACTGCGGTCGAGGATGGCGAGGGAGTGTTCGCGCCATTCGTCGATAAGCTCCCGGGAGAAGTCGAGCTTGTCGTGGAACGCCCGGTCCGCGATACCGGACGGGGAGAACGCCAGGATGCGCATGTCCACCTCCCACGTGTCCGCCAGATCCGCGGCGTAGTGGAGGGAGGGGTCGTTCTCGTCGATCTCGGTCTCCAGGAACGCATAGTTCATGCGGGTGACACCGCGCTTGGACAGGCGTACCGCGCGCGGCGCCAAACCGAGCGGGATGGGGGAGGAGTGCAGCAGCGCGTCGGCGGTGGAGCCGGCGAGGTAGCGGCCCTTCGGGGCGGCGGCGTCGGAACCCAGGATGATGAGGTGCGCATCGAAATCCGTCGCGGCCTCGCTGATGAGGACGGATTCCGAGGGACCGTCGAGGAACAGGGAATACTGCTCGTCCCACTGATGCTTCTCGACGCCCGCCTCATTCAGCGCCCGCTTCACCGCCACCTCGCAGGCCTCGGCCTGCTTCTTGAACCACTTGCGGTACTTGCCGCCGAGGCGGCTGAAGGAGGAGGCGGGCCAGGGGCGGGTGAGAGTGGAGACGACGCGGATCTGCACGTCGGTGGTCCGACTCAACCAGGCAGCGAGGTCGATGGCTTCGGTGCCGGGGGAGTCAGGTCGCCAGGCGACGAGGATGCGGGCGGGTGCCTGGGCACCAGCGATGAAAGGAGATGCCATTCAGTGAGGTATGTGGTCGGGGGTGAGGACAAGGGTGACAACCCCCATTATCACCGTCTAGCCGTTGTCCGTGTCAATGAGGTCTGCACCGTAATTGTCGGCGAGCTTGTTGATGATGTCCGTCAACTCACTCACCTGCGCCAGATCCTCCTCGGAGAGGGTGCCGAGCATCTCGGCGAGGTACTTCGTGCGCTCCTCGCCGACGCGTTCCAGTTCGCTCTCGCCGAGACGGGTGAGCTGGACGCGGACGCCGCGGCGATCCTGCTCGTCGCGGATGCGCTCCACCAGATCCCGCTGTTCGAGCTGGTGGAGTGCGTTGGAGGCGGTGGGCATGCGGATGCCCTCCTCGCGGGCGATCTGACTGATCCGCGAGGGACCGTTGTTCTTCAGGCGGGCCATGATCGACAACTGAGGGCCGGTCAGGTCAGACTGCTCGGCAATGCGGAAGTACATGACGTACAGCTTGGTCATTGCCGGACGAATCCGGGCGGCGATATCCTCAGGGGTCGATGCGCTCATGCGATCTATCCTAGACACGTTTGCGCGCGAAACCGATCAACCGGCCTTAATCTTCTGCGCCGATGATGAATGCCTCGAGCTCGGCGCGGGCAACCTCATCACCCATCTGCACCGGCGGGGACTTCATCAGGTACGCGGAGGCCGGGAGGACCGGGCCGGCGACCTTGCGGTCGAGGGCGATCTTGGCGGCGCGGACGGCGTCGATGATGATGCCTGCGGAGTTCGGGGAATCCCACACCTCGAGCTTGTACTCCAGGTTGAGCGGGACCTCACCGAAGGCGGTGCCCTCCAGGCGGACGTAGGCCCACTTGCGGTCGTCCAGCCACTCGACGTAGTCGGAGGGGCCGATGTGGACGTTGCGGTCGCTGACCTTGCCGGCCAGCGGGGACTCGGTGAGGTTGGAGGTCACGGCCTGGGTCTTGGAGATCTTCTTGGACTCGAGGCGGTCGCGGTCGAGCATGTTCTTGAAGTCCATGTTGCCGCCGACGTTGAGCTGCATGGTGCGCTCGAGGCGCACGCCACGGTCCTCGAAGAGCTTGGCCATGACGCGGTGGGTGATGGTGGCGCCGACCTGGGACTTGATGTCGTCACCGACGATGGGCAGGCCCGCGTCGACGAACTTCTGGGCCCACTCCGGGTCGGAGGCGATGAACACCGGCAGGGCGTTGACGAAGGCACAGCCCGCGTCGATGGCGGCCTGGGCGTAGAACTTGTCGGCCTGCTCGGAACCGACCGGCAGGTAGGAGACGACGACGTCGACGGCGGCGTCGCGAAGCGCCTGGGCGACATCCACCGGGGAGTCGGCGGACTCCTCGACGGTCTCCATGTAGTGCTTGCCCAGCCCGTCGAGGGTCGGGCCGCGCTGGACGGTCACGCCGGTGGCGGGGACGTCGGCGATCTTGATGGTGCAGTTCTGCGACGCCTCGATGGCGTCGGCCAGGTCGGTGCCCACCTTGGCGGCATCGACGTCGAAGGCGGCGACGAACTCCACGTCGGAGACGTGGTAGTCACCGAACTGGACGTGCATCAGGCCCGGCACCTTCTTCTCGGCGGGGGTGTCCTTGTAGAACTCCACACCCTGGACCAGAGATGCGGCGCAGTTGCCCACACCGACGATTGCTACGCGAACCTTGCTCATGTTCCGTTCACTCCTTGCTTCCGGTTGTTCAACGGTCCATCGTATGGTGTCGCCTCGACAAAGTTGAGATCGGGTCCGGGCGGGATCGATCCAGAAGGATTGCCGGGGTGAGTCCGTAGACTGACGGCGTGACCGGGAAGAAAATTGTCTACCGCAATGAGGTCTCCCACCGTTTCGCCAGGGCAGAGCTCCTGCGGCGGTGGCGGGCCGGGGAAGCGAGCCGCGAGGAGGTGTGCGACGCCGACTTCCTGTTGCTCACCGCCGCCGACTACCACGGGCAGCAGGCGGAACGCCCGTGTCCGGTGTGCGAGTCTGCTGACCTGCGCATCGTCCAGTGGATTCACGGGGAGCAGCTGGGTCGGATGGCGGGCACGGCGCGCAGTGACGAGGAGATCGCCCGCATCGTTTCCGCCGGGAAGGACGCCACCGTGCACACCGTGGAGGTGTGCCCGCGCTGCCGCTGGAACCATCTGCTCACCGCCGTCACTGCGACAACAGACACACACACGCCCTGAACCAGCACAAAGATTCCCTATTGGGGTCTCAGAGCAGTAGTGTTCACGGGTGTAACAACCGTCATCAGTGATCACAGCGGGGACAACACGTGTCTGAGAAGCGAAACACTAGCTCGAGCGAGACGTCGGGAAGCTCGAAGGCCTCCACCGGAAGACGCTCGCGGCCGTGGCTGCTCGCGGTGCTCGGCGGGCTGGCTGCCCTCATCCTCATCCCTCTCGGGGTCTTCCTCGTGGCGTACGCCACCGTCGACGTGCCGGAGCCGGAGGAGCTGACCTCCGCGCAGGTCTCGTCGATCTACGCCTCCGACTCGTCGACTGAGCTGGCTCGGGTCGTCCCGCCGGAGGGTAACCGTCGGCAGGTGTCGCTCGAGGAGGTTCCGGATGAGCTGCAGAACGCGGTGCTCGCCGCGGAGGACCGGGAGTTCTGGACGAACCAGGGCTTCTCCTTCACCGGTTTCGGCCGCGCTGTCATCGGCCAGATCACGGGCAACCCCTCCGCGGGTGGCGGTTCCACGATCACCCAGCAGTACGTGAAGAACGCGCTCGTCGGCGACGAGCACTCCTACGTGCGTAAGGCCCGCGAGCTGGTCTACTCCGTCAAGATGACCAACGAGTGGAGCAAGGAGGAGATTCTCTCCGCCTACCTCAACACCGTCTACCTGGGCCGTAACGCCTACGGCGTGGAGGCCGCCTCCCACGCCTACTTCGAGAAGCCCGTCTCGGAGCTGAGCACCGAGGAGGGGGCGGTGCTGGCCGCCACCATCCAGCTGCCCAGCCAGCTGGAGCCCTGGACGAACCCCGAGGGATCGCAGTCCCGCTGGAACTACGTCCTCGACGGCATGGTCGAGATGGAGGTCCTGCCCGCCGAGGAGCGCGCCGGGATGGAGTACCCGGAGACCCGCAACCCCGCCGACTACTCCGCCTACACCGAGGCCACCGGCACCAACGGCATGATCAAGAATCACGTCATGGAGGAGCTGGAGAAGATCGGCATCACCGAAAACGACGTGACCACCCGCGGACTGCGCATCACCACCACGATTGACATGCAGGCGCAGAACGCCACCGTCGAATCCGTGCGCACCAACCTCGCCACCCTGCAGGAGGACGCCCGCGCCGGAGTGGTCACCGTCGAGCCGGGCACCGGCGCGGTCCGTGCCTACTACGGCGGCGAGGACGCCTCCGGCTGGGACTACGGCAACGCTGCCCTGCAGACCGGCTCGACCTTCAAGATCTTCGGCCTGGCGGCCGCCCTGCAGCAGGGCATCCCGCTGACCGCGGTGTACGACTCCTCCCCGGTCATGCTGCCGGGCAACATCGAGGTGAGCAACTGGGACGGCGGCAGCGCCGGATACACCACCCTGTCGGAGGCCCTCAAGCGTTCCTTCAACACCAGCTTCATCCGCCTGCAGGAGGACCTGGAGAACACCACCCAGGACACCGCCGACATGGCCCACGCCCTGGGCATGGCCCGGTCGCTGCCGACCGTGCCGACCACACTCCGCGAGAACGGTGGCCAGCCCTACGAGGGCATCGTCCTGGGCCAGTACCAGTCCCGCCCGCTCGATATGGCGACGGCCCTGGCGACGCTGGCCAACCGCGGAGTCTGGCACGAGACGTACTTCGTGGAGCGGGTGGAGACCTCCGACGGTGAGATCCTCTTCCAGCACGAGGTCGGTGACGGTGAGCGCCGCGTCTCCGAGGTGGTCGCCGACAATCTCCTCAGCGCCATGCAGCCGATCGCCGCCTACTCCAACGGCAACTCCCTGGCCGGGGGCCGCCCTTCGGCCTCCAAGACGGGTACCGCGCAGCTGGGCGACACCGGCCTCAACAAGGACGCCTGGATGATCGGCGCGACCCCGCAGCTGGCCACCGCCGTGTGGGTGGGCACCGCCGACAACACCTCCGCCATCTTCAACACGTGGGGTGGCAACATGTTCGGATCCGGTACCCCGGCCAACATCTGGAAGGCCTCCATGGACGGTGCCCACGAGGGTAAGGAGATCGAGTACTTCACGTCTCCGGGGCCGATCAACTTCGGCACCGGCATTCCCGCCGGCGGCAACGGCCTGAGCTATGTCCCGGCCCCGCCGGCCCCGGCCCCGGCACCGGCGGAAGCACCCGAGCCGGAGGCTGAACCGGAGGCCGAGCAGGCCCCGGCGCCCGAGCCGGAACCCGCACCGGCCCCGGCGCCGGCCCCGGAACTGCCGGAGAGCATCGAGATCCTGCCGGGTGTCACCATCGATCTGCCTTAAGTGGAGTCCCGTCTCACCCGTCGTTCCCCGGCGCTGACCGAATCGGTCGCCCGGGGTTTCGTCGATGCGCTCGGTGGTCCGGTGGGTCGTTTCGCGGCGGTCGGGCGCCAGCGGTGGTGGACTCCTCTCCGGGTGCTCATCATGCTCGCGTCGGTGTTCCTGTCGTTCGGATTCCTTAGCAAGGCCCGCTGCCTGGAGGGCAACCGCGGGGAGGACGGTCGGGTCATCCTCGACTGGTCGGGGGAGCGCCAGTACGTCGCCGCCTGCTACAACGACATCACTCCGCTGTACGGGGGGCGGGGCCTTAACGAGAGCGGCTTTCCCTACGCCTACTCGTGGGTCGAGGGGGATCTCACCCGCTACCTGGAGTACCCGGTGCTCGCCGGGCTGTTCCAGTGGGTGGTGGCGGCGATCACCCGGGCGACCTACCCGCTTATCGACGCCACCGGTCTCACCGTCCCCGAAGCCTCCTGGTACTTCGCTCTCACGGCCCTGGCCATGTCGGCGCTGTGGGTCGTGGCCATCCGCCTGGTGGCGGACATGGCCGGGCACCGGATCTGGGACGTGGTCCTCGTGGCCGCCTCGCCGCTGGTCATCGTGCACGCCTTCACCAACTGGGACATTCCCTCGATCACTCTGGCGGTGGCGGCGATGCACGCGGCGTCGAGAAGCAGATTCGGGTGGGCGGGACTGTTCATCGGATTAGGCACGGCGTTCAAGCTGTGGCCGCTCTACCTGCTCGGCGCCTATCTGGTGTTGGCGATCCGGGATCGCCGCCTCCTGCCGTTTGCGAGGATGCTCGGCACGGCCGTGGTCTCGTGGCTGGCCCTCAATCTCCCGGTTATGCTCGCCTACCCCGACGGGTGGGGTGAGTTCCTGCGCCTGAACAGCGAACGTGGCTACGAGTGGACCACCATCTACGCCATCGTCGACCGCAACACCTTCCTGCCGGCATTGCCGGTGGAGGCCCTCAACGTCGTGTCTTTCGCCCTGTTCGCGGCGGCGTGCCTGGCCATTCTCGTGCTCGGCCTGCGGGCGCCGGTGCGGCCCCGGGCAGTGGAGCTCATCTTCCTCATCATCGTGGCGTTCCTGGTGCTCAACAAGGTGTGGTCGCCGCAGTACTCGCTGTGGCTGGTCATCCCAGCGGTACTGGCGCTGCCGCGCTGGCGGCTGCTGCTGTCCTGGATGGCGGTCGACGCGCTCGTGTGGCCCCTGCTCATGTGGTACATGCTCGGCGCGGACAACAACGGCATCCCCTCGGAGCTTCTCGACACCGCCCTGCTCACCCGCCTCATCCTCCTCACGGTCATGACGGTGCTGGTGGTGCGCCAGATCCTGCGTTCTAAGGTGGAGGCATGACCACCGTCACCGTCCTCGGCATCAGTTCGATCGTCATCGGTTTCCTGTGCATCGGAGCTGCGTTCTACACCTTCGTGAACAAGAAGCCACAGGCCTGGTCGGTAGGGTTCGGTATCGCGGCGTTCGTCTTCGTCACCGTCTTCCCGGTCATCCTCGCCGTCTTCTACGCGACGATGCCCGGTGACGTCACCCGCTGACGATTAACTCTTCTGCCCCCGGTTGCGGTACGCTGCTGGGGTTGCTTGACGCAACAGACCCTCCTGTCACGCCCATTCGGGGCGTGGCCGAACCAAATTACTAGACCATAGGAGGTGATGAGGTCGATGCGTCACTACGAAATCATGATCATTCTGGATCCGTCTCAGGATGAGCGCACCGTCGCCCCGTCCCTGGATAAGTACCTTGAGAATGTCCGCAAGGACAACGGCAAGGTCGAGAAGGTTGATGTGTGGGGCAAGCGCCGTCTTGCGTACCCGATCAACAAGAAGGATGAGGGCGTCTACGCCGTCGTCAACCTCGAGTGCGAGTCTGCGACCGTCCTCGAGCTGGACCGCGTTCTCAACCTGAACGACTCCATCCTGCGCACCAAGGTTCTGCGCACCGACGCTTAAGAACGGATACTGGGTGACAGGTACAACCCTGACACCCGGGCCCGTCAACGGAAGGTAAGAAGAACATGGCTATTGGAGATACCCCCATCACTGTCGTCGGCAACGTCGTCGCCGACCCTGAACTCCGCTTCACCCCCTCGGGTGCCGCGGTGGCCAATTTCCGCGTCGCCTCCACTCCCCGCGTCTTCAACCGAGACTCCGGGCAGTACGAGGACGGCGAGGCCCTGTTCCTCACCTGCAACGTCTGGCGCCAGGCAGCCGAGAATGTCGCCGAGTCCCTGTCCAAGGGCATGCGCGTCATCGTCAACGGCCGCCTCAAGCAGCGCAGCTACCAGACGAAGGAAGGCGAGAACCGCACGGTCTTCGAGATTGAGGTCGACGAGGTCGGCCCGTCGCTGAAGTTCGCCTCCGCCCAGATCAACCGCAACCCCCGTGAAGGTGGCGGCAACGTCGGCGGCGGTAACTACGGTGGTCAGCAGCAGCGGGGCCAGCAGGCTCCGCAGCAGCAGGCCCCCCAGCAGTCTCAGTACCAGGGCGGTTTCGGCCAGTCCCAGCAGCAGGCACCTCAGCAGCAGTCGCAGCAGCCGGCCAACGACCCGTGGGGCTCCGCCCCGCCGGCCGGTGGTTTCGGTGGAGCGGCTGATGACGAGCCTCCGTTCTGATCGAGCAGAATCTACCCACTCAACAGAACTTTCCCGACAGGGATGAACAACGAAAGGCAGGGATCATGAAGCTGATCCTCACCGCTGCCGTTGAGAACCTCGGTGACGCAGGAGACGTCGTCGAGGTCAAGAACGGTTACGGACGCAACTACCTGCTTCCCCGCGGCCTGGCCATTGTGGCCACCCGTGGTGCTGAGAAGCAGATCGAGGGCATTCAGCGTGCCCAGGAGGCTCGCGCCATCCGCGACCTCGACCACGCCCGTGAGGTCCGCGAGCAGCTCGAGCAGCTGTCCGGCGTGACCGTGCAGGTCCGTTCCTCCGACTCCGGCAAGCTCTTCGGCTCCGTGAAGGCCGATGACATCGCCGACGCAGTGAAGAAGGCCGGCGGCCCGACCCTGGACAAGCGCACCATCGAGGTGCCCAAGGGTCTCGTGAAGAAGACCGGTAACTACCAGGTCATCGTCAAGCTCCACGACGACGTGACCGGCAAGATCAACTTCGAGGTCGTCGCCGCGTAATCTACGCCTGACGACGGCCGGGGTTGACCCGGCCCAACGACAACAGCTTGTCGACGCCCCGCGGAACGTGAACCGCGGGGCGTCGATTTTTTTATGTTGTGGATATCTGTGGAGAAATGGGGAGAAGTAACCTTTTGTCTACCTATCGTTCGTCGTTCGCGGCCGATTAGCGTGCTCCAGGGCGCCTGTCAAACGTACTGGTAAGCGGTGTTGTGCACCGCTTCGTCCGGGTTGTTCACAGGGTGCGATCTGGCCTCTGACCTGCGGCGTTGGCGTCTGTGTTCGCTCTGGGTGGATGAGTTGTCCACAGGTTGTCCACAACGCCGCCGGGGGCGGAGATGCCCTCAACGTCCGTTAACCCGGAGTTATCCACAGGACATGTGGATAAGTGGCCGGAAATCCGGGGGAACGGGGTGTGGAGAACCCCGCCCAGGGGGCCGGTTTCGGGGAGTTATCCACAGGGTCCGGCGGCCGATTCGTGCGCGCTGCCGTCCGGGCTAGACTGCGAGTCATGACTTCAGGATTCGGTGGCGCCAGTTTCGACGACGACTACGTACCGCCGTCGGAGCCGGACCCGGCGGAGGACGGCGGGGACCTGGTTCCGGCGTTCCAGAAGTCCGCGCCCAGGCGTCGGGACCGGGGCAACTCCGGCCCTGCCTTCAGTGAATACCGTCAGCCCCCGCACGACCGGGAGGCCGAGCAGGGCGTGCTCGGAGCCATGTTGCTCAGCCCGAACACGGTGGTGGAGATCATCGGGGAGCTCTCCCCGGAGGACTTCTACCACCCGGCACACCAGCTCATCTACACCGCGATGATCGATCTGTTCGGGGAGAGCAAGGACATTGATCCGGTGATCGTCGCCGGGCGGCTGGACCGCCACAACGACCTCGAGCGCGTCGGCGGGGCGCCGTACCTGCACACGCTCATCTCCTCGGTGCCCACCGCCGCAAATGCGCGCTACTACGCGGAGATCGTCGCCGAAAAGGCGATCCTGCGGCGGCTGGTCGATGCGGGCACCCGCGTTGTCCAGCTGGGTTACGAGGGCAGTGAAGGCGCCGAGGTGGAGACGGTCCTCGACCTGGCCCAGCAGGAGATCTTCGGCATCGCGCAGAAATCCGAGACGGAGGACTATGCGGTTCTGGCCGACATCATCGAGCCGACGATGGAGGAACTCGACAGCATCGCCAATCTCGGTGGCCTGGCGCAGGGCGTGCCGACCGGGTTCGTGGACCTGGACAATCTCACCAACGGCCTCCACGGTGGACAGATGGTCATCGTCGCGGCCCGCCCGGGTGTGGGTAAGTCCACCATCGCACTGGATTTCATGCGCTCGTGCTCCATTGCGAATGGCAAGGCCTCCGTCATCTTCTCGCTGGAGATGAGCAAGTCGGAGATCGTCATGCGTCTGATGTCGGCGGAGACGGCCATCAAGCTCTCGGACATGCGCGCCGGCCGGATGTCGGACGATGACTGGACGAAGCTGGCCAACCGCGTGGGGCAGATCTCCGAGGCTCCCTTGTTCATCGATGATTCCCCCAACCTCACGATGATGGAGATCCGCTCCAAGGCGCGTCGCCTCAAGCAGAAGCACGACCTGCAGCTCATCGTCATCGACTACCTCCAGCTGATGAGCTCGGGCAAGAAGGTGGAGTCCCGCCAGCAGGAGGTCTCCGAGTTCTCCCGCCAGCTCAAGCTGCTGGCCAAGGAACTCGATGTGCCGCTGGTGGCGATCTCGCAGCTCAACCGTGGGCCTGAGTCCCGCAGCGACAAACGCCCGCAGCTGGCGGATCTGCGTGAGTCCGGTTCGCTGGAGCAGGACGCTGACATGGTCATGCTGCTGTACCGGCCGGACTCGCAGGGCGAGGATCCTCGTTCCGGTGAGGCCGACGTCATCCTGGCCAAGCACCGCGGTGGGCCGATCGCCACTGTCACGGTCGCTCACCAGCTGCATTACTCCCGTTTCACCGACATGGCGGGGGTCTGAGGTCGGGGGGCGGGGCATCGCCCCGCCCCGGGTAGTGATACATCACTATTGACATAGCGATACATCGGTTGTTATCGTGGCGCCAGACATTCCGATATATCGAAAGGATCAGAGAATGTACGACATCACCATTCATCATGGAAACAACGACGAGCACTGCTGCGGTCATGGCCGCCGCTCACGTCAGGGACGACGCCGCATGCGGGGGCGCCACGGCACCCACGGGCGCGGGCGGGGCGGTCGCGCAGGGCGGGGCGATCTCCGCCAGGTGCTGCTCGTTCTGCTGGCTGCCCAGCCGATGCACGGCTACCAGCTCATCAACGAGATCAGTGAGCGCACCGACGGAGCGTGGACCCCGTCGCCCGGCGGCATCTACCCCAACCTCAGCCTCCTGGAGGACGAGGGGCTGATCACCATGTCAGTGGAGGACGGCCGCAAACTGGCCACCCTCACCGCGGAAGGGCGCGCCCAGGTGGAGAAGCACCCGGAGTGGGCAGGCATCCTCGACGTCTACCGCGAGCGCAGCGACGATGACCCGCGGGGCCGCTACGGAGTGGCCTTCCGCGAGCTGAAGTCCGCGGTGCGGGGGGCGGGCGTCGATAAGCAGGACGCCGTCGCCGACATCATCGCGTCGGCGGCGCGCCAGATCCGCGCCCTCTAGCCACCCGGACCACCGGGGGGATGGAGGCGGCCGCGATAAGGGCGCCGACCACAAACATCGTCTCGTAGCCCACCGCAGGGCCCAGATAGGAGAGGGTGAGCGGGGCGAAGAAGCCGACGTAGGTCAGGGAGTAGAACACCGCTGTCGCGGCACCCAGTTCGCGCGGCGGGGCGATACGACGAACCTCCCGCAGGCCGGAGACCATCATGATGCCGTAGGCCGCGCCGAGTAGGACGGCGGCCGGGTACACGGTCCACCGTGAACCGCTCAGCGCCACCACGACGGACATGCCCATGCCGGCGATGATGAAGACGAGACCGAGAATGGCGGGCGGGACCAGGTCGGAGCCGAAGCGGGTGGCCAGTGGCTGGATGAGTACGCCGGTGCCCATGGTCACCGCGACGACGATGCCCGTGAAGGCGATCGGCCAGTGGAGGTCCTCGTGGACGAGGGCGGGCAGGATCGCGAACGAGGTGGACACCGCCCCGAATCCCCAGGGGGCCCACGCCGCGACCGACCACAGGAAATCCCGGGACAGGACGCTGCGGGAGAACATCGGACGACGCTCCGCGTCCTGCTGTGCCGCGCCGCCGGGGCTACGCCACACCACTGGCGCGATGACTACCAGAACCAACAGGTGGAGCAGGTAGGGCAGCAGGTTGGGATGAGGAAGAAACTGGCTGATCAAACCCGCCAGCAGTGGTCCGCCACCGAACCCCAGGGACAGGGCGATGGTCGCGCGGCGGGCGCCGACGTGCGCGGGACCGGGGGACAGCTCCTGCACCCAGGCGGCACCGGCGGCCATGATGAGTCCGATGGCGCAGCCCGCGATGAATCGGCCTGTGCTCAGGGCGAGGAAGGAGCCGGCCGCGCCGAAAGCCAGGATCACCGACCCCAGGCCGCCGATGAGCAGGGCGGGCCTGATGATGGCGCGTCGGCCCTTGACGTCCGACATCGGTCCGCCGATGAGCAGTGCGGGTACGAGGCCGAGGACGTAGATCGCCAGGAGGAAGGTGACCTGGGGCTGGCTGAGCCCGGTGGTGTCGCGGTAGGAGGGGAGCAGCGGGGCGAAGATGTTCGCGCCGAAGGCGACGACGAACAGTCCCAGGCCGACGCGAAGCCATGTGCGGTTGTCTCTCGGCACTGCGCCTCCTCGGCCTCCTCGGCCCCTTGGTGATACCTGTGACTATCCGCACAGTGTACGCCGAACGTCGCGCAGATTACCTCCCTAGCATCATGCCCACTCGTTTCGGGAGGGGCCCTGGGTCAACCCTGGGAATCCTCCCGGCGTGGGGGAGCCCCCGGATGGGGGTAGTCGGCGGCGTGGTGGAGGCGGTGCGACGGGCCCTATAAGTGAGCAAGCTCACCCCTTTCAGGGTTGCTTTCCTGGGCTTTTGATGCGTTTTAGGTCGCCCTATCTAAGGGCGAGATTACTAAGGCATGGCTTACCAATGGTGCCTGACCTGCGATAACTTCCTAAACTCAGAGCCAACAAAGAAACACACCGACCATGAGCGAACACTGCACCAAGGAGGGACAGCATGACCACTCGAGAGTTCAACCCCCGGACCGCCACCTTCAACAACACCATCCGCGTCGAGCGCACTGAGCGGGCCACCATCCTCGCGGTGCCGCGTCACCTGGATGACTTCGCACTGGAGCGCAAGCCCAGCCTCATGGACCGCCTCGCCGGCATGTTCAGCTTCAGCTAGGCGCACACCGCCAGACGGGGAATCAGGAGTCGAGCACCTTCCCGCGCTGCTCGGGCAACGTCAGCGTGGCCACCGCCGCCAGCACGAAGGCCGCGGAGAAGAGACTGAACAGTGCGATGGAACCGCCCCACACCAGCATCGGCGGAACGATGAGCGGGGCGATGATGGAGGCGATGCGGCCGAAGCCGGCGGCGGCCCCGGTGCCCGCGCCGCGGATGTGGGAGGGGTAGAGCTCCGGGCCGATGGCGTACAGGGCGCCCCAGGCACCCAGGTTGAAGAAGGACAACAGGCAGCCTGCGAGGATGATCGTCGTCTCGGTGGAGGCCGTGCCGAAGAACAACGCGGAGGCGGCCGAACCGACAAGGAAGGCCGCCAACGTGGGGCGCCTGCCCCAGGTCTCGATGAGCCAGGCCGCCAGGGCGTAACCGGGCAGCTGGGCGAGGGTGATGATGAGCGTGAACTGGAAGGACTTCACCAGGGTGAAGCCGTCGGCGACCAGCAGCGAGGGAATCCAGATGAAGGCCCCGTAGTAGGAGAGGTTGACGCAGAACCACACGATCCACAGGGCAGCGGTACGTGCCCGCAGCCCGCCCGCCCAGATGGAGGAGGCCTCGTCGAAGTCCTCGCGGGGCAGGTCGCGCAGGCGCTGCTGCTCGGTGGCGTCGATACGCGCCAGTTCCTCCGGGGCCAGCTCGGACTCGAAGGAGGTGACCACCTCCTCCGCCTTGTCATGGCGACCCTTGTCCTCCAGGAAGCGCACGGACTCCGGCAGGCCCCGGCGCACGTAGATGGCGTAGAAGGTGGGCAGCATGCCCAGGGCCAGGGCCCAGCGCCAGCCGTCATCGGAGGCGGTGACCACGAAGTAGCCGATGAGTGCCGCGGCGATCCACCCCACGGCCCAGAATGCCTCGAGGATGACCACCATCCGACCGCGGTATTTGCGCGGGGAGAACTCGGAGACGAGGGTGGAGGCGACGGGGAGCTCGGCCCCGAGGCCCAGACCGACGACGAAACGCAGTGCGATGAGCACCGCCAGACTGCCCGCCAGGGCGGAGGCGCCCGTGGCCAGGCCGTAGACGAGCAGGGTCAGGGCGAAGACCTGGCGGCGTCCGATGCGGTCGGCGAGCAGACCGCCGAAGGTGGCGCCCAGCGCCATGCCGACGAAACCGATGGAACCCAGCCAGGAGGTCTCGGTGGGGGTCAGGCCCCAGTGGACGGCCAGGGCGGCCATGATGAAGGAGATGAGTCCGACGTCCATGGCGTCGAGCGCCCAACCGATGCCGGAGCCGAAGAGCAGCTTCCGGTGTCTGCCGGTGACCGGCAGTCGGTCGAGCCGCTGGTTCCTGGTCAGTGCTTGGTTCATGCGTTGATCTTAAACCCGCGCAGTCGCAGCGAGTTGCTCACGACGAAAACGGAGGAGAAGGCCATGGCCACCCCGGCCAGCATGGGGTTGAGGAATCCGGCGGCCGCCACGGGGATGAGCACCACGTTGTAGGCGAAGGCCCAGAAGAGGTTGCCCTTGATGGTCCCGAGGGTGCGGCGGGACAGGCGGATGGCGTGGGTGGCGGAGCGCAGATCGTCGTTCATGAGGGTGATGTCGGAGGCCTCGATGGCCACGTCCGTGCCGGCCCCCATCGCCAGGCCGAGGTCGGCCCGGGCCAGGGCCGCCGCGTCGTTGACGCCGTCGCCGACCATGGCGACGATGCGTCCCTCGCCCTGCAGCTTCTCGACGACCGCCACCTTCTCATCCGGCATCACCTCCGCGATGACGTCCGCCGGGTCGATGCCGACCTCGGATGCGACGGCCCGGGCCGCCCCCGCGTTGTCCCCGGTCAGCAGCATCGGGGTCATGCCCATCTCCCGCATGGTGGCCACCGCCTCAGCGGAGGAGTCCTTGACGGTGTCACGCACGGTGATCACCCCGGCCGGTAACCCGTCGATGCTGACGACCACCGGGGTGCCGCCGCTGGACTGCGCCGCGGAGAACGCTGCCTCAAGGGAGGGCGGGAGGGCACGGTCGGGACGCCCCACCGTCACCGCGCGGCCCTCGACGACCCCGTGCACACCGCGACCTGCCAGACTGCGGAAGTCGCTGACCGGCGGCAGGTCTTCCCCGGCGCGGGCCACGATCGCGCGGGCGATGGGGTGCTCCGATCCGGCTTCGACGGCGGCACCCAGTCGGAGGACGTCCCCGGTGGTCGTGCCCTCCCCGGCGACGACATCGGACACGGACATCGCTCCCTCGGTGACGGTGCCGGTCTTGTCCATGACGATGGTGTCCACGCGCCGGGTGGATTCCAGCACCTCCGGGCCCTTGATGAGCAGGCCGAGCTGCGCACCGCGCCCCGTACCCACGAGCAGTGCCGTCGGTGTGGCGAGCCCGAGGGCACAGGGGCAGGCGATGATGAGCACGGCGACGGCGGCGGTGAAGGCGGGGGCCAGTCCGTGGCCGAGCAGCAGGTGCGTGCCCAGAGTGAGCAGGGAGATGACGATGACCACCGGCACGAACACCTGGGAGATGCGGTCCACCAGCCGCTGCACCGGGGCCTTGCGGGACTGTGCCTCGGAGACCAGGCGGGCCATCTGCGCGAGGGTGGAATCCGCGCCCACGCGGGTGACCTCGATGAGCAGGCGCCCGGAGGCGTTGATGGTGGCCCCGGTCACCGATGAGCCGACGCCGACGTCCACGGGGACGGATTCGCCGGAGAGCATGGACTCGTCCACGGCGGAGGTGCCCTCGACGACGCGCCCGTCGGCGGCGATCTTCTCCCCGGGGCGGACGATGATGTGGTCACCGACCGCCAGCTCCCGAATGGGGACGCGGACCTCCCGCTCCCCGCGGAGCACGGTCGCATCCTTGGCACCCATGTCGAGCAGAGCGCGCAGCGCCTCGGAGGACCGCCCCTTCGCGCGCAGCTCGAACCACCGTCCCAGCAGCAGGAACGTGATCACCACGGCGGTGGTCTCCAGGTAGATCTCGTCCATGGTGGTGTCCGAGGGGAACAGGTGCATCTCCATGGTCATGCCCGCGTGTCCGGCGTCGCCGATAAACAGCGCCCACAGGCTCCACAGGTAGGCCGCCGAGGTGCCCAGGGTGATGAGCGTGTCCATGGTGAAGGAACCGTGCCGCAGGTTGGCCCAGGTCGCGCGGTGGAAGGGGGCGCCGCCGGTGAAGAAGACCGGCGTGGTCATGGTGAGCACCGCCCACTGCCAGTGGGTGAACTGCAGTGTCGGGATCATGCTCAGGGCCACGATCGGGACCGTGAGCAGGGCGGACATGATGAGGCGGTGCTTGAGGTCCGCCGCTTCGCGGGCGCGGGCGGCCTCGTGGGGGTCCGCGCTTATCGACGCCCCGTCATCGTCGGCCTCCACCGGCACCTCGGGGGCGAGCTCGAAGGCGTCGTACCCGGCACCCCGGACCACCTCGATGAGTGCCGAGCGGTCGACCTTGTCGGGGTCGAAGCTGATGGAGGCCGTCTCCGTGGCGAAATTGACGGTGGCCTCGACTCCCTCGACCTTGTTGAGCTTGCGTTCCACGCGGCCGGAGCAGGCCGTGCAGGTCATGCCGGTGACGCCGAGATCCACAGAATTCATGACTCCAGGATATACCCCTATGGGGTATCGGGCAAGGACGGGAAAACCCGGCCCCCGCATTGGGGGCCGGGTGAGGTGGGCGTCGATAAGCAGCCTGTCAGGCCACTGTGTACCCCGCCTCCTCGATGGCCGCGGTGACGGCGGCGTCCGTGAAACCCTCGCCGGTGACGGTGACCGTCCCGGTCTCATGCGAGGCGTCGACGGTGGAGACGCCGGGGACCTCGCCGACCTCCTCACGCACGGACATTTCACAGTGGCCGCAGGTCATGCCCTCGACCTGGTAGTTCTTGACTGCCATGGCTGATCCTCTCTAGAGCTCGTTCTCCTTCAGACGGTACCCCGCGTTCTCCACGGCGCGGGCCACCAGGGCATCGGAGAGCTCTTCACCGGTGACGGCGACCACGCCCGACTCGACATCGACATCGACCCCCTGGGTGCCGGGAATCTCGTTGATCTCCTCCTCCACCGCAACACGGCAGGCATCACCGGTCATGCCTTCGACGACGTAGTTCTTGATCATGCGGATCCTTTCCTCTGGCCACAGGGCCCGCGGGAATACACGGCAGGCCAGGTAGGGTTGAGCTAGAACGACACCGCATAAGCGCGGCTATACGTAAGACCATACAAAACGACTTTTCAGGAGATTACCTTGGCAACCATTGACGTCACCGAAGCCAGCTTCGAGGAGACCGTGAGCGGCGAGGGCATCGTCCTCGTGGACGCATGGGCCTCCTGGTGCGGTCCCTGCCGTGCCTTCGCCCCCACCTTCGAGGCCGCCGCCGAGAACCACCCGGACGCGACCTTCGCCAAGCTGGACACCGAGGCCCACCAGGGTCTCGCCGCCGCACTGCAGATCCAGTCCATCCCGACCCTGATGATCTTCCGCGACGGCATCATGGTCTACCGCGACGCCGGTGCCCTGCCCCCGGCTGCGCTCGAGGATCTCATCGGCCAGGTCAAGGGCCTCGACATGGACGATGTCCGCCGCCAGGTCGCCGAAGCCAACTCCGCCCGCGACGCGGAGGGCCAGTAGGCGCCCCCTCAGCATGAGCAACAACCCGGCTTCCCGCGTGGGGGCCGGGTTTTGTCGTGCCGACGGGCCCGGGGATTTCTCTCTAAACTCAGTCCTTGAGAGCCCGATCTAAGAAAGAGAGACCCGCACATGCCCAATCCCCTGTCCAAGGGCTGGAAGTACCTCATGGCCTCCTTCGATTCCAAGATCGACGAGAACGCCGACCCCAAGGTGCAGATCCAGCAGGCCACCGAGGCAGCCAAGCGCCAGCACCAGCAGATCACCGAGCAGGCTGCCGCTGTCATCGGCAATCAGAAGCAGCTCGAGATGAAACTCGACCGCCTGCTCAAGTCCCAGCAGGACCATCAGGAGCAGGCCCGCACCGCCCTGCAGGCCGCCGACAAGGCCACCGCCGAGGGGGATGAGGCCAAGGCGCAGGAGTACACCAACACCGCCGAGATCTTCGCCTCCCAGTTGGTGGCCGTCGAGCAGCAGCTCGAGGAGACCAAGCAGCTGCACGCCCAGGCCACCCAGAACGCGGAGCAGGCCACCCGGCAGCAGATCGAGTCCGAGGCCCGCCTCAAGGAGCAGCTGTCCCAGATTGATCAGCTCCGGGCGCAGGCGGATCAGGCTGCCATGCAGGAGACCGCCACCCGGGCGATGGACTCCATGCAGGAGGTACGTCCCGACGGGAATGTGCCCACGCTGGATGCGGTGCGGGACAAGATCGAGCGTCGCTACGCCGATGCGCTCGGCGCCCAGGAGCTGACCCAGCACTCCGTCTCCGACCGCATGACGGAGATCGCCAGCGCCGGGACCGACATGAAGGCCTCCGCGCGTCTCGCCGAGATTCGCGCGGCCATGAGTGGCGAGGCAGCCGGCGAGCTCACGGAGGGTGAGCCCACCGACACCGACACCGACATCGACCCGGAGCTGGTGGAGGCGGAGCCGCTGGACAACGCAGAAGTCGACGCCGCCGGTGAGGAACCGGGCGGCGCCGACACGAACGACAAGTAGGAGGTTCTACTCGCGGATCTCGCGGTGGAAGTTGATGAGCACACCGCGGATCCCCGAGTGGAATCCGTCCCGGAGGTTGACGCGCTGCGATTCGCTGAGCGTGTACTCGTGCAGCGTCTCGCAGGCGAACTGCAGCAGCGGACGATCGATCTCCGGGGGCAGGCCGCCACCGGAGAGCAGGTGCGCAGTATCGCGCTGCTCGACGCTGGCGGCATTGTCATACCACCAGGTCGCGTACTGTTGGCCGACGTCGAAGGGCGTCTGGAATCCGGCCGAGGACCAGACCTCCTCCGGCAACGGCACATAGCGCGATCGCAGTTTGCGGCGCGGAGCCATCATCGACGGCTTCGGTGCGCCCGGTTTCGGTGCGCCTGGCTTGGGGGCCGGGGTGGGCGTTGGGTTGGGTGCTGCAGCGGCCTTGTCCTCCTCACTGACTTCCTGGTCGGCGGTGCTGGCCGCGGCCTGGACGGCCGCCTCCACGGGGGAGGGGGCCTGGGAGACCGGGTTGGCGGGGGCGAAGGAGCTTTCTGGAGTATCGGGCTCGGGGCAGGGATCGGTGGGTGCGTCCGCGGGTTGCGTGCTCTCCTGCTCAGCCTGGGAGGTCGTCTCCGAGGGGGCGAGTCCACCGGGGCTGGGTACCTCGGTCATGCCGAGGTCCTCGATGGGTTCGGCATCCGAGAGCGGCCGGTCCCGGACCACCGGGGGAAGTGGGCCCTCGAGGACCTGCAGTTGCATGGCCTCCGCGAAATCCTCCCGCGGATCGAGGATGGTGGTCGAATCGCAGGCATGGCGCAGGGCGGAGGACATGGAATCCCAGCCGAATCCGTACAGGTGGACACGCAGGCCGTGATTGGTGGCCTCGTGGACACCCGGGATCATGTCCGCGTCACCGGAGACGAGCACCAGGTCGGAGACCTGCTGGCGGCAGGCGGCGACGACCATGTCCGCCACGAGGCGGGTGTCCACCGCCTTCTGGGTGCGCCGCTCGCCCCACTCGATGAGCTGACCCGCGCGCAGCTGCACCCCATCGCAGGTGCGCAGGGCTCGCTGATAGCGGTGTGGTCCGGTCTCCGGGATGCCGTCGTACCAGAGTTGGCGATGGATGGGTTGGTGAAGTTGGGTCTGGACCATGTTCCCGAGGACGTTGACCACCTCGGGCAGGTCGATCTCTAATTGTGCACGGGCACCCGTTTCCCATGAGTTGTAGAAACTCGCCAGGAGATAAGAGGTGTCGACGAAGACAAGTGTGCGTTCAAGCATGGCTCCTAATTTCTGTTTGTTCGTAACTAAGTTGCGTTTCTTCCATACCAGCATGCCCTAACTACCTCTGCCGCGTCGATGGCGGGCTGCGGATTCCGATGAAAAGCGCAGGTCGCCGGGAGGTGGGTGGCCAAGTTGTTATCCGTGATATAGGTTCGTTAGTGGAGTAACTAACCAACTAAGTGGGTGAGAGATGGACGCCACCGCGCCCCTGTTCCGGCAGATCGCGGAACTCATCGAGGACGCCGTCGTCGACGGCTCCCTCGCGGCCGGTGCGCGGGCACCCTCCACCAACGAACTGGCCGAATTCCACGACATCAATCCGGCGACCGCCCGCCGCGGGCTCGCCCTCCTCGTCGACTCCGGGGTCCTGGAGAAGCGGCGCGGTATCGGGATGTTCGTCACCGCCGCCGCCCGAAACCTCATCGTCGCCCGGAGACGGGAGGACTTCGCCGCCAACTATCTCGCCCCGCTCATCGACGAAGCCGTGAAACTCGACTTCACCCGAGCAGACATCCGCCACCTCATCGACGCAGTCGCAGAAAGCCGAGGACTCTACCGATGATCACCGCACGCAACCTCTCTGCCGGCTACCGCCGGAACTCCGATGTCCTCGCGGGCATGGACTTCGATCTGCAACCCGGACTCGTCCACGGACTCATCGGCCGCAACGGCACGGGCAAGACGACGCTGCTGCGCGTCCTCGCCGGCCAGCTCGCCCACCGAGGGGATCTGAGGGTGTTCGGCGAGGAACCGTTCGACAATGCCGCCGTCATGGATCGACTCATCCTCGCCGGCATCGATGCTCCGCTGCCGGAGCGCTGGTCTGTGCCCACGCTTCTCGACGTCGCCGCCGCCCGCTGGGCCACCTGGGATCACGCCCGCGCCGCCGAGCTGGTGGCGCGCTTCGACCTGCCGGACGACACCCGCTACTCCGAGCTCTCCCGCGGCCAGAAATCCGCGGCGAGCATCGTCATGGCCGTGGCCAGCGGCTGCGAACTGCTGCTTCTCGACGAACCCTATCTCGGTCTCGACGTGGCCAAACGCGAGGAGTTCTACCGGGTGCTCCGGGAGGAGTCGGGGCGCACCATCGTCCTGTCCACCCACCATCTCCACGAGGCGGAGAAACTGCTGGACACCGTGCTCTACATCGACGCCGGGGAGGTGCTGATCAACGGCCCCATCGACGATATGTCCGCCCGCTTCGTTCAGGTCAGCGGCAACGGCGGCGATGTCGACCGCGTCCTGTCGCGCCTGGGATCGGTCCGCGAGATGCGCCGCGAGGATCTGGCGCTCGGGCGGCGTAGCGTGCTGGACCTGCAGAATCACGACTTAGGCATCGACGATGTCGTCCAGGCCGCAGGGCAGGTGGGTCCGGTGCAGGTCGCCGAGCTCACGCTGGAGAATGCTGTCCTGGCCATGACCACGTCAGGAGACCCGCGATGAACCACGTCGTCTCACAGTCCCGGCTCTTCCGTGGACTCGTCCTCCGGCCGCGCATTCTGCTGGGGCTCCTGCCGATCATCATTTTCACGATGCTGGCCACGATCGTGGCCACCGGCCTGACCTTCTGGGCGCAGGTGGCCCTCATCGTCATCGTCGTCCTGCGCATGCGCCCCCACTGGCCCGACTATCAGGCACTGTCTCTGAACACCGCGATGTGGAAGCGACACCGTCGCTGGCTGGGCGCCCTCGCCGTGGGGGTCGCTCTCCTGGTGGCCCTTCTGCTCCGGGTGCTGACCCCGGCGGGCGACTACCCGCCGCTCATCTACCCAGCGTTGGTGGGCGTTGCGCTGCTCCCCTTGGTGGATTCACCGGACCGCGAACGGCTCAGGGGCCGACGGGCAACACAGGTTGACGGCCGCCTGTTCCCCGTCGACCCGGTCACCCAGATCATCCGCCGCCCGCAGTTGACCTGGTGGGCCACGATATGGCTGGCCGCGGCCGTCTACACCCTGGTCCGCTGGGCTGTCGACGTCTACATGGGAGCCGAGAACAGTCTGTTCTCGGGAATGATCTTCCTCATCGTGCTCCTTCCCTTCGTGGTGTTCTCCCAGCGGCCATTACGGTCCTCTCTCCGTCAGTGGATCGCCTTCGGTGGAACACGCGGGCGCTGGGCCCGGGAGACGTGGATCATTAGCGGTATCAACCTCGTGGTCGCCGTACTCGTCGGAGCTTTCCTGCTGGCGTATGGGGCTGGTCTCGGCGATGTTGCCGTCGTTCTCGGCTTCCTGATGCTGTTCACGGTGGGGACCATCTTCCTGGATCTTCTCGACGCCGCCGCGTCCCCGGTCCTGGCAGTGCCCCTTGTGGCAGCAGTAGCGGTGCTCGCGGGATACGCGTGGGGAGCACCGTCCGCGGTGGTGGCGGCCGGCGCGGTGGCGGTCTTCGCCGTTCTGGGAGTGTCCCTGCCCCGGGCGGTGGAGCGCGTCTCCGTGTTCACGGCCGCCCCGAAGGGTGCCTAAGGGCTGTTCTGCAACCGTTTGTTTGTGCCTGTGAGCTGGGGGTTTGTGTTGTTGTGGGGTGGTGTGTAACTTTATGTGAGT
>NZ_JAUNRW010000133.1 GCF_030535495.1 Corynebacterium sp.
CTCCGGGCCGCAGCATAACGTACCGCGAAGCCCCCTTTTCCTACCCGGAGAAGGGGGCTTCGCGGCGTACTTTGCTGCGCCGGGATCGTCCGGCTAAGCCCACACCCCCGATGTCCCTCGCCCACCATGCCGGTGGCCTCCATGAGCGCGAAGCACATGACCGACCCGACAAAGGTCAACCCGGCCTTCTTCAGGTCCTTCGACAGGGCCTCGGACTCGGGGGAGCGACTGGGAATGTCGGAGTCGTCTCCGTCTAATTCATCTACCAAGACTCCCCCGGGGAGACCACGGTGGGGCGGACGTGCAGTGAGGGATGGTCACAGGTCGCTGGAGAGCAAGGCGAAGACCAGCGTGTCAGTCCATTCGCCTTTATTCCACCAGTCTTGTAGGAAGTGGGCCTCTTGTCGCATCCCGAGAGCAGACGCGAGTCGGGCAGAGGAGTTGTTGCGGGCGTCCATCTGCGCGGTCACCCGATGGAGCCGGTAATGCTCGAACGCGACGCGCAGCACCTCCGCTACCGCTTCACGCGCGAAACCCTGCCCGCCATGGGCGGGGTCGAGTACCCATCCGATCTCCGCGGTTCGGCGTTCGATGTCGGTCATCCAGAGTAGGACATCACCGATGGGCGTGCCGTCTCGCTCGATTACCAGGGCCAGCGCTGCAGCATCACTGTCGAGGTTGGTCTTTGCCAACCGCTCCTCGACGTGGCGGGCTGCATCGGTCTCAGTCCAGGGGTCGTCCAGGAGATACCGCGCGACCTCAGGCTGGGAGTAAATCTGGTGCATCCATGCCGCATCACCCGAGGTGTGCGCGCGCAGCGTCAAGCGGTCGGTGGTCAGCGGCAGCAGTGTGGGGCCACGATGGGACATGGAAAAATCTCACTTCGTTCGACGCTTTTGGCATCCTCAGCCTAGTTGAGGGCGTTGCTGCCACACCCCCGATGTCCCTCGCCGGTGGGATCCGATGAGGTGGGTGTCCACCATGCCGATGGCCTCCATGAGCGCGAAGCACATGACCGGCCCGACAAAGGTGAACCCGGCCTTCTTCAGGTCCTTCGACAGGGCCTCGGACTCGGGGGAGCGACTGGGAATGTCGGCCAGCGTCTCCGGCGCGAGGTTGTCGGCCGGGCGATGCGACCAGATGAGGTCGACGAGGCCGCCGTGGGCGCGCAGCTCGACCGTGGCCCGGGCATTGCGGATCACCGCCTCGATCTTGCGGGGATTGCGGATGATCTCCCGGTTCTCCAGGAGCTTATCGACGTCCCCGTCCCCGAACTGCGCCACCGCGTCCGGATCGAAATCCGCGAAGGCGGCGCGGAATCCCTCCCGCTTGCGCAGGACGAGCTCCCAGGACAGGCCGGCCTGGAAGGCCTCGAGGGACAGGCGCTCGAACAACCCCTGCTCGTCGCGGACGGGCATGCCCCATTCCGTGTCGTAGTAGTGGCGGAGGAGGTCGGTGGTGGCGGCCCACGGGGGACGGGCCAGGCCGTCGGAGCCGATGATGAGATCTGAGTCAGTCATGTCCTATTGGACTCCGGAAATGCCTCAGAGGTTCCCACGGATGCGTTTCTCGTGGTCGAGCAGCCACATTTTCACGTCCAGACCGCCGCGGTAGCCGCCGAGGGAGCCGTCGGCGCGCAGGACGCGGTGGCAGGGGCGGATGATGGGTAGGGGGTTGGTGGCACAGGCCGAGCCGACCGCACGCACAGCCTTCGGGTTGCCGCAGGCCGCCGCCAGCTCCGAGTACGACACCGTCTCGCCGAAGGGGATGTCACACAGCGCGGCCTGGGCCCGGGCCCGGAAACCATCGCCGGGAAGATCGAGGGGAATGGAAAAGGACCGACGGTGGCCGGCGAAGTACTCGGTGAGTTGGGCGGCGGCGTCGATAAGCAAGCTCGTGGAGGGCCCGGGTTCGCCCCCGAAGTCGATGGCGGTGAGCCCGTGCTCGGTGCCACGCAGAGTCAGTGGACCGATGGGTGTCTCGAGGAGCATGAGGGTAGTCTATCCGCATGGACACACCGGCCGTGAGGGATGCTGCGCTGCTGCTTCTGCGTATCGTCCTCGGCACCGTGTTCGTCGCGCACGGGTGGGACAAGCTGATGTTCACCGGGCTGACGGAGACCACCGGGCAGTTCTCTGCCTGGGGAGTGCCGCAGCCGCAGCTCTCGGCCTGGCTGGTCATGGCGACCGAGCTCGTCGGCGGGGCACTGCTGGTGGTGGGGTTGCTGACCACCCTGGTGGCGGGCATTCTGGCGCTGCTGGTGGTGGCGGCGATCTGGTTCGTCCATCTGGACGCGGGGTTTTTCACCGCCACCGGCGGGATCGAGTACCCCCTGGTGCTCGTGATGACGCTGCTGATGATCGTGGTCTTCGGATCCGGCCGGGTGAGTCTGGATGGGGTGTTGGGCAGTGATTGACCATGAGAAGGTGCAGGCGGCGCTGTCCGCCCGGATCGACGGTGAGCCGTCGCCGTTGGATGACGACATCATCGACTCCCACCTGGCGGTCTGCGAACGCTGTCAGCATTTCCACGAGCAGGCCCTGGCATTGAGTCGCCGCCTGCGGTTCATCGAACCCGAGGACTCGGGTATGACTCCGCCCGCTGATTTGTCCGAGGTCATTATCGCCGGAGTCGAACCGGAGTGGCGCCGCGCGGCCAGTGCCCGCACCATTGGGCTGGCGGTCTCCCGCCTGCTCCTGGTGGTGGCCGGCGCCCTGTGGGTGGTGTGGGGTGTGCAGCTGCTCGGGGCGGCTGGTGGCCTCAACCGCATCGTCGACGGTGTGGCCGCGCTGGATGCCGATCCGCAGACCGCCTCCTTGCTTGTCGACGCCGCCGCCGTCCGTTTCTCCTTCGCCCTCGGCCTGTTCACCGTGGCCTGGAAACCGCGCCTGGTCTCCTCGTTGCTGGTGGTCCTCGGTGCGCTGTGGACATTCCTGTTCGGCTTCCTCATGCGCGACATCGTCCTGGACACCGTGGGGGAGGGGCAGATCATGGGGCTGGTCCTGTTGCTGTTCACCCTCGGGGCCCTGGGGTGGGCCTGGCTCAGCCACCACGGTTATGTGTCGGTACGCGCGCTCAGGCGCGAACTCGGGATGCGGTAGGGGTTCGGCGTGGCGTGGCGGCGCTTACATCCAGCTCGGCAGCCACATCAGTGAGCGGTACCAGGTCTCCGGCACCAGGAAGCCGTAGAGAATCGGCAGCCAGTACAGGAACGACGCCACCACGAGTGACAGATAGGCGATGACGGCCACCGTGCCCCAGCGGATCTCCCCGCCGGCCAGGCGACGCACCCACATCCAGGGCACCGGCCGGCCGCGCCCGTGGAGCTGTCCCAGCGTCAGTGCCAGCATGACGATGGTGAAGGGCACGAGGGCGGCGGCGTAGAAGAAGTACATCTGCCGGTCATAGCCGATCAGCCACGGGATGAATCCGGCGCCGAAGGCGATGACCGGCACCACGAAGCGCCAGTCACGCCGGATCACCAGGCACCACAGTGCCCAGGCCAGGACGGGGACGGTCAGCCACCAGATGGCCGGGGTGCCGAAGAGGTAGATCATCCGGCGGCAGGTACCCACGGCGCAGTCGATGTCGGTGGAGGAGAAGTAGAGGACCGGCCGCCCGGCCACCAGCCACGACCACGGTTTGGAGTCCCAGGGGTGGGAATGGCCGCCGGAGGTGGTCAGGGAGGCATGGAAGGAGAGCACCGACTGGTGGTAGTGCCAGAATCCCGCCGCCCAGTCCGGGAGCAGGAGGCGGGCCAGCCCGGACTCCATCTGCCCGTCGACGGCGGCGTGCCGGTACACCGAGGTTTCCCCGGCGAACCAGGCCCGCCAGCTCCACAGGTAGAGCAGCACAGGGACGATGACGAGGGAGGCGAAGGCGGGCAGGGCGTCGCGAAGCAGGGCTCCGGACAGGGGTTTCCGGATGCCGTAGCGGCGGCGCAGGTACGCATCGAGGGCGACGGCCATGAGTCCGAAGAACGCCATGTAGTACAGGCCGGACCATTTCACACCCAGGGCCAGCCCCAGGGCCACGCCGGCGGTGAAACGCCACCAGCGGAATCCCAGGCGCGGGCCGAGCGCGGAGGAACCGAGCCGACCTCCCACCCAGGCCTGGTGCAGTCGGGAGCGCATCTGTTCGTGGTCGCAGACCAGGGCGAAGGCGGCGGCGACGATGAAGAACACCTGGAAGATGTCGAGCATGCCGAAGCGGGAGGAGACGAGCAGCACACCGTCGCAGACGGCGATGATCCCGGCGAAGGTGGCCACCTGCCAGGTGCCGGCCAGGCGACGGACCAGCAGCATCGTCATCACCACTGTGGCGGCGCCGAAGAGTGCGACCATGACGCGCCACCCCAGCGGGGTGTAGCCGAACATCCACTCGCCCAGGGCGAGGAGCTGTTTGCCCACCGGCGGGTGCACGACCAGCCCGTATCCGGGGTTCGACTCGATGCCGCCGATGAGCGCGTTCTCCCAGGAACGCACCATGTCCCAGGCCTGGGGGACGTAGTGCTTCTCGTCGAAGACCGGGGTGCCGGAGGAGACGGCGCTGGTCAGCCCGATGAAACGGGTCAGCAGCGCGGCAAGGGCGATGATCACCGTGCTGCGGGTGTCGGCGCGGGTCCACGCCCACGGGCGCGGGGTCACGGGGTGCACGTCCCGGGCATGGCGGGGATGGTCGAGGGCGGTGCTCACGGGGACGAGTCTAGGATACGGGCATGGTTATCGATGCCCCGCTGCTGCCGCCGAGGGGTGTGGTACTCGCTGCCACGCCGCTGGGCAACATCCACGACGCCTCCCCGCGGTTGCGTGCCGCGCTGGCGGAGGCGGCCGTCATCGCCGCGGAGGACACGCGCCGGGTGCGCAACCTGGCGGCGGCGCTCGGGGTGGAGATCACCGGCCGGGTCGTCTCCAACTTCGACCACAACGAGGAGGGCCGCGCCCGGCAGCTTCTCGACGCCGCCCGCACCGGCGTCGTCCTCGTGGTCACCGATGCGGGGATGCCGCTGGTCTCCGATCCCGGGTTTTCGCTTGTCGACGCCGCCCACACCGCCGGTGTCCCCGTCACCTGCCTGCCCGGCCC
>NZ_JAUNRW010000030.1:0-10383 GCF_030535495.1 Corynebacterium sp.
CCACCGGGTACCCCTCCACCCGGCCCTCGTTCGCAGGCTTCCAGCCCAGCGCCGGGGCGACGTGCTCGGCGAAGGACTGCAGGATCGAGAGATTGACCTCCACACCCATCTGGTTGGGGATGGTGAGCATGAGGGTGTCGGCGGCCATGACGGCAGCGTCGTCCCTGAGCTGCTGGATGAGGACGTCCGGCTCGGCGGCATAGGTGCGGCCGAAGGTGACCGGGGTGCCTTCACCGAGGGATCCGATCTGGTCGCGGCCGGTGGCCTGCATGCCGAACATCTCCCGCGAGCGGTCATCGACGATGGGGAACACCGAACGGGACACCGACACCCGCGGGGTCCAGTCATGCCCTGCGGCGGCCCATTCTGCACGGTAGCGGGCGATCTGCTCGGCCTGCAGGTCGCCGAGGGAGGAGCCATCGGCCTCGGAGACGAGGGTCGAGCTCATGAGGTTGACGCCGTCGCGGGCGGCCTGTTCGGCGGTGGCGTGGGAACCGGCGCCCCACCACACGTGCCGACGCAGGCCGGGGGAGTGGGGGAACACCGGAAGCGGGGTGCCGGGCTGGTACATGCGGGGGTACTGTTCCTCGGCCGGGGCGGCCTCGGCGACGCCGTAGCCGTCGATGGCGGTGAGGAACTGCTCGAACTTGGCGTGGGCCATGTCGGCGCCGTTGGGCTGTTCCGCCCGGTATCCGAAGGACTCCCAGCCGCGCTGTGCAGGCTCCGGTGACCCGCGGGAGACGCCGAGGGCGAGTCGGCCGTCGGAAAGCAGGTTGAGGGCGGCGGCCTCTTCGGCGAGGTAGAGGGGGTTTTCGTAGCGCATGTCGATGACACCGGTGCCGACCTCGATATTCTTGGTGGCACCCACGATGGCGCCGAGCAGCGGCATGGGGGAGGCTCCCTGCGGGGCGAAGTGATGGACGCGGAAGTACGCGCCGTTCACGCCGATCTTGTCGGCGGCGATCGCCAACTCGAGGGCCTGCTGGAGGGTCTCGGCGGCGTCGGGGCCGGGTTGGTTGCCGATGGCGTAGTGGCCGAAACTGAGGAATCCGAAGGCTTTCACGCTGCTGATTCTACTTTCTGCTGGAGGAGGCGGGCGGCGCGGCGTCCCGCGAGACGACCGGCGCGGGTGGCGCCGACGGTGGAGGCAGTGGAGCCGTAGCCGACGAGAAGGACCCGGGGATCCGCCGCCGGGGTGACTTCATCGAGCATCCGGATCCCGCCCTGCGGGCCCCGCAGCTTCAGCGGCGCCAGGTGGCGGAGGGCCGGGCGGAAACCGGTGTTCCAGAAGATGACGTCGACATCTATCTCCGTGCCCACGGGCAGCGGGTCCCAGGATTGCGGGACCTGGAGTTCTTCGCTTTCCGACGGCCCGTAGCCGGCCGCGCGCTCACTTTGCGGCGGGCCGAACACGACGCCGGTCTCGGTGACCCGGTCGAACATGCCCCGGGAGACCAGCGTGCCGTCGGCGACCCCGTCGAGGTAGGCGGGGATCTGCGGGATGCCGGTGGTGCGCACGACCGAGGCGGGGCGTTGCCCGGCGAAGGTGCGTGTCCGGACGGCCTGTTCGACGGCCAGGCCCCAACCGGCGTCGAACTCGCGGCGGGTGAAGTTCGGGGGTCGGTGCGTGGCCCACACGGTCTCGGTGACCGGGGCGAGTTCGAGGAGGAACTGCACGGCGGACAGTCCGCCGCCGACGACGAGGGTGCGCAGGCCCACAAAGTCCTCCTTGCGCACGTAGTTCTTGGTGTGCAGCTGGCGGCCGCGGAAGTTCTCGATGCCGGGAACGAAAGGGATGAAGGGGTTGTCCCAGGTGCCGGTGGCGTTGAGGACGAGGTCGGCGGTGAAGACGCGGGCGTCGATAAGCGTGACGGTGAGGTGCCTCGGTCCGGGGGTGACGCTGCGGACCGGGGCGGGGCGCACGACCTGCATGTCGAAGGCGTCCTCGTAGGAGCCGTAGTAGTCGGCGACCAGGCGCGAGGCCGGGGTGGCAGGGTCGGGGCGGTCCATGGGCAGGCCCGGGAGGTCGGCGATGCCGTGGGCCGTGCCGAGGGTGAGGGAATCCCAGCGGTGGCGCCAGGCACCACCGGGGCCGTCGTTGGCGTCGAGAACGAGGACATCTCCGTCGGGGCCCAGGCGCAGGCCACGACGGCGCAGCTCGTGGGCGGCCGCCAGACCAGCCTGGCCGGCGCCGATGATGATGGCGCGATAGTGCATGTCCCCCACCGTACCCGATAATGGTGATATATCAACAAGATGTTGCGACCTTTCCCTGGAAATTGTGATGGCGACCACAGGTGCCCCTCCGCTACTGTGGCCTGAAACACATTCAATCGAACTTCTGAAAGGAACTCCCATGTCTGCACCCACCTCCTTCCGCGCCGCCGTCGTCGACGAATTCGGCCCCGAGGTCACCGTCCGCGAGGTTGAGCTGCCCACGCCGGAGCGCCACCAGGCCCTGGTCAAGCTCCATGCCTCCGGTGTCTGCCACACCGACCTCCACGCAGCTGAGGGCGACTGGCCGGTCAAGCCGGAGCCACCGTTCGTACCCGGCCACGAGGGCGTCGGCGAGATCGTCGAGCTCGGCCCGGGCGAGCACGACCTCAAGGTGGGCGACATGGTCGGCAATGTCTGGCTGTGGTCCGCCTGCGGCACCTGTGAGCACTGCCGCACCGGTTGGGAGACCCTCTGCAACTCCGCCGAGTACGGCGGCTACACCGTCGACGGTTCCTTCGGTGAGTACATGCTCGTCGACACCCGCTACTGCGCCCGCATCCCGGAGGGGGCGGATCCGGTCGAGGTCGCCCCGATCCTCTGCGCCGGCGTCACCGTCTACAAGGGCCTCAAGGTCGCCGAGACCAAGCCGGGCCAGTTCATGGTCATCTCCGGCGTCGGCGGCCTCGGGCACATCGCCGTCCAGTACGCCGTCGCCATGGGCATGCGCGTCATCGCCGTCGACATCGCCGACGACAAGCTCGAGCTGGCCACCCGCCACGGTGCGGAGTTCACCGTCAACGCCAAGCACTCCGATCCCGCGGAGGCGGTGCAGGAGTTCACCGGTGGCGGTGCCCACGGCGTCCTGGTCACCGCGGTGCACGAGGCCGCGTTCGGCCAGGCCATCGGTATGGCGCGCAAGGGCGGCACCATCGTCTTCAACGGCCTGCCCCCGGGGGACTTCCCGGCCCCGATCTTCGAGATCGTCTTCAAGGCGCTGACCATCCGCGGTTCCCTCGTGGGTACCCGTCAGGATCTGGAGGAGGCCCTCGACTTCTACGCCCGCGGCATGATCAAGCCCACCGTCTCCGAGTGCTCCCTCGACGACGTGAACTCCGTCTTCGAGGAGATGCGCCACGGCAAGATCGAGGGGCGTATGTCCATCAAGTACTGAGGTCGCTGAGGTCATACCTCCTGCCATAAAGTAAGGGGTATGGACTACACCCCGTACAGCCTGCTTATCGACGTCGGCTGGATCTCCCTTCTCATGATCATCGGCAATCTTCTCCGTCGGAAGATTCCGATGTTCCAGAAGCTGCTCCTGCCGGCGTCGATCACTGCCGGTCTCCTCGGCCTGGTACTCGGCCCCCAGGTGCTCGGACTCATCGGATTCTCCGACCAGATCGGCACCTACACCGGTATTCTCATCGCCTTCGTCTTCGCGTCGATGGCGTACGGCATGGACCTCACCCCCTCGGTGCGCACCGGCGCACGCCAGATGTGGTCGTACTCGACCGGCATGTTCCTGGGGCAGTGGGGTCTGTTCATTCTGTTGGGCTTCTTCCTGTTCAAGCCCTTCTTCGGTACCGAGAACTGGTTCGGCATGATGCTGCCCGTCGGCTTCGTCGGCGGCTTCGGCACCGCCGCCGCGGTCGGCCATTCCCTCGAGGAGGCGGGTGCTGTCGCCGCCAGCTCCCTCGGGTTTACCTCGGCCACCGTGGGCACGCTGGCCGCCATCGTCGGTGGCCTCATCTTCTCCAACTGGGGTATCCGCACCGGCCGCGCCTCAACCATGCCCGGCGAACTGCCGTGGGAGCTGCGCTCCGGATACATCGACAACGTCAAGGAGCGCCCGTCGATCGGCCGCGCGACGACCAACCCCTCCTCCATTGAGCCCCTGGCCCTGCACCTGGGGTTCGTCATGCTCACCGTGCTGGTGGCCTACCTGGTCAACGGCTTCATCACGGGGATCTTCCCGAATGTCTCCATTCCGCTGTTCGCGATGTCCTTCGTGATCGGCCTGCTGGGCCGCGCCCTCCTCACGGGGCTGGGGCGCAAGGACTTCCTGGACAAGAACACCGTCAACTCCATGTCGGGTGCCGCCACCGACTACCTCATCGCCTTCGGTGTGGCCTCCATCGTGCCCGCGGCCATCGCCGACTACTGGCTGCCTCTGCTGGTCCTGTTTGTTCTGGGCACCCTGTACTGCGTGTTCATCTTCTTCGTCCTCTCGCCGGAGTTCTTCGGCGAGAAGTGGCTCGAACGCGGCATCTTCTCCTGGGGCTGGGCGACCGCCGCCGTCGCGACCGGTATCGCGCTGCTCAAGATCGTCGACCCGAAGCTCAAGTCCGGCACGCTCAATGAGTACGGCGTCGCCTATGTCGGCTTCGCCCCCTTCGAGATCGGCATGACCATTCTGGCCCCGATCGCGGTGCTGGCCGGATTCACCGCCGGCCTGGGATGGGCGTCGCTGCTCATCGCCGTGGCGGTGATCCTCGTGCCCATCTTCACGGGGAAGACTCCGGGTGCAGTGAAACGCGCCGCCGCGAAAGCGGAGGTTTAAGCGGGGGAGGCTACTTGATAGCTACTTGATAGATCTATCGAGTAGCTATCAAGTAGCAGCAAAAGCCCAGTTCAACCGCCCCATCTACTTGATAGGAGCTAGATAGATGGTCTCAGAGCAGGTTGGCGAGTGACCATGTGGCCCGGGGGTCCTTTGGTCCACGGCCATGCCAGATGACCAGTCCCGCATCGCGGAGGGCTTTGAGCGCCCGCAGGGCGGCGGGGCGGTTGACGTTGCTGAGCTCGGCGACATCTCCCGTCCCGAGGGGCCGGTGGTGCTGTTGCATGGTCTGCAGGATCGTTTCCGAATGGACGGGCAGGGTCGCCATTGTCAGATCGTCGATCCGGGCCGCGGCGCGGAGGATCAGGGTCACAGACCCGCTGGTCTGCCTGTACTCGGGGTCCTGATAGCCGCTCAGGCGCATTTCTTCGTAAATTCGTCGGATACCCTCTCCCAGTTCCTGGCCGATTCCGAGGTCAATGGCAGTGCGCGCGATGAGAGGGTTCCGGGCGAACCGTGCGATCGACAGAGGGTCGCGAGGGTCTGCCAGGCCAGGAAATCTGCCGGGGTTGGTGATCTCGATCCGATCGGGATAGATCTCGATTCGAATGTGGTCGCCGATCAGACTGTAGGAGCGGTGGAGGACGGCATTTACCAGGCCCTCCAGCCAGGCTGCCTCCGGAAGAATGGGAATCCACTCGAACAGGCCCCCGGACGACAGTTTCTTGTGGGTGGGGACCAGTTCGCGGATGTCCTGGGCGGCGGCGGTCAGAATGTCGGTAATGCGTCCTTCGAAGCGCCGGTCATGGCTGATCGTCTGGCGAGAGCCGGTGGTTCGATCGGTGGAATCGAATTTGATGACCCGCACCAGCGCATTCGGGAAGGATCCCTGGGGGTCCTTGCCGAAGAGGAGTTCGGCGGCGACCGTGACCTGCCCATTGCGGGTTAGCAAGTGACGGCCGCGTAGGGCGGAAAGTCTGTCGGAGGCGCCGATGGTGGCCGCATAGTCGGCGAGTGAATCCGCGTCGAGATCGTCGACACTCAGCTGGGGGAGAGGAGTCGAGTCGAATTGGCGCTCGCCTTTGCTGTAACTGAGTTCGAGTCGGTCCTCGAAGCCCAGGCTCATGGTCTGGTCCCCGCGTCGCAGGAAGCACTGTCCGTCACTTCTTTCGTGCACCCGGTCGCTGGGTGGGATCTGCAACAGGACCACCTGGGGAGAATCGGGGGAGGGGCCGCAGTCGATGATCTCCATCTTCAGTGGGACAGTCGGTTGTGTCAGTTCCTGGCTCACCTGACTGAAGGCATTGAGTTGGGTCGGCGTGGGGCGACCTTCCAGGGTTCGGTCCCGGATCCCCAGGGCGAGTGTGCCGCCATCGCTATTGGCCAGCGCCACGATGCTCTTGGCTAGATCCTTGGGTTGAATCTGGAAACTCTTGCGGTCGAAATACTGGTTCTCCGGGCGGGAAAGCCACTCATCGCAAGGAGCGTCACCGGTGGAAGAGTTCATGCTCGAATCCTACTTGATAGATCTATCAAGTAGCTATCAAGTAGCAGCAAAAGCCCTGCTCAACAGCTCCATCTACTTGATAGGAGCTTGATAGATGCTCGATGGTGGGGCGTCGATAAGCACGTTTCCGGTAACTTGAGCGCAGAAGACTCAAATTTTCTCCCCTTGAGTGGAACAGACTCAACTCTTGAGGCGTTACTACTAGTAGATAACAGACGAAAGAGAAAGGAAACGTGCCATGAGCTCGTTCAACCCCACCACCAAGACCCAGGAGGCCCTGCAGTCCGCACTGCAGTCGGCCTCCAAGAACGGCAACCCGGACATCCGTCCGGCGCACCTGCTGGCCGCTATTCTCGATCAGCCGGAGGGCATCGCCGCCCCCGTGCTCAAGGCCACCGGCGTCGATCCGGAGACCGTGGCCCGCGAGGCCCGCGAGCTTGTCGACGGTTACCCCAAGGCCGCCGGTGCCAACCTGGCCAACCCGAACTTCAACCGCGAGGCTCTCAACGCGCTGACCGCCGCCCAGGAGCTGGCCGGCGAGCTCGGCGATGAGTACGTCTCCACCGAGGTCCTCATGGCCGCCATCGCGCGCGGTGACTCCGACGCCGCGTCGCTGCTCAAGGGCCGCGGCGCCACCTATGACTCCATCAAGGGTGCGTTCCCCTCCGTGCGCGGCGCCTCCAAGGTGACCAACCAGGATCCGGAGGGCCAGTTCCAGGCCCTGGAGAAGTACTCCACCGACCTCACCGCGCGTGCGCGCGAGGGCAAGATCGACCCGGTGATCGGCCGCGACTCCGAGATCCGGCGCGTCGTGCAGGTGCTCAGCCGCCGGACCAAGAACAACCCCGTGCTCATCGGTGAGCCGGGCGTGGGCAAGACCGCGATCGTGGAGGGCCTGGCCCGCCGCATGGTGGCCGGAGACGTCCCGGAGTCCCTCAAGGGCAAGACGCTCATCTCCCTGGACCTGGGGTCGATGGTCGCCGGTGCGAAGTACCGCGGTGAGTTCGAGGAGCGCCTCAAGGCCGTGCTCGACGAGATCAAGAACTCCAACGGGCAGATCGTCACGTTCATCGACGAGCTGCACACCATCGTCGGTGCCGGTGCCTCCGGCGAGTCCGCCATGGACGCCGGCAACATGATCAAGCCGATGCTCGCCCGCGGTGAGCTGCGCCTGGTCGGTGCCACCACTCTCGACGAGTACCGCAAGTACATCGAGAAGGACGCCGCGCTGGAGCGCCGTTTCCAGCAGGTCTTCGTCGGTGAGCCGAGCGTCGAGGATGCCGTGGGTATCCTCCGTGGCCTCAAGGAGCGCTACGAGGTCCACCATGGTGTCCGCATCCAGGACTCCGCGCTGGTCGCCGCCGCCTCCCTGTCGGACCGCTACATCACCAACCGCTTCCTGCCGGACAAGGCCATCGATCTGGTCGATGAGGCCGCCTCCCGCCTGCGCATGGAGATCGACTCCTCCCCGCAGGAGATTGATGAGCTCGAGCGCATCGTGCGCCGCCTCGAGATCGAGGAGGTCGCCCTGTCGAAGGAGACCGACGCCGCCTCCCGCGACCGCCTGAGCAAGCTCCAGTCAGAGCTTGCCGACGAGCGCGAGAAGCTCGGTGAGCTCAAGGCCCGCTGGACCAACGAGAAGTCGAGCATCGACAAGGTGCGCGGCGCCAAGGAGGAACTGGAGCAGCTGCGCCAGGAGTCCGAGATCGCGGAGCGCGACGGTGACTACGGTCGTGTCGCCGAGCTGCGCTACGGCCGGATCCCGGAGCTGGAGAAGGAGGTCGCCGAGGCGGAGGCCGAGGTGTCCCAGGGTTCCAACAACGCCATGCTCAGCGAGGAGGTCACCCCGGACACCATCGCCGAGGTCGTCTCCGCGTGGACCGGCATCCCGGCGGGCAAGATGCTTGCCGGCGAGACCGAGAAGCTGCTGGCCATGGAGAACGTCCTGGGCAACCGGGTCGTCGGCCAGGCGGAGGCCGTGCAGGCCGTCTCGGACGCGACGCGTCGCGCCCGCGCCGGTGTGGCGGACCCGAACCGTCCGACCGGTTCTTTCCTCTTCCTCGGTCCCACCGGTGTGGGTAAGACGGAGCTGGCGAAGTCGCTGGCGGAGTTCCTCTTCGACGATGAGCGCGCCATGGTGCGCATCGACATGTCGGAGTACGGCGAGAAGCACTCCGTCGCCCGTCTCGTCGGTGCCCCTCCGGGCTACGTCGGCTACGATGCCGGTGGCCAGCTCACCGAGGCTGTGCGCCGTCGTCCCTACACCGTCGTGCTTTTCGACGAGGTGGAGAAGGCCCACCCGGATGTCTTCGACGTGCTGCTGCAGGTCCTCGACGAGGGTCGTCTCACCGACGGCCAGGGCCGCACGGTGGACTTCCGTAACACCATCCTCATCCTCACCTCGAACCTGGGTGCCGGTGGTACCCGCGAGCAGATGATGGACGCGGTGAAGCGGACGTTCAAGCCGGAGTTCGTCAACCGCCTCGATGACGTGGTCATCTTCGACCCGCTGTCCCAGGAGCAGCTGACGCATATCGTCGACATCCAGATCGGCCAGCTGGCCGCCCGTCTCGCGGGCCGTCGTCTGACCCTGGACGTCTCCGATGCGGCGAAGTCCTGGCTCGGTGAGCGTGGCTACGACCCGGCCTACGGTGCCCGTCCGCTGCGTCGCCTCATCCAGCAGGCCATCGGCGACCGCCTGGCCAAGGAGCTGCTGGCCGGTGACATCCGCGACGGCGACACCGTCCACGTGGACGTCGCCGACGGCGGCGAGTCGCTGGACGTCTCCCGCGGCTAGGTCCGGCGTTTCACGTCAAGGCGAGATCCACCAACCGGGAGGCGAGCCGGGAGGCGCGGAGGACCTGAGTGGCGGTGACGGAGTCATGTCCGTAACCCGCGCGGGTCTTCATGCCCAGTAGGACCGACAGATCCTGAGCGGCTGTGCGGTCGACCATCGCGAGTAGCTGGACGGCCTCCTCGTGGCTCTGCCCCTTCGCGTGCCGCCCGAGGTGTCGGGCACATACCGCATCTGCGGCGGCGATGCCGGCATGAACGTACAAGGTCACGCAGGCGTCGGCGACCGTTTCGTCTGAGTCGTGGAGGTCGCGGGCATCGTCGGCGACCGCGAGAAACTGGCGTGCCTTGGTCAGCCGTCCCCGCCGAACGTGGTCGTCGGCGGGGACGGTGCGATTGTGTGGGCGCGGAGGGGACACGTCCCGACCATAACCCTTCTCAGCGGAGCTGTCTCCGCAGCCAGGAGCGGTTGCCTGCAACATGGATTCCTTGGGCCACGATCTCTGTGAATATCGGAGCTGGGGAAACCTCGGACTCGCGGTACACCAGCGGGCGGACATCGTTGCCCGTCCAGGAATGGACCGCGGATGCGAGCTCGTGGATCTGCGTATCGAAAATGTCGTCATCGGCGTCGTCGGGTATGACGACGAGCAGGTCGATGTCGCTGTCGCTGCGCATCTCACCCCGGGCGGCGGACCCGAAAAGGGTCACCGTTGTCGGAGCCGTGGACCACGTGTCGACGAGCGCGGTAATCCTGGACAGGAGAGCGGCCCGGGCGCGACTCATAGCCACGACTGCGTCAGCGAGAAGATGTCTGCGATTGAGGGAGTACGCGCGCGAGCGGCCCACCGTCATGTCAGTCACCAGACCCTGTTCCACCAGTCGGCCCAGGCTCTTCTGGACACCCTGGCGCGTACCCTCTTCGGGGAGGAGCTGGGTGATCTGGGCCGCGGAGAGCAACTGCTCGGTCCCGCAGAGGACCTGCAGGACCTGGGAATCCAGGCCTATCGTGCCTACCGCCGACAAGGGGTTCTGCAGGCGCATCATACTCTCCCAGAGGTAACTGGCATTGCGCTTAAGCAACTATCGTTGCATATAGGCAACAAGTGTAGCTTCCATGTGGGCCCGTGGACAGCTATCCGGCCGGATCCGGCATCCCGGCGATGTAGGCGACCTGGGCGAGGTGCTCGAGGGCGTCGATAAGCAGCGACGTCATGCGGATGTGCCGGGTGACGGGCTGGCCGTCGTAGTGGTCGATGACCTCGCCCCAGTTCTCCACCTGCGCGGCGTGGCGGGTCGCGGCGGC
>NZ_JAUNRW010000030.1:10483-23670 GCF_030535495.1 Corynebacterium sp.
GGTCGATGACCTCGCCCCAGTTCTCCACCTGCGCGGCGTGGCGGGTCGCGGCGGCCAGTACCCGGTCGATGTAGTTGACAAGCCCGCGGAAGTCATCGCTACGGATCGCACGGGCCTGATCCGCGCTGTGGCCGTAGCCGAGGGTGTCACCAAGCTCACCGAGCCCGAGGGACTCCCGGATTTGCGGCCACACCTCCTCTTCGCCGGACAGGTGGGCGAGCTGGACGTCGATCTCGCGCCCGGTGTGCCACAACAGCCAGGCCGGGGAGTTGGGGTGACCGCCCGGATGGGCATTGAGCTGCTCTGGAGTCATCTCCGGCAGGTGGGCGAGGGACAATGCGGTGCGGGCGATGAGGTCGCGGATGAGGGTGCTGATGGTGTCACGGTCCATGCCGCCAGGCTACCCACGGCCGTACCATGGTCCCATGAACGGCAACGCATCCCAGACCGTCGCACTCATCCTCGCCGGAGGCCGCGGCAGCAGACTCTCTCCGCTGACCGACGCGCGCCCCAAGCCCGCCGTCCCCCTGGCCGGCAGCTACCGGCTTATCGACGTCGCGCTGTCCAACCTCACGCACTCCCAGCTCCGCGATGTGTGGGTGGCGGAGCAGTACCGCCCGAACCTGCTCAACCGGCACCTTGCGGGTGGCCGGCCATGGGATCTCGACGGCACCCGGCACGGCCTGCGCCTGCTCCCGCCCGGCCAGGGCGACACCGATGACGGCTTCTCACAGGGCAACGGACACGCGCTCTACCAGCAACTGGAGGCGGTGGAGGAGTTCGGGACGGAGACGCTCGTCGTCCTCAGCGCCGACCACATCTACCAGCTGGACCTGCGTCCGGTGCTCGACCAGCACGCGGAGCGGGGCAGTGCCCTGACGATCGTCACCACGGAGGTTGCCGAGGATCCCTCGCGCTACGGGGTCGTGACCGCAAGCGACGGCACCGTCACCGCCTACAACTACAAACCGGATTCCCCGGCGGGCAACGTCGTGGCCACTGAGGTCTTCGTCTTCGACGTCGCGGCCCTGCGACGGGCCTGCCGCGATCTCGTGCCCGACGGCGACGACGGCGCCGCCCTCGGAGACTACGGCGAGACCATCATCCCGCACATGGTCGACCACGCGCAGGTCGACGAGTACCGCATGGAGGGCTACTGGCGTGACGTGGGCACCATCGACGCCTACTTCCGCGCGCACATGGAACTCATCGAGGGCACCGGCATCGACCTGCACCGCCCGGACTGGCCGTTGCTGACCAACCTCTCCCAGTCCGCCCCCGCGCGCATCGCCCCCGACGCGGAGATCAACAACTCCCTGGTCTGCCCGGGGGCGGATGTCGTCGGCAAGGTGGAGCACAGCCTCATCGGCCCCGGAGTCCGGGTGGAAAAAGGGGCCACGGTCCACCGGTGCGTTCTCATAGGAGATGTCACCGTGCCGGCGGGGGCCCATCTGGAATCCGTCATCGCGGACCACGGGGCGGTCATTCCCACGGGGACGACCGGGCGCACGAAGCCGGGGCCGGGCAACATCACGGTGCTCGTCCCCGAGGACACCGATGACGAAGGTGATGCGCTCACGATCTAGCGTGGTGCCGGTTCGCCCGCCAGGTCCTGGCTGGTCGTGGCGTAGTAGTCGCTGAGGCGGCGGTACGGACGGGAGAGGAACGCCGCCGCCACGACCACGAGCATGATGGCACCGGAGCCGAGGAACATGAGCGCCATGCCGCGGGTGTCGCCGGGGCCCAGCAGCCAGCCGAAGACCTGCGCGCCGGGTCCGGCCATCCACGGGATGACATACGCCTGCGCGATGACGGCCACCGCAATGGTGGACACCGGGTTGGCTGCCATCTCCACGGCCATGGCCAGGCCGAACACGCGTCCCTGCTGCCGGAAGGGGACCACGCGCTGGAGAATGGTCTGCTCCGCGGCCTCGGCGGCGGGGATGGTGAGCATGAAGATGAACATGCCGCCCGCGTACAACCACCACCATTCCCGCAGCCCGAAGATCATGCCGATCAAGGCCACGCCCACGTTGACCAGCAGCAGCGTGCGCACCGGATTGGCTCCCAGACCCACCTTCGCCACGAGGCCACCACCGATGATGAATCCGAGGCTGGTGACGCCGAGGACCAGCCCCCACACCTGCGGGGAGAACATCTCCAGGCCGTAGGGGTCCATGAGCGCGGTGTACACCCCGCCGATGAGGTTGTTGAAGCTGGAGAAGAGGATGAGCGCCAGCAGACCGGGAACCGCCCTGATGATCGCCCAGGAGCCCCGCAGGTCCAGGCCGGCACTGACGGGGGCGGCTTCGGGGGAGGTGTCCGGGGCGGTGGCGTCCGGAGCCGCCTCGACCGCCGCCTCCGCCGACGTCACGATCCGGTGCTCCGGGATCCTCACGGGAACGAGGTGGACGAGTGCCACGACGGTGAGCACGAGGGCGATCCACATCGTCGCCTCCATGCCGAGGTAGCCAATGGACACGCCCGAGAGGATCGAGGTGGCGAAGAAGGCCGCCCCCTGCACGGCGCCGACCAGGCCGTTGGCCTTGTCGCGACCGTCCTCCGGCACGAGCAGCGTCACCACGGTGGACAGGGCGATGTTGCGCATGTGCTCGACCACGGCGCCGACGAGTACCAGCCCGGCAAACACGAGCAGCGCGGGATCAGAGGCCGAGACCTCGCCCGGTGTCACACCGAGCACCCACACGCCGGCCGCCGCAGCGAAGCACACGAGCGTGGCCACGGCGGCGAACATCATGACGTTCTTCTTGCGATTGTGGTCGACGATGGAGCCGAAGAAGATCGATCCGACGGCGATAAGGCCCATGTACAAGCCGTTGAGCACGCCGGCGAGACCGACGTTGCCGGTCTCCAGGTACACCCAGAATGTCAGCGCGAACCAGAGGTAACTGGTGGTGACATTCGCGATCAACGTGTTGATCAACACGTGGTGGAAGTTGTTCACCAGAGGAGCGTACACCGCGACCGAGGTCCGTGACATCTGTCATGTGGATCCCTGACAAACGCCCCTACCAGCGGGAACCTTCACCGGCGACCATGAAGCCATGACCATCACTTCTGCCATCACCGTCACCGGACTCACCCACACCTACCTCTCCGCAAAGTCGTCCTTCACCGCTGTCGACGATATCGCGTTCCACGTGGAACTCGGCGAGGTCTACGGCCTGCTGGGCACCAACGGCGCCGGCAAGACCACCACTCTGGAGATCCTCGAGGGCCTGAACGCCCCGACGCAGGGAGCCGTCACAGTCCTCGGCCTCGACCCCGTCACCGACCGCGCACGTCTGCGCCCCGAGCTGGGCATCATGCTCCAGTCCGGTGGCCTGCCCAACGAGCTCACCGTCTCCGAGACCCTCACCATGTGGGCGGGTACCTGTTCCACGCCGCGTCCCGTCGACGAGGTGCTTATCGACGTCGACCTCGCCCACCGCGCCGACATCAAGGTCGGAGCACTGTCCGGAGGCGAGCAGCGCCGTCTCGACCTCGCCTGCGCTCTGGTCGGTGACCCGGCCGTCATCTTCCTCGACGAGCCGACCACGGGCCTCGACCCGGAGTCACGACGCAACGTGTGGAGCCTGCTCAGCACCCTCAAGGAGCGTGGGGTGACCATGCTGCTGACCACGCACTACCTCGAGGAGGCCGAGGTGCTCTGTGACCGGATCGCCATCATGCACGAGGGTCGGATCCGCGTGGAGGGCACCCTCGAGGAGCTGGTGGCCACCGTGCCCTCCCAGATCTCCGCCACCCTCCCCGCGGGGCACCCGCCACTGCCGGAGCTGCCGGGGACCCACGTCGCCCGCGACGGTGAGCGCCTGAGCGTTTCCACCAACCAACTGGCCCACGACAGTTTCCGACTGCTCAGCTGGGCCGCCCACCAGGAGATCCCCCTGGAAAACTTCGCCGCCCGCCCGGCCAGCCTCGAGTCGGTGTTCCTCGGCATCGCCGGTGCCGAGAGCGCCGCGGTCTGACCCCCACCCCCCCAACCAAGGAGACAACAATGTCCACGCTCACCCGCACCCGTTCCCTGGCGAAGGCCGAGGGACTCCAGTTCACCCGTAACCGGACCATTCTCGCCATGGGAGTCGCCCTGCCGCTGCTGTTCCCCCTCGGCATGTTCTTCCTCTACCGCCGGATCGGGACCCCGGAGATGGCCACATCGGGCGCCTTGGAGATGTTCATCACGTTCGCGCTGATCTTCATCCAGTTCTATTCGGTGCTCTCCATGGCGACGACGCGCCGCGACGAGAAGGTCCTCAAGAGGCTGCGCACGGGTGAGGCCACCGACCGCGAGATCCTCACCGCCCTGTGCCTGCCGGGGGCCGTGCTCCTGGTGGTGATGAGCGTGCTTCTGGCGGTCGTCCTGGTGCTTGCCGGGGCGCCTCTGCCCGTCAATCCGGTGCCGGTGGTGGTGGCCCTGCTGCTGGGTATCGTCTTCATGTCGGCCCTGGGGCTGCTCACCTCGGCGTTCACCCGCAACGCGGAGGCCGCCCAGATCACCTCGATGCCCGTGATCCTGCTGTTCCTGGCGTCCATGTCCTCCTTCCGTTCCATGGTGGAGGGCAGGCTGGCCGAGATCATCGACTACACCCCCTTCGCCCTGATCCTTGATCTGGCACAGCTGGGTTGGCTGGGAGCCACCGCACCGGACGCCCCGGTGCTCAGTGCCGGAGAGGTGTTCGCCGAATCCTGGCAGCGGATGCTCGTTCTCCTGCTGTGGACCCTGGCGTCCGTGTGGGCGAGCAACCGCTACATGCGGTGGGACACCCACCGATAGGCTGGGCGCCGTGACCTCCACCCCTCGCGCCCTGCCGCACCCCGTCCGTTCGTGGCGGGGTCTCGACAGTGCCACGAAATTCCTGCTCTACACCCGCTGGTCGCTGCAGTCCGTGGTGCTGTTCCTGCCGCTGTTCTTCCTTTTCCCGGCCGCGGGCATCGACTCCATCACGGCGTGGGGGATGGCTCTGCTCATCCTCCTGGTGGGCTCTGCCGTGGTGGTCAGCGTGATCGCCCTGGAGCTGCAGCCCTCCCTCAACCTGGCTCCGCGCCGGGATCACCGCCCCTGGTTCACCGCCGGGCTCATCGGGCTGACGATGGCGTTGGCGGCCAGCATCATTCTGTATCTGGTGCCGGTAGCGGCAGGCGTGACATCCGCCTCGATATTCCTGGCGATCTCCCTCAGTCAGTGCCTCAGCATGGCTTACCTGCCGTTCGTGGCGGGGCGCTGGTGGTGGGTGCTGCTGCTCACCATCGTCCTGGTGCTCACCTTCGCCGACGGCCTGGGCTCCGATCCTGCCGTCGGCTATCTCATCGTCCTGCCGGCGGTGCTCACGTCGGTGACCATCATGTCGCTGTGGACCGCCGGGGTCATGCGCGCATCCGAGCGGGCCCGTCATCTGGAGGCGGAGCTCAAGGTCAGCGAGGAGCGGGTGCGTTTCGCCCAGGAGCTCCATGACACGCTTGGGCAGCACCTGGCGGCGATGTCCATCAAGGCGGAGCTGGCGCAGAAGCTCGCGGAGCGCGGTGATGTGAGACTCACGCAGGAACTCGCTGACCTGCGCGAGCTCACCTCCACCAGTCTCTCGGAAATGCGCGAGGTCGTCCAGGGCTACCGGTCGGTCAACCTGGCCACCGAGGTGGCGGGCGCCCGGTCCCTGCTTCTCGACGCCCGCATCCCCCTCACCGTCACCGGCGACAGCCTTGAGGTCCCCGCCGCTCACCGGGAACAGGCGGCCTGGTTCGTCCGTGAGGCCACGACCAACCTCCTGCGCCATTCCGACGCCACCGCCGCCACACTCACCCTCGGGTCGACGGCGGTGACGATGCACAATGACGGGGTGCAGGGGGACGTCGGTAAGCCGGGTGGCCTCGACGCCCTGCGGCGGCGCGGAGCCCGGGTCGAGACCGCCCGCGAGGCCGACACCTTCACCGCCACGCTCATCCTGGGGGAACAACCATGATCCGCATCGCCATCGTCGACGACGAATCGCTCGTCGCCTCGTCCCTGGCCACCCTGCTCGGGTTGGAGGATGACCTCGAGGTCGCCGTCGTGGCGGGGTCGGGGGAGGAGCTCGTCGAGTGGTGGCGGCGTGGGCAGCAGGCGGACGTGTGTGTCTGTGACCTGCAGATGGGCGGGATCGACGGCATCGAGACCGCCCGCCGCATCCGGGAGCTGAGCCCGGGGGCCGGGGTGCTCATCGTCACCAGCCACGCCCGCCCCCGGGCCCTGAAACAAGCGTTGGCGGCCGGGGTCCTCGGATTCCTGCCGAAGACCTCGACGGCGGTCGACTTCGCCACGGCGATTCGGGCCGTGCACGCCGGGCGCCGCCACCTCGACCCGGAACTGGCGGCCCTGACGATCTCCGCGGGCGAGTCGCCGCTGAGCGAACGGGAGGCGGAGTTGCTGGAGCTGGCGGGGCAAGGAGGGTCAATCGAGGACATCGCCTCAGCCGTGCATCTGGCGGCGGGCACCACCCGTAACTACCTCTCCTCGGCGATGGCCAAGGTCGGGGCGCAGAACCGCTTCGAGGCCTACACCCGGGCCCGGGAACGCGGCTGGATCTGAGCCGAAATGCTGGCCCACACCGGGCCGGTGAGCAGCCAGATCACCAGGATCACCCCGGCGGTGACCCAGGCCCCGCGCAACTGGGTCGCGGAGGCGCTGTCCGCGAGGGCGATGACGATCTCCAGGGCCACCACGGCGATCCCCACCGCGCCGACAGCCTTGGCGAAGCTGCGCCATTCGTCGGCGACCGGGGTGGTGGAACGGGGGCGGGGAATGCTCTCCCCGCGGAAGCGAATGCGGTACTGGCGGTCGGCCCACGTGATCATCGCGTGCCCGAACATGAGGGAGAAGCCGATGTAGAAGGCGGCCATGGAGTGCTGCCAGGAGGGGATGGCGCCGCCGCGCAGGTCGACCACCACGAGGCCGAGCAGCGTGAGGTCGACGAGGGGGGTGAGGGCGAACATGGTCAGACCCAGGCGGGGGCGGCGGAGGGGATAGCGCAACAGGAGGCCGAGACCCAGCAGGATCCAGAAGGTGACTTCCATGATGAGGATGAGGGCGAGGATCATGACACAATCCTTTCTAGTACGACTGTGTTAAATGGAATGAGCTCAAACTAGCACAGATGTATTAGAGTGGGAAGCATGTCACGCAAAACCGCCGAAGAACGCCGCTCAGAGGCCCTCGATGCCGCCCGTCGCATCATCGACACACACGGCATCGCCCACGCGAGCGTGCGCAACGTGGCAGCGGAGGCCGGGATGTCCGCCGGCAGTCTGCGGCACATCTTCCCCAGCCACGAGGACCTCTTCGTCGCACTTCTCGACGACAGCATGTCCGCGGCGATTCCGCGGATCCAGCGGGTGATGGGCGCGGCGTCGGCAAGCACCCTCGACATGGCCATCGACATGCTCCTCGAGGTCCTGCCCACCCGCCCCGACACCCGACTCGAGGCGCTCTCCCAGCTGGCGGTGCTCGTCGCCCACGGTGCCAACCCGCGCGTGATCGAGGCGCGCCGCCGCGCCGGCGACGGCATGGATGAGATGTGTCGGCACATTCTGCACTGGTCGACCTCACCGCCGCCCGGGGCCGCCCTGGAACTGCGGCTGCTCGTCGACGGCCTCATGCTCCGCCTGCTCGAGCGCACGGACATCGGGGAGGCGGAGGTCCGTGAGCATCTGCGGGGGATCCTCATCCGTCTGGGCCTGCCAGCAGACCCGCCCGGCCACACCTAAGATCGGACATCATGAGTACTTTCGTCAGCGCCGACTCTCTGCGGGATGACATCTACCACGGTCAGCGCCAGACCGTCCTCGCCTCCTACTGGGCCCCCGGGGAGGGCGCCGGATACCAGAAGTACAAGTCCGAGCACATGCCCACCGCGCTGTTCTGCGATCCGGCCTACGCTCTCGCCGGTATCCCGAGCTCGGATGACGGCCGTAACCCGCTACCCGAGGCCCACTACCTGCAGGACTGGTTCAGTCGGTGGGGGCTGGAGGAGGGCAGTAGGGTCGTCGTCTACGACGAGGGGCGCGGCCTCATGGCGGCGCGCGCCTGGTGGATCCTGCGGTGGGCGGGCCTGCAGGACGTGCAGATCCTCGACGGAGGCCTGCGACGGTGGGACGAGCTCGGGTACCCGATCGTCGGCGGCCCGGGCAACTTCGCCACCTCCGACGGCGGCGCCGTGACGACCGGCTCTCTGCCCGTCGCCGACATCGACGACGTCCGCGACCACCTTGCCGGGGGCGGGGTGCTGGTGGACACCCGCGATGCCCGCCGTTTCGAGGGGCGCCGCGAGATCCTCGATCTCAAGGCCGGTCACATTCCGGGGGCCATCAATATCCCCGTCCGGGACCTGCTCAACGACGACTGGACCGTGCGCACCGCGGAGGAGATCCAGGAGCGTTTCGCCCAGGCGGGTATCACCTCCAGCGAGAACATCGTCCTGTACTCCGGCTCGGGTAACCATTCGGCGCTGGCCATCGCGGCGATGGAGTACGCGGGCCTCGGGTGCGCCACGCACTACGTCGGCGGCTGGTCGCAGTGGGCGGCGGATCCGTCGAATCCGGTGCAGCGAGGCTTCTGATTTTCTCCGTCCCCGGCAACTACAGTCGAATGTGATGTCCACTATCGCCTTCGTCCTCGCAGCAGCCGCCGCCGGTGGGGCGGCCGTGCTGTGGCGTCTCGACGCCCGCCGGCAGGCCCCGGTGGCCCCGGTGGACAAGGCACCCGAGGTGCCGGACGTCGAGGTGGAACCGGAGGAGGAGGGCGGCGAGCGCCAGCGCCCGTCGCTGCATCTGCCGGGTTCCCTGCGCCGCGAGCGCCGCGCCTGGGCGGAGGAGAAGGGCTTCGAGTTCGCGCGTGCCGATGCCTGGCTCGACGATGAATGGTCCCGCGGGGCCGCCTCCTCCGGGGCGGTGGCGCGCGACATCGTCAGTGGTCGGGCCTACGGCCACGAGATGGTGCTCATGGACCTGGGCGGTGTCAACGTCATGGCCATGCGGCGCAGCGCCAGCTCGGATGTGGTCCTCGACGCCCGCCGCGGCGGCCTGGCGCAGGAATCCTCGGAGGACCTGCTCGAGGCCTTCACGCTGGCCGGATTCACGGTGCTGGCCACCGACATCGGCGTCGCCGAGCGGCTTATCGACGCCCGCGTCACCACCGCCTTCGAGGTCCTCCCCGAGGTGGTCACCGCCGTGTGGATGGAGGCCGACTGGGTGCTGGCGCAGACCGCCCGGGGCTCCCACCGTCAGGACTGGGAGGCGATGCTCGCCCCCCTGGCCATGCTGGCTGACGCCGCCTGCGCGCTGCCGCCGAAGGCCACCACCGCCCACACCCTGCTTCTCGACGACCTCGACCCCACCCGCCACATGCCCGGCCCGCCGCAGCCCGGTTTCGGGGTGCTGGCCATCGCCCGGGACGGCGTCGACGCCGGGGAGCGGCCGCTGGTGCAGCGCCCGGAGGAGCCGCTCGACCTGCCGACCCGCCGCCAGGCGGTGGCCCGCGGGGTGGTGGAACCACGTGCCGTCGGCGCCGATGAGGTGGAGCCGATCGCCGAGGGTGGGGGCAGGCGGGACGAGCAGGGTCGCGGACCGCGGATGCCGCGCGACCTCAGCGGCGGATCCTCCCTCTTCGACGACTAGAGTTTTCCTTGACACACCCCGGCATCCAGAAGGAGTCCCCCATGAGCCGCACCGATGTTGACGCCACGAAGCTTGCCGAGTTGGCGGAACTGGTCAAGGAACTGGCCGTCGTCCACGGCACGGTGACGTTGTCCTCGGGCAAAGAGGCCGACTATTACGTCGACCTGCGCCGTGCGACGTTGCACAGCGAGGCCTCGAAGCTCATCGGCACCCTCCTGCGCCAGTTGACCTCCGACTGGGACTACGTCTCCGTCGGCGGGCTGACCCTCGGCGCGGATCCGGTGGCCACGGCCGTCATGCACGCCGACGGCCGCGCGATCGACGCCTTCGTCGTGCGCAAGGAGGCGAAGAAGCACGGCATGCAGCGTCGCGTCGAGGGCCCGGACGTGGTGGGGAAGAAGGTCCTGGTCGTGGAGGACACGACGACCACCGGCAACTCCCCGCTCACCGCGGTCGCCGCGCTGCGGGAGATCGGCGCCGAGGTCATCGGTGTGGCCACCGTCGTCGACCGGGCGACCGGGGCGGACGAGGTCATCCGCGCCGAGGGCCTGGAGTACCGCTACCTGCTGGGACTGGATGACCTTGGACTCTGATCCCGGGCCCACCGAGTGGGGTGAAGGACGCCACGGTGTCGGTCCCTGGGAGGGGGAATGGCCGGACGGGGAACACTTCGACCCCGAACTGCTGGCGTCTGGCGATAGGCGCAATGTCGTCGACGCCTACCGCTACTGGACGCGCGAGGCGATCGTGCGCGACGTCGATAAGCGGCGCCACCCGCTGCACGTGGCGATCGAGAACTTCGAGAACGACGCGAACATCGGCACCGTCGTGCGCACCGCCAACGCCTTCGCGGTGGACACCGTGCACATCGTCGGCCGGCGGCGCTGGAATCGGCGCGGCGCCATGGTCACGGACCGCTACCAGCACCTCATGCACCACCCGGACGTGCACTCGCTGCTCGTGTGGGCGCTCCGCAACGACCTGACGGTGGTGGCCATCGACAACACCCCCGGTTCGATTCCCCTGGAGACCGCCCACCTGCCGCGCGAATGCCTGCTGCTGTTCGGGCAGGAGGGGCCGGGCATCACGCCGGAGGCCGCGGCGGGGGCGCTGATGACCTGCTCGATCGCCCAGTTCGGGTCGACCCGGTCCATCAACGCCGGGGTCGCGGCGGGGATCGCCATGCACGCCTGGATCCGCCAGCATGGAGATCTAGATCACGCCTGGTGAGTAGTGCGTGACGTAACTGCAAACTGATCGTTATCATGGTGTGACACTTCCACCGCATGAGGAGCGACGAAAAGAACGTGCAGGAGACCTGGGCGCACCGCGCCGACCTGGCGGAGTCCGCCATCAACGAGCGCCACGGTTCGCGTGTGTGGGGGATCCCGCGCACCAACCTGGCCGTGGTCAGCTGGCCGCCGACCACCAAGGAACGCCTCTTCCACCACTGGCACTACTGGTGGCAGGCGCACTACCTCGACTGCCTCATCGACGCCGCACAGAGGCGCCCCACCCGCGCCCGCCGCCGCCTCATCGCCACCACCATCTCCGGTATCCGCCTGCGCAACCTCGGCCCGCTGACCGGCAACCGCTACTACGACGACAAGGCGTGGCTGGCCCTGGCGCTGCGCCGCGCCGGCTCCCTGCCGCAGGTGTCCCTGCCCGCCGTCCTGCCGAAGCTGGAGTACAACATCGTCGACGGTATCGACGAGGTCACCGCGGTCCTGCCGTGGCGCACCGGGGAGACCTTCTACAACGTCCCCTCCAACGGCCCGGCCGCCATCATGATGGCCCGCACCGGCCGCCTGGAGGAGGCACGCACCATCGTCGAGTGGATTCACGAGCACCTCATCAACGATGACGGGCTGGTCATGGACGGCATCCGCATGCGCATGCACGGTCCGGAGCTGGTCGACAACATCCACCCGTACTGTCAGGGCGTGACGCTCGGGGCGAACCTGGAGATCGCCCTCGCCTTGCGCGAGAAGGCCGGGTTCTCCTCCGTCGACACCATCTCCGGGCTGGCGGACGCCGATGCCATCGATGAGGCGATGCCGTACATCACACGCATCCGTGCACTCGTCCAGGCGGTGGCGGTGCACATGGCCACCCCGTCCGGGGTCATCGACTGGCAGACCGGGGACGGCGACGGCGGCCTGTTCAAGGGCATCCTCATGCGCTACCTCGCCGATGTCGCGGTGCGCCTGCCCTCGGACAACGCCGCCAACCGGGCCGCGAAGAAGGTGGCCGCCCGCCTCGTGCTCTCCTCGGCGGAATCCGTGTGGAACCGGCGTCTGGAGGTCGACGGCCTCCCCGTGTTCGCCACCGACTGGACCGCGGACGCGCGCCTGCCGCACAACTTCGGACTCGCCCCGTCGACCCTGCCGGAGGCCCTCGGCGTCCTGCGTATCGACGAACGCGATCTCTCCGTCCAGCTCTCCGGCTGGATGCTGCTGGAGGCCGCAGCCCGCGTCGTCGCGGACTCGGACACCCGCAAGCCCTGACCCTGCCCGAATCGGGGGGAGGAGGGCCGGTGATTTCGCCTCGCGGGGTGAGCATCGAGGCTCAAACGCAGGCATACTGGTATGCGGACCCCGTTTCGGACCCCTAGCGATCGAACTACCTGGAGGATCACCCTATGCCTATCGCGACTCCTGAGATCTACAACGAGATGCTCGACAAGGCCAAGGAGGGCGGCTTCGCCTTCCCGGCCATCAACTGCACCTCCTCGGAGACCATCAACGCTGCTCTGAAGGGCTTCGCCGAGGCGGAGTCCGACGGCATCATCCAGTTCTCCACCGGCGGCGCCGAGTTCGGCTCCGGTCTGGCCGTGAAGAACAAGGTCGCCGGCGCCGTCGCCCTGGCCGCCTTCGCACACGAGGCCGCCAAGCACTACGGCATCAACGTCGCGCTGCACACCGACCACTGCCAGAAGGAGGTGCTCGACGAGTACGTGCGCCCCCTGCTGGCCATCTCCCAGGAGCGCGTCGACGCCGGTGAGCTGCCGCTGTTCCAGTCCCACATGTGGGACGGTTCCGCCGTGCCGATCGACGAGAACCTCGAGATCGCCCAGGAGCTGCTGGAGAAGTCCCGCAAGGCCAACATCGTCCTCGAGATCGAGATCGGTGTCGTCGGCGGCGAAGAGGACGGGGTCGAGGCCAAGGCCGGCGCCAACCTCTACACCACCGAGGAGGACTTCGAGAAGACCATCGACGCCATCGGCACCGGTGAGAACGGCCGCTACCTGCTGGCCGCCACCTTCGGCAACGTCCACGGCGTGTACAAGCCGGGCAACGTGAAGCTGCGCCCGGAGGTCCTCCTCGAGGGCCAGCAGGTCGCCCGTAAGAAGCTGGGTCTGTCCGACGACGCCCTGCCCTTCGACTTCGTCTTCCACGGTGGCTCCGGCTCCGAGAAGGAGAAGATCGAGGAGGCGCTGCGGTACGGCGTCATCAAGATGAACGTGGACACCGACACCCAGTACGCGTTCACCCGCCCGATCGTGAGCCACATGTTCGAGA
>NZ_JAUNRW010000134.1 GCF_030535495.1 Corynebacterium sp.
GGGGAGGTCCTGGGGATTCTTCTGCTCGGTCACGGCCCCAAGGGTAGTCGATGGGTGGAAAAAGCGAAGAACGCCCCCACACGCCGCCGCAGGATCAACCTGGTGTGCGTGTGAAAGCGCCTTCTTGATGGAGCCGGATCACCACACGGTGCCGACCCACTCACTCCGTGACACTATACGACCCTCGGGAAAAGACAGACACTCCCCCTTGTAATCTGATATCAGATTCCCCTATTCTGATATCAGATTAACTCACCCCGGAAGGAATCGTCATGAGCACTCCCCACGTCCCTGAGGCAGAGGTCGCCGACCGCCCCGTCGGCCACGAGGGCGGCAAGGTGGAGATCACCGAACGCCCCGCCTGGGCCGGTACCACCGCACTGGCCGCCGGCGTCCTCGTCGGCGCGCTGGCGCTGCTCATCCTCGGCCCCGCCCTCGCCATCTGGGGCGGCACCCGCCTCGACGCCGGTGAGACCGGTGTCCCGCTCATCATCCTGGGCGTCCTGACGGCCCTCGTCGCCGTCCTCCTCCTGCCGATGATCCGCGTCATCTCCCCCGGCCACACCCACGTGGTGCAGTTCTTCGGCCGCTACCTGGGCACCAACCGCCACACCGGCCTCTCCCTCGTGCCTCCCCTGGCCACCTCGAAGAAGGTCAGCGTGCGCGTGCGCAACTTCGAGACCAACCAGATCAAGGTCAATGACCTCGGCGGCAACCCGATCATGATCGGCGCCATCATCGTCTGGCAGGTCGCCGACACCGCGAAGGCCACCTTCGCCGTCGAGGACGTCGAGGAGTTCATCCACTCCCAGTCCGAGTCCGCCCTGCGCCACGTGGCCACCTCCCACCCCTACGACGGCGGCACCGCGCAGACCCCCTCCCTCTCCGGGTCCACGGACCTGGTCTCCCGCGAGCTGGCCGATGAGGTCGCCGCCCGCGTCAAGGTCGCCGGCCTGGAGATCCTCGAGGCCCGCATCTCCGCCCTGTCCTACGCGCCGGAAATCGCCCAGGCCATGCTGCAGCGCCAGCAGGCGGGCGCCATCGTCGACGCCCGCGAGACCATCGTGGAAGGCGCGGTCACCATGGTCGAGTCCGCCCTCGACCAGCTGGAGGCCAAGCAGATCGTCGACCTGGATCCGGAGCGCCGCGCCGCGATGGTCTCCAACCTGCTCGTCGTCCTGTGTTCCGACACCAACGCCCAGCCCATGATCAACACGGGCAGCCTGTACACCTAGGCCATGGCCCGCAAGAACATCCCTCTCCGCGTCGACCCGGCGGTGCATGCGGCCATCGCGCGCTGGGCCGGTGATGAGGCGCGCAGCGTCAACGCCCAGATCGAGGTCATGCTGCGCGATGCTTTAAAACGCGCCGGTCGCCTCCCCCGCGACGTCGGCGACCTGCCCCGCCGGGGGCGGCCGCCGAAAGAGGATTAACCTTGACCCTCATGGAGACCTACGAGCCCTTCGTCACCGGCGTCGCCGGCCTGCTGCTCGTCGTCGGCGTCACGGGCACGATCATCCCGATCCTCCCCGGCTCGCTGCTGACCATCGGCACCCTGCTCGTGTGGGCGTGGGTGCTCGGTTCGACGGCGTCGTGGACCGCCGGGCTCATCGGCATCGCCCTGGCCGTGGTGGGCATGAGCGCCTCCACCATCCTCACCGGCCGGAAGATGCGGCGCGAACAGATCCCCCGCGGGCCGGTGCTGTTCGGCGTGGCCGTGGGCGTGGTCGGTATGTTCCTCGTGCCGGTCGTGGGCCTGTTCCTGGGTTTCGCTCTCGGCCTGCTGCTCGCCGAGTACCGGCGCCGGAAGGATCTGGCCGCCGCGTGGCGGTCCTCAGTGGAGGCCATGAAGTCCATGGGCTTCGGCATGCTGCTGGAGTTCACCTGCGCCTCGCTGGCCACCTTCGCCTTCGTGGTCGGCGCGTTCCTGCACTTCACCTGACCACCCCCGGCACCACCCCCTCTACCGGGCCATTTGGTCTGACAACATCGCCGTTGTCCTGCACAAATGCCTGAGCGGTACATCGTGAACCCTCCCTTCAGCCACAGCCGTAGTGACCTGTACCACAGGCTTATGAGAGTCTGATTCCGAAACAATGATCGCTGGCGGCGTCCCCGGGCTCCGCCCAGAGCCCAACAGAGGGACGAACCATGAATTCACTTGTTCTGGTGGTCATCGGCGTCGGCATGATGATCGGTGGATACCTGCTCTACTCCCGCTTCCTCGGAAGCAAGGTGTACCAGCTCTCCGACAACTACAAGACACCCGCCCACACCATGACCGACGGTGTGGACTACGTCCCCACCAACAAGTTCGTGCTGTGGGGTCACCACTTCACGTCCGTCGCCGGTGCCGCCCCCATCGTCGGCCCGGCTGTCGCGGTGATCTGGGGCTGGTTCCCCGCCTTCCTGTGGGTGACCATCGGCACCGTCTTCATCGCGGGCATGCACGACTTCGGCGCCCTGTGGGCCTCTCAGCGCCACAAGGGCCAGTCGATCGGCACGCTGTCCGGCCGCTACATCGGCAACCGCGGCCGCAACCTCTTCCTGGTGGTCATCTTCCTGCTGCTGCTCATGGTCGTCGCGGCCTTCGCGGTGGTCATCTCCAACCTGCTGGTCTCCACCCCGACCGCCGTCATCCCGACCTGGGGTGCCATCATCGTCGCCCTGTTCATCGGCCAGGCCATCTACCGCCTCAAGTGGAACCTGCCGCTGGTCTCCGTCGTCGGCGTCGTCGTCCTCTACGCGCTGATGATCATCGGTGACCGCTTCCCGATCGTCCTGCCGGACACCATCCTCGGCCTGTCCCCCAACGCCTTCTGGATCATCGTCCTGTTCATCTACGGCGGCATCGCCTCCATGCTCCCGGTGTGGGTCCTGCTGCAGCCACGTGACTACATCAACGGCCTCCAGCTGTTCGTCGGCCTGGGCATCCTCTACGGATCCTTCCTGCTCACCGCCCCGACCATCGTGGCCCCGGCCATCAACGCGAACGTGCCGGAAGGCACCCCGTCGATCTGGCCGCTGCTGTTCGTCACCATCGCCTGCGGTGCCATCTCCGGCTTCCACGGCATCGTCTCCTCCGGTACCTCCTCCAAGCAGCTGGACAAGGAGACCGACGCCCGCTTCGTCGGCTACTTCGGCGCCGTCGGCGAGGGCCTGCTGGCCCTGGGCACCATCGTCGCCACCACCGCCGGCTTCCGCACCCTCGCCGACTGGGAGGCCATCTACACCGCCTTCAACCAGGGTGGCGTCAACGCCTTCGTCCAGGGCGGCGGAGCCCTCATCAACGAGGGCCTGGGCATCCCGCCGTCACTGTCCGCCACCATCCTGGCCACCATGGCCGTCCTCTTCGCCGCCACCACCATGGACACCGGCGTGCGCCTGCAGCGCTTCGTCGTCCAGGAGATCGGCGAGATCATGGGCGTGAAGCTCGGCGCCCTGGCCGCCACCCTCGTGGTCATCGTCGTCGCCCTGGGCCTGACCTTCTCCGCGGGTGCCGACGGCTCCGGCGGCATGCTCATCTGGCCGCTGTTCGGCACCACCAACCAGCTCATGGCCGCGCTGTCACTGTCCATCATCTGCGTGATCCTCACCCGCCTGCGTCGCCCGACGTGGCCGGTGCTCATCCCGCTGCTGTTCGTCCTCGTCGTGTCCCTGTGGGCGGCGATCGTCCAGGTCCGCGGCTTCTGGGAGACCCAGAACTGGCTGCTGCTCATCATCGACATCGTCATCATCGTCTGCGCCATCTGGGTCACCATCGAGGCCTTCGCCGCGATGAACCGCGCCCGCAACGAGGATCCGGTCGTCTGGACGGACGAGGACACCGACGCCCCGGCCCCCGTGGTCGTCGCCAAGAAGCTGTAGCCATGGCGTTCCGGGAGAAGTTGAAGGCCTTCACGGACGGGCTCACCGAGTACTACGCGGGCCCGTACCGGGCGACCTTCATCAAGGCACGCCAGCAGGAGGACGACCTCTTCATGATGCTCGTCATGTCCGAGGCCCTCGGCGTGCCCAACCCGGCCAGCTACTACACGCTGGAGATGCTGCCGATCGTCTACGAGGACTTCCACGCCTGGCACTGCCGCATGGGCATGGAACACTCACCGTTGGAGAACATTCAGTGCTGCTAGACCTCATCGGTTCCACCCGCATCGTCTTCTTCGGGGGCAAGGGCGGCGTGGGCAAGACCACCGTCGCCTCCTCGACCGCCACCGCGCTGGCCGCCGCCGGTCGCCGCGTGCTGCTGGTGTCCACGGACCCGGCGCACAACCTCGGCCACCTGTGGGAACAGCGGATCGGTGACACCGTCACCACGGTGCGCGAGAACCTCGACGTTCTCGAGCTCGACCCGGCGTCCACCACCCGCGCGCACCTCAAGGCCGTCGGCCACACCATGCGGCAGATGATGCCGGAGCACCTGCAGGGTGAGGTGACCAAGCACCTGGAGCTCTCCGCCCAGTCCCCGGGCACGCACGAGGCGGCGGTGCTGGAGCGGATCGCGGAGATCGTCGCCGGTTCCGCCGACTACGATCACGTCGTCTTCGACACCGCCCCCTCCGGCCACACCTCGCGCCTCATGGAGTTGCCCGAGCTCATGGCCGCCTGGACCGACGGTCTGCTCGACCGCCGCGACAAGTCCGAGCACCTCTCGGCTGTCGTCCGCGGACTGTCCCCCACCGGCCGCGACCGTATCGTCGCCGCCGAGGATCCCGTGGACCGCCGCAACCAGCAGCTGCGCTCCATCCTGCTCAAGCGCCGCCAGCGTTTCACCCACCTGCGCGACGTCCTCCGCGACCCCGAGCAGTGTGTGTTTTTCATCGTCCTCACCGCCGAGCGCCTCCCGGTGCAGGAGACCGGGGAGTTCCATGCGGAGCTGCGCGGCGCGGGCGTGCGCGTCGGCGGGCTGGTGGTCAACCGCCGCTCCCCTGCCGATCAGGGTGAATTCCTCGCCGAGCGCCGCTCCCTGGAGGACCACGCCCTGTCACAGCTGCGTATCGACGTCCCCGTCGTCCAGCTTCCGCTGCTGCCCCGCGATGTCAGCGGGCTCGCCGAGGTGGA
>NZ_JAUNRW010000135.1:0-3155 GCF_030535495.1 Corynebacterium sp.
GTCGACGGTGTCGCCCAGACCCCGACCGACCTCATCACCGCCATCGCCGCCTCCGCCAACGAGGCCGTCTCCGACGCCGGTCTGGCGCAGATCGAGGAGTCGGCCTGCCCGACCTGCGGTTCCTGCTCCGGCATGTTCACCGCCAACTCCATGAACTGCCTCACCGAGGCCCTCGGCCTGTCGCTGCCGGGCAACGGCACCACGCTGGCCACCCATTCGGCCCGCCGCCGCCTCTTCGAGCAGGCCGGTGAGACCATCGTCGAGCTGTGCCGCCGTTACTACGGTGAGGAGGACGAGTCCGTCCTGCCGCGCAACGTCGCCACCAAGGACGCCTTCCGCAACGCCATGGCGCTCGACATGGCCATGGGTGGGTCCACCAACACCATCCTCCACACCCTGGCCGCCGCGCAGGAGGGTGAGATCGACTTCACCCTCGCCGACATCGAGGACATCTCCCACCGCGTGCCGTGCCTGTCCAAGGTCGCCCCCAACGGCATCTACCACATCGAGGATGTCCACCGCGCCGGCGGCATTCCCGCCATCCTCGGCGAGCTGCGCCGCGCTGACCTGCTCAACGAGGACGTCCACACCGTCGTCTACGACAGCCTCGACGGCTGGCTGAACGACTGGGACATCCGCGGCGGCAAGGCCATCGACGCCGCCACCGAGCTCTTCCACGCCGCCCCGGGCGGGGTGCGCACCACCGAGGCCTTCTCCACCGACAACCGGTGGGAGTCCCTGGACACCGACCAGGTCGACGGCTGCATCCACGACGTCGAGCACGCCCATTCCGCCGACGGCGGTCTGGTGGTGCTGCGCGGCAACCTCGCCCCGGACGGGTCCGTGCTCAAGACCGCCGGCGTCGAGGAGGAACTGTGGACCTTCACCGGTCCGGCCCGCGTCGTCGACAGCCAGGAGGAGGCCGTGTCGATCATCCTCAAGCGCGAGGTGCAGGCCGGTGAGGTCGTGGTCATCCGCTACGAGGGTCCCTCCGGTGGTCCCGGCATGCAGGAGATGCTGCACCCGACGTCCTTCCTCAAGGGCGCGGGCCTGGGCAAGAAGTGCGCCCTGATCACCGACGGCCGTTTCTCCGGTGGCACCTCGGGTCTGTCCATCGGCCACATCTCCCCCGAGGCCGCCCACGGTGGGCTCATCGGCCTGATCGAGAACGGTGACCCGATCACCATCGACGTCCACACCCGTCGCCTCTCGCTGGATATCCCGGACGAGGAGATCGCGCGGCGTCGTGAAGCGATGGAGGCCTCGGAGAAACCGTGGACCGCGAACCGTGAGCGCGTCGTGTCCAAGGCCCTGCGCGCCTACGCGTCGATGGCCACCTCCGCCGATAAGGGTGCCGTCCGCCGGGTGGACTAACATCAGCCGGGTGACTGACCTCTCCAAGCCCGCGACCCTGCCCCTTGCCACCGTCCTCCAGATGGTGGCCGCCCTGGGGCTGGTCGCGGGCTTCGGCGTCGTCGGGCGGCAGATGATGATCACGGACTTCCCCGTCGACATGATCATCTACCTGGAGGGCGTGCGCGCCTTCCTCGACGGCGGCGAGATGTACTCCGTGCCGATGTACGCCGGCGACCTGGCCCTGCCGTTCATTTACCCGCCCTTCGGTGCGCTGGTCATGGTGCCGTTCGTGGGCCTGGAGCCGGACCTGGCCGGCGATCTCATGATCATGCTCTCCGCCGCACTGGTGCTGGTGTGCCTGTATGTCATCCTCCGCTCGCTGCGGCTGCGCGGGTGGACGCTGCTGGCGCTGACCGCCGCGGTGTGGCCGGTGGTGCTGCTCATCGAACCGGTGTGGCTCAACGCGGGGTTCGCGCAGCTCAACATCGTGCTCATGGCGCTGGTGGTGCTCGATCTCGTTCCGCGCCCGCGGACGCTGCCGCAGGGCTGGCTCATCGGTATCGCCGCGGCCATCAAGCTCACTCCCCTGGCGATGCTGCTCTACTTCCTGCTGCGCCGTGATCTCCGCTCGATTGTCGTCGCCGGTGTCTCGGCCCTGCTGGCCACCGGGGTGGCGGCGCTGGTGCGCTGGGACGCGACGAAGGAGTTCTACACCTCGGTGCTGCTCGACATGGGATCGAGTTCGGAATTCGGTGTCAACACCGTCTACCAGTCCAACAGCTCCCTCAAGGGCATGATCATGCGCTGGTTCACCTCCCCCGAGTCACTCGACGCGCACTCGACGCTGGTCAACGGCCTGTGGCTGGGGCTGTCGCTGCTGACGATCGTGCTCGGCGGCTGGCTCATGGTGGCGCTCATGCGCCGGGACATGCTTATCGACGCCGCCCTGGTCAACGCCGTCATCATGCTCCTCATCTCCCCCGTGTCCTGGTCCCACCACTGGATCTGGCTCACCCTGCTGCTGCCGGTGCTCGCGTGGCGCTGCCTCACCGTGCTCGGCGGGCCGGTGGCCCTGTCCGCGCTGACCTTCACGTTCACCGCGCTCGTGATCACCCAGCCGCCGAAGTGGTGGTACGGCGATGGCATCGACATCCACGCCCTGAACTTCTGGCAGAAGGTGCTGGTGAGCGATTTCGTGTGGCTGGGCATCGCGGTGCTGGTGGCCTGGGCGGTGTCCCTGCGGCGGGTGCCGCGCGCCTGAGAATCAGAAAGGCCCCGTCAGGTGACGGGGCCTTCGATCGTGCGGGGGTCTATGCCAGCGGGTTGACTCCCGCGCCGAACCACCACAGGGCGACGGCGCCGGCGACGGCCAGCAGGATGAAGATCCAGGAGCTGACGAGCGGGCGACGGGCCCAGCTGCGTCCGAAGTCCAGGGAGACCAGGCCCGGACCGGTGAACTGCAGCGCCAGGGAAATGCCCAGCATCACCAGCGAGAGCCACACCGACTCCGGCCACGCGAAGAGGTTGGCTCCCGCGCCCGAGGTCGTCAGTTCATGCAGCGCGGTGAACGAGGTGACGATGGTGGCCACCATCGCGAACAGCGGGGTGATCAGGCCCAGGACCAGGAACACACCGGCCGCGAGCTGCAGCGAGGGAACGATGATCGCCAGCCCGCCCGGGGCCAGGTAGTTGGCGTAGTCGGCCTCCAGGCCGGAAATGCCCGGGTTTCCGCCGAGACGGAAGAAGGTCCCCACGGCCTCGAGGATGAGCCAGCCGCCGAGCAGCAGGCGGATGATGAG
>NZ_JAUNRW010000135.1:3255-5022 GCF_030535495.1 Corynebacterium sp.
CCGGTGCGGTCGAAGACACCGCCGCCGCCCTGCGGGAACTGGGTGGTGGCCTCGTGGCCGGTGTCCGCCCTGCTCAGCGGCGTGGAACCGGTCCCCGAGGAGCGGGGCGCCGGGCCGGTGGCGGGGATGTCCTTGTTGTAGGTGGGAACGTCGAGACCATCGGCGTCGTACGAACCCGCGCGGTCGGGGGTCTGGTTCTTGTCGGTCATGCTGCCAGATTAGGGCAGATGCCAGGAGGCAGCGGGTCTTGAGGCCGCGAGCCGCGTGGCGAAAAACCAACAATCCGATCACGGGCAGCGCTGGAGTTCGCGGGACAGGGCCTCCCGCTCGGCCTCGGTGACCCACAATCCGTAGGCGGCCTTCACGTCGACGATCCGGGTGGCGTACTCACAGCGGTAGGCCGTGCGCGGCGGCAGCCACGTCGCCGCATCACCGGCGCCTTTCTGTTGATTGAGTTCACCCCGCACGGCCAGGAGGTTGCGGGGATCATTGGCGAAGTCCCTGCGCGTCTGCTCATCCCACGCCTGGGCGCCCTTCTGCCAGGCGTCGGCCAGCGCGACGACATGATCGATCTGGATCTCGGCGCTGCGGGGGCCGCGGACGAAGTCGACAACGTCACCGGAATACGGGTCCTGCAGGATGCCGGATTCGACCAGGCAGCCGTGGGTGCCGGGGCGGATGACCACGTCGTGCAGGTCGCGGCGCAGAATGTCGTTGCGGGTATCGCAGCCGTTGCGCCCGCCCTCCACGCGGACGTCATCACTCCACGCCTGGCCGAAGCGCTCGCGCTCGTAGCCGGTCATCGGTGCGCGTCCCTTGACCTCGAGGGCGTCCAGCAGGCCGGGTGCGGGTTCGACGGCGTCGATCTGTGTCTCGACGGGGGTCTTTACTGGGGCCTCGACGGGGGCGGAGGGGACGTCGACAAGCACGGCCCACCCGACCACGGCGAGGACGCCGGTGAGGATGAGGGCTGCCAGTCGATTCATGATGGCACTCAAGGTAGCAAGCACCCCGGACATTGACGGGGGCGGGTTCGAACGCTACAGTTGTTGACATGACAGCGAATGATGATTGGGCAGGCGACCCGCAGAACGCATCCACCGACGGCGAGTTCGTGCGCGACGCAACGTACATCGAGGACCGCATCACCTCCGACGTGAGCGAGCCGACGCCGCAGGACGACGGCACCGTCCACTGGCCGGTCGAGGCCGACCGCTACCGGCTCATGGCGGCGCGGGCGTGCCCGTGGGCGCACCGCTCGATCATCACCCGCCGCCTGCTGGGTCTGGAGGACGTCATCTCCCTCGGCCTGGCCGGACCCACCCACGACGTCCGCTCCTGGGTCTTCGACGTCGATCCCGACGGCGTCGACCCCGTCACCGGACTGCGCCGTCTGCAGGAGGCCTACTTCAACCGCTTCCCCGACTACCCGCGCGGCATCACGGTGCCCGCGGTCGTGGAGGTGGCGACGAAGAAGGTGGTCAGCAACGATTACCCGTCCATCGTCCGCGACTTCCAGACGCAGTGGACCCGGTTCCACCGCGAGGGCGCCCCGGACCTCTATCCGGTCGAGCACCGCGCGGAGATCGACGACATCGCCAAGCGCATCTACACCGAGGTCAACAACGGCGTCTACCGCTGCGGCTTCGCCGGCTCCCAGGAGGCCTACGACGACGCCTACGAGCGCTTCTGGACCACGATGGACTGGCTCGAGGATCGCTTATCGACGCGCCGCTACCTCGTCGGCGAGCACATCACCTTCGCGGA
>NZ_JAUNRW010000136.1 GCF_030535495.1 Corynebacterium sp.
CATCAGATCTCCCCGTGCTCCCGGGCGAGATGGCGTTCGAGTGTCATGAGGAGTTCGTTCTCCCCCATCCGCAGTCCCATCACCTGATCCCCGGAGTAGGGGCGGGTGAGCGCCATCTTGTCTGCCCAGGGCGACTCACTGGTCAGCCCGCCGATGACGACGTCGAGCTCACCGTCCTCGGTCAGGTCGGCCAGGACGCTCTCCGGCCCGGTATGCCACTCGATGTCGGCGTCGATGCTGTCGGCGAAGGCGGTGATGAGGTCCACCTCGGTCCCGGTGACCGCGCCGGATTCCTCGATGGTGGTCCAGGGGCGGTGCTCGGAGACCCCGACGACGAGAGTGCCGCCACGGGCGCGGTCAAGCGTGCCCTCGCTGTCGGCGGGGATCGCCCCGCAGGCTGCCAGCGGCAGCCCGGCGGCGATGAGCGCGGTCAGACTCCGGTGTCGCACAGGCAAACCTCCCACATAAAACAGCGTGAATATGTGGGGCCGAGTCTACCTCTGTCTACCCCTACTTCAGCCTCTCCAGGCGCAGCTTATCGACGACCCCGATCTCCAGCGGCTCCAGCTCCTGCAGGGAGATGCCCATGGCCTTGGCCAGCAGCAGGTCCGCCAGCTGCGGGTTACGGGCCAGGACGGGACCGTGCATGTAGGTGGCCACGACGCTGCCCTGCACCGCGCCCTCCGCGAATCGCTGGCGGGTGCCGTCGGAGACGTCCGCGGAGGCGGCGAGGTCACAGTTGCCGGTGCCCCGGGTGACACGGCCCAGGGGTTCGGCACCGGGGCCGAGGAGGGTGGCACCGAGGTGATTCTCGAAACCGGTGAGGGGTTCCGTGAGGTCGGCGGTGATGCCGGCCCGGGTCGGGGTGGAGCTGATCTCGCCGATGGCGCGGGTCTGGAGGGAGACGGTGGTGGCGTCGATAAGCCCGAGGCCGTCGATGACGCGCCCCCCGGCGCGGAAGGACTCGCCGAGCACCTGCAGTCCGGCGCACACCGCCAGCACGGGACGCCCGGCCCACGCGGCGCGGGTGAGGCCGCCATCGGCGATGAGATGCTCCGCCGCGAGGATCTGTGCGGTGTCCTCACCACCCCCGAGGCAGTAGATGTCCAGGGACTCGGGAACGGATTCGCCGAGTCGGATGTGCTGGATCTCCGCGTCGAATCCGCGCATGCGGGCGCGTTGGCGCAGGACGAGGGCGTTGCCGTCGTCGCCGTAGGTGCCCAGGACGTCGGGCAGCACGAGTCCGATTCTCAGGTCAGCCACGGGTGGTCTCCTTCTGCAGGGCGGCCTTCAGGTCACGGAAGGCGGTGTAGTTGGCCAGCACCTCGATGCGCCCGGCGGGGCAGGCGAGGATGGCCTTGACGGGGTCGGGGATGAGCTCGTGGTCGATGTCGGCGTAGGTCAGGCGCACCGCCAGGTCGGTGCCGCGCTCGCCGGCGGCCTTGACGGCCAGCCCCTCGAAATCCTCGAAGCGCACGTCCCACAGCCAGGACAGGTCCTCACCGTCGGCCACCTGGCCGTTGACGGCGATGACCAGCCCGTCCGCCGAACGGTCGACCATGGACAACGCCTCCTGCCAGCCGGCCGGGTTCTTGGCCAGCAGCAGGTGGATGTCGCGCTCGCCGAGGCGGATCGTCGAGTAGCGGCCGGCGACGTTGTCGACGGACTCGGCGGCGGCGACGGCCTCGGCCAACGGCACGTCGAAGCCCTCGACGGCGGCGGCGACGGCCTGGGTGGCGTTGCCGCGGTTGGCGCGGCCAGGCAGCTTGAGGTCCAGGGAGGAATCCCCGTGCGGGGAGGCCAGGCCGTCGTCGGTGATGGTCCAGGTGGGGGTGGGGCGGCGGAAGGTGCGGCCGTCGGGAAGCGGCTTGACCGCCCACCAGTCATCCCCCTCCCGCGCGATATGCCCGCCGGTGCGCGGGCAGGAGACCGAATCCCCGACCCAGCCGGCGCCGGCGGCCACCCACACGACATTGGGGGCGTCGTAGGCGACGGAGGTCATGAGGACATCGTCGCAGTTGGCGATGATGAGCATGTCCGGGTTGGCCGTCACCGCCCCACGCAGGGCGCGCTCGATCTTGTTGATCTCGCCGACCCGGTCGAGCTGGTCGCGGGTGAGGTTGAGCAGCACGAGCGCCTGCGCCTGCAAACGCTGCGCCACCGCGGGGACGTGGAGCTCATCGACCTCGAGCACGATGTGTGAGGCGTCCTTGGCGGCCAGCAGCGCGGAGATGATACCCGCGTCCATGTTGTCGCCGCCGTCGTTGGTGGCCACGGTGTGCCGCGCGCGGATGGCCGCGGCCAGCATGCGGGTCGTCGTCGACTTGCCGTTCGTGCCGGTGACCAGCACCGTCGGCCGTCCACGGCCGAGGTTGTCCATGATGGACGGGTCGATGGCGTTGGCCACCAGTCCGCCGATCATGCCACCGGCTCCGCGGCCGGACAGCCGCGAGGCGGTGGTGGCCAGCGTGGCGGCAGTGGTGGCCGCCGTGGAACGGAGGCGGCTCAGGACACCGGTTCGTGGGGAACTCATGCCACCACAGTAGTCCTAGCGTCCGGAGTGATCCTGTACCCGCGTCACCGCGTCGAGGAACTCGGTGTCCGTGAGCAGCGGAATGCCCTTGCGCACCGCATGCATCGCCTTGCCCCGCAGATTCTCGGTGTCGTTGCAGACCATGACGCTGGTGGTGCGGGTCACTTTCTCCGAGTAGACCAGTTCGGCCTTCATGCTCGCCTCGATGAGGCGGTCGGGGTCCATCTCCACCTCGGGGGCGACGACCACCTCCATGCCCTTTACGAGGTTCTTCCCCGGCACGTGCACACCCGGATTGGGGTGAGGGCGGGGTGCCTCCATGGCGTCGACACGCACATGGGAGCGCTGCAGGCCGAAACGGTCCGCGCGCAGCTCATCGGGGCTGGTGACCGCGAGATCGCCGCGGTCACGAATCTCGAAGAAGACGTCGATGAGCAGGTCGTTGATCTCCCGGGACGTCTCGTGTTCGGGGCGTGTCGCCCGCGCGACGGTGGCGACGGGGGAGGGGGCGTCGATCGACAGGGCAGCCGCGAGGTTGCCCAGGCGGGTGTCCGGCAGGCTGAGGCGCTGGCGGCGCGCCGTGGCCAGCGTATCGACGATCGCCACCGGCTTCGGCACATGCCCCACCCGCTGCCGACGTCGCCGGCCACGGCCCCGGCCCCGCCCGCGGGAGCGGTTGGAGCGGGCGGCGGCGTTCATGGCGCGGCGGGCCTCGGAGACGATGAAGCCCCATGCGCGGGGGGCGTTGTGGACGACGAGGGTGCGGTCGTCGAGAAGCCTGTCGAGGGTCCTCAGGACCTGCGAGAAACGCTGGCCCTCCGCGACCTCCTCGTGGGTGAGTCCGTGGAAATGGTGCGGGCCCGGATCGCTGCCAGGGTTGAGCACGGCGTGGAACTCCTCGCCGATCTCCCCGTCCTCGTCGAAGGTGAGGACGTCAACGGACACCAGGCGGGCAGTCGACGGGTGGATCCCGGTGGTCTGGGTCGTGAGCGCCACGAAGGGAAACGCCGGCGCCGGCGTGGACTCGGGGTCACCGTGGGTCTGACTCATTGTTCAGAGTCTAGTGCCTGGGTGGGGACAAACTGCAGGCAGGGAGTGCATGCCGCAGCAAGGACGACGGGCTAAGATCTTGACCTACACCGATACACAGGGAAGTAGTGGGTCACAATGATGCGCATGGCGGAGTTGAGCCAGACCAGTGGGGTGAGTGTCCCCACGATCAAGTACTACCTCAGGGAGGGCCTGCTGCCTCCCGGTCGGCACGTCAAGACCAACCAGTCCCTGTATTCGCGCGATCATCTCACGCGCCTGAAACTCATCGCCGTCCTCAGCGGTATCGCCCGGCTGTCGCTGGCGGAGATCAAGCTCGTCCTCGGCGAACTCGACGGCCCGGGAACCGTGGTGGACACCATGGCAGCCATGCAGAATGCGCTGGTGGGACGATCCACCCGTGACGTGGAGGCCCACGAGGACGAGGCGCGCGCCATGCTGGGGGAGATCGTCGACGAACGCCGGTGGAATGTCCGGCGTGGGTCGGAGGCCTACGAGGCGGCGGTACGCGCCCTCGCCCGTCTTCACACCACCGACCTCTCCTGGGATCGCGACATGATCGCGGAATATGCCTCCCACGCCGAGGCCATGGGGGCGCTGGATGTCCGGACGCTGTCCCTGGAAGGTTCCTCGGACGATCTGCTCGTGCAGATGGTCACCGGAACACTGTTGCGGCGCCAGCTTGTCGACGCCCTCATCCTCCTGGCGCAGCAACACACCACGCGGCAGATGATGGGGGAGCCTGCCCCGCCGCCGGAGAACTGAGGCGACAACGACACCAGGGGAGTGCGCAGGTGCGCACTCCCCTGTACCCGTGTGGAGCTTAGACGCCGCCGGCCAGGACCGGTGCCTGCGTCTTGAGGGCGCGGTTGACCGCGGAGGTCAGCGCCTTGAGGGAGGCGCGGGTGATGGAGCCGGCGATGCCCACGCCCCACGCGGCGGAGCCGTTGACGGTGGCGTAGATGTAGCAGGCGGCCTCGGCATCGTCACCGGAGGAGCGGGCCTGCTGCGAGTAGAACTGAACCTCGGCATCGATACCCACCTGCTCGAGGGCGTTGGCGTAGGCGGCCACGGGGCCGTTGCCGGTGCCGGTGATCTCCTTCTCGGAGCCGTCGTGGATGACCGTGGCGGTGACGGTGGCCTCATCGTCGTCGGTCTCGGCGTTGACGATGCGAATGGAGACCTCCTCCACCGGCTCGGTGACGTCGAGGTACTCGGTGGCGAAGACGTCCCACATCTCCTTGGAGTTGACCTCGCCGCCCTCCGAGTCGGTGATGGCCTGGACGACACTGGAGAACTCGGCCTGCATCTGGCGCGGCAGGTTGATGCCGTGGTCCGTCTTCATGATGTAGGCGACGCCGCCCTTGCCGGACTGGGAGTT
>NZ_JAUNRW010000137.1 GCF_030535495.1 Corynebacterium sp.
ATGACCGAGCTGCACAACCACATCGGCGAGTACAAGGACGTCCCCGCCGGTGACATCGGTGTCGGCGGCCGCGAGATCGGCTTCCTCTTCGGCCAGTACCGTCGTCTGGCCGGCCAGCACGAGTCCGGTGTCCTCACCGGCAAGGGCCTCGCCTGGGGTGGCTCCCTCGTGCGTACCGAGGCGACCGGCTACGGCTGCGTCTACCTCACGCAGGAGATGATGCGCGCCCACGGTGCCGACATGGCCGGCGCCAAGGTCATCGTCTCCGGTTCCGGCAACGTGGCCATCTACGCCACGCAGAAGGCCCAGGAGCTCGGCGCCACCGTCATCGGTGTCTCCGACTCCTCCGGTTGGATCCACGCCCCGAACGGCATCGACGTCGAGCTGCTCCGCGACATCAAGGAGAACCGCCGCGAGCGCATCGCCTGCTACGCGGAGGAAGCCACCGGCGCCACCTTCCATGCCGACGGTTCCATCTGGGACCTCCAGGCCGACGTCGCCCTGCCGTGTGCCACCCAGAACGAGCTCAACGGCGACCACGCGCGCACCCTGGCCGACAACGGCGTCCGCTTCGTCGCCGAGGGCGCCAACATGCCCTCCACCCCGGAGGCCATCGAGGTCTTCCGCGAGCGCGGAATCCACTTCGCCCCGGGCAAGGCCGCCAACGCCGGTGGCGTGGCCACCTCCGCCCTGGAGATGCAGCAGAACGCCTCCCGTGACTCCTGGTCCTTCGAGTACACCGACCAGCGCCTGCACAAGATCATGTCCAAGATCTTCCGCACCATGTCCCGCACCGCCGAGGAGTACGGCCGCGAGGGTGACTACGTCACCGGCGCCAACATCGCCGGCTTCAAGAAGACCGCCGATGCGATGCTCGCACAGGGTGTCATCTAGACACTGAGTCTTCCCTGGCCCTGCCGCACCACACTTTGGGCGGCGGGGCCAGTATCGTTTGAGTCATGTATCGCGTTTTCGAAGCCCTGGACGAGCTCAACCAGACCGTGGAGCAGGCCTACGGCGTGCCCATGACCGCCAACTGCATGGTGCCGCGCCACGACACCCTTGCGCTTCTCGACGATCTCCGCAACGCCCTGCCCGTCGAGATCGACGACGCGCAGGACGTCCTGGACAAGCAGGAGGAGATCCTCCGCGGGGCGGAGGACCGTGCCCGCGAGATGATCGCCGAGGCTGAGGCCGAGGCCCACGAGATCGTGTCCCGCGCGAAGGCCGACGCCGACCACATGGTCGACGATGCGCAGCATCGCGCCTCCACCATGGTCGCCAAGGCCGAGGATGATGTGGAGCACATGATCACCTCGGCGCGTCGGGAAGCGGAGGACACCGTCCACCGCGCCCAGGGCGAGGCCGACCGTCTCATCCAGGACGGCAACGACTCCTACCGGCGCAGCGTCGACGAGGGTGTCGCCGAGCAGGAGCGCCTGGTCTCCGAGGCGGAGGTCGTGCGGCGCGCCAACGAGGAGGCGCACCGGATCGTCGATACCGCGCACGCCGATTCCGAGAAGCTGCGCACCGAGGCCGACCAGTTCGTCGACGGCAAGCTCGCCGAGTTCGAGGGTTCCCTGTCCGAGGTGCTGCGCACCGTCAGCCGTGATCGTCAGGCGCTGCGCCGGGGCGCAGGTGTGTCGCGGCGTCGATCTGAGTAGGCTCTGACACGCTATGACTTCACCTTTTGTGTTCAATGTTGCCCGTCTCAGCGATTTCGAGCAGCGCACCCAGACCGGACCGAGCCCCAGCCGCATCGGCCCGGAGATGATCGGCCTCGCTGAGGGGGCCGAGGTCACCGTCGATGCGTCCCTCACCCAGCTCGGTGGGGGAGTGCTTGCCGACGCCACCGTCACCGGCCAGCTCACCGGCCAGTGCGTGCGCTGCCTCGGGGAGCTGCACCCGCCTCTCGAGCTGCGCGTGCAGCAGGTGTTCTCCGGTTCCGATGACTTCGTCACCGGTGACGCCGATGAGGACGGCGAGGTTGATGAGCTGCCGGAGATCGTCGGCGACGAGATCGACCTGCTGCAGTCCGTCATCGACGAGGCCGGCCTGACGCTGCCCTTCAACCCGACCTGCGAGGGCGGCTGCGCGGAATCCGACACCCCCTCCCCGGACGGCGTGTCCGGCGAGCACCAGCCCCTCGACCCGCGGTGGGCCGACCTGGAGAAGTTCCTGTGAGCCGCAAGCGCCACCGTCCCACCGGGGAGGAGGCGCTGGAGACGGCCTTTGCGGCCGTCGACCACACCCCGCTTCTCGACGCCCTCGGCGTCACCCTCTCCACCGAGCTGCTCCGGCATGCGTTGACGCACCGCAGCTTCGCCAACGAGAACGGTAACCTGCCCAACAACGAGCGCCTCGAGTTCCTCGGCGACGCCGTCCTCGGCCTGTCCGTGGCCAACCAGCTCTACATGCAGTATCCCTCGCGCCCGGAGTCGGACATCTCGAAGATGCGGGCGTCGATAGTCTCGCGTTTCGGCCTGGCGGACATCGCCCGGGAGATCAACCTCGGCGAGCACATCCTGCTCGGCAAGGGTGAGCTGGTCACCGACGGTCGCACCAAGGACTCCATCCTCGCCGACACCACCGAGGCGCTGTTCGGTGCGATCTACCTCGAGCACGGCTTCGGGATCGCCCGGGAGGTCATTCTGCGGTTGTTCGCGCGGAAGATCGACCAGGCGTCGGCAAGCAACATCCACCGGGACTGGAAGACGACGCTGCAGGAGCGCGTCGCCGAGCTCAAGTACCCCATGCCGGTGTACGCCGCCACGTCGACCGGCCCCGAGCATGATCTGACGTTCTCCGCGACCGTGACCGTCAACGGGCACGTGCTCGGTAACGGCGTGGGCGGCAGCAAGAAGTTCGCCGAGCAGGAGTCCGCCCGCCAGGCGTTCCTGCTGCTGCGGGAGAATCCGCGTGCCGGAGCTGCCTGAGGTCGAGGTCGTGCGCCGGGGGTTGGAGGCGCACGTGCTCGGTGGGGTCTTCGAGGATGTCGAGGTGCTGCACCCCCGCGCCAACCGCGGCCAGGACGTGCCGCTGGCGGACCTTCTCGTCGGGGCCCGCATCGAGGCGGTCCGCCGCCGGGGGAAGTACCTGTGGCTCGACCTGGGGGAGGACGCCCTGTTTGTCCACCTGGGCATGAGCGGGCAGATGCTCCTCGGCCCGACCACCTCCGCGCACGTGCGCATACGTTCGCGCATCTCGGGAAAGGAACTGAATTTCGTCGATCAACGCACCTTCGGCCGGTGGCTGTACACGCCGCAGGTGGCCGGGGTTCCTGTCCCTGTGGCACACATCGCGCGCGACCCGCTGGAGGTGGACTTCGATGCGGTGGCGGTCGCCCGCCTCATCCGGCGCAAGCGATCGGCGATCAAGGCGGTGCTGCTCAACCAGGAGGTGGTCAGCGGCATCGGCAACATCTACGCCGATGAGGCGCTCTGGCAGGCGGGCATCGCCCCGACCAGGCGGGCATCGTCGCTGCTGCAGCGCGAGGCGGTCGTGCTTATCGACGCCGCCGCCGACGTCATGCGTCGCGCCCTCGCCGAGGGCGGAACCTCCTTCGACTCCCTGTACGTCAACGTCAACGGCGAATCCGGGTACTTCTCCCGTTCCCTCAACGCCTACGGTCGCGAGGGGTTGCCGTGCGGGCGGTGTGGAACTGTGCTGCGCCGGATCGTGGTCGGCGGGCGGTCCTCGCATTTCTGTCCGGAATGTCAGCGCTGAGACGCTCATAACAATTCGGGCGTCAATTGTGTCCTGAACCACATAGGGCGCTACCTTTAGGGAATGGACGCAATCGAATCGTTCGTCACAGGGACGATCAACGACAATCTCTGGACCGCCGTACCGTGGCTGCTCATCGCCGCCGGTGTGTACTTCGGAATCCGCACCATTCTCGTGCAGATCCGCATGGTCCCCGACATGTTCCGCGCCGTCATGGAGAAGCCCGGCAGCCCGGGTAAGGACCATGACGAGGAATACGGCGGCATCTCCGCCTTCCAGGCCTTCACCATCTCCGCGGCCTCCCGCGTGGGTACCGGCAACGTCGCCGGTGTGGCCGTGGCCATCACCCTCGGTGGCCCGGGCGCGGTGTTCTGGATGTGGATGATCGCCATCATCGGTGGAGCCACCGCTTTCGTCGAGTCGACGCTGGCGCAGCTGTGGAAGACCAAGGACGCCGACGGCAACTACCACGGTGGCCCGGCGTACTACATGACGCGTGGCATGAACGCGAAGTGGCTGGCGATCATCTTCGCCATCTTCATCTCCATCACCTACGGCTTCGTCTACAACGCCATCCAGACCAACTCCATCGCCGAGGCCGTCGGCGGTTCCCTGGGTCGCGACGACAACGGCTTCAAGATGGTCGTCGGTGGTGTCCTCGCACTGCTCACCGCCATGATCATCTTCGGTGGTGTGCGTCGAATTGCCACCGCCACCCAGATCATCGTGCCCTTCATGGCGGTCGCCTACATCGTGGTCGCGATCGTCGTCCTCGCCCTGCGCATCCAGGAGGTGCCGGGGGTCATCGCCGATATCGTCGGCCACGCTCTCGGTTTCAAGGAGATCGTCGGTGCCACCGTCGGTGCCGCCTTCATGAACGGTATGCGCCGCGGTCTGTTCTCCAACGAGGCCGGCATGGGTTCCGCGCCGAACGCGGCGGCCACCGCCACCGTCTCCCACCCGGTCAAGCAGGGCCTGGTGCAGACCCTGGGTGTCTACTTTGACACCCTCGTCGTCTGTTCCATCACCGCCTTCATCATCCTGCTGGGTACCCAGGACATCGCCTACGGCGAGGACATCCAGGGCGCGGCCCTGACCCAGGCGGCGCTGGCCAGCGAGGTCGGCGCGTGGGGCACCCACTTCGTCACCTTCATCCTCT
>NZ_JAUNRW010000138.1 GCF_030535495.1 Corynebacterium sp.
TACCGTTGGCACGTGAACCCCACCCGTCACAGGCGGCGACCTGGGGAAATGTCGCGGGGCCCGAAAGTTCACGTGCCAACGGTCTGCGTCCTACAGTGGGGGCCATGAGCATCGACCGGCAGTGGGACATCTACCTGGAGAACACGGGCATCACGCCGGCCGCAGAGGTGGTCCCGGACCACGCCTGCCAGGTCTTCGATGCCACTCCCGCGCCTGGCGATGAGCTGAACGCCGCCAGGGAACTCGTGCGCACTCTCCTGCAGGAGCCGTGAGCCCTGCACAACGCGTGCAGGGCGGGGCATAATTGGGGGACACCAACGCCCACCAACGCAACAACAAATACAACGAGGAGAGTGTCCCGCCATGACCCCCAACCACACCATCGAGCACAACGAGGCCAAGCAGCGTTTCGTCATCTCCGTCGACGGCCGTGAGGTCGGCTACGCCGCCTACTCGCGCCTGCCGGACGGCGGCCTCGATTTCAACCACACCGTCGTCGATCAGGCCTACCGGGGCCAGAACCTCTCTACCCCGCTCATCAAGGGCGCCCTCGACTGGGCCCGCGACCAGGGGGCCACTGTGGTCCCGAGCTGTTCCGCGGTGTCCCACTTCATTACCAAGCACCCGGAGTACGAGGATCTGCGGGCGTAGGGGATCACCGGGACGTCGATAAGCAAGAAAAAACGCCCCCTCGGGGGCGTTTTACTTAGATGCTGTAGTCGACCGGATCGTTCGCGGTGTAGTAGTCCGGGTCGACGAGCTTGATGCGCTCGGACTGGCGGCGCGGACGGTTCTTCGCCGGGATGCCGGTGGCGATGTGCTCCGCCGGGACATCCTTGGTCACCACGGCGTTGGCGCCGATGGCGGAGCCTTCCCCGATGGTGATGGGGCCCAGGACCTTGGCGCCGGCGCCGATGGTGACGTTGTCCTCGATTGTCGGGTGCCGTTTGGTCTGCGTGAGCACCTGACCGCCGAGGGTGACGCCGTGATACAGCATGACGCCGTCGCCGATCTCGGTGGTCTCGCCGATGACGATGCCCATGCCGTGATCGATGAAGAAGCGCCGCCCGATCGTGGCACCGGGGTGAATCTCAATGCCGGTGAAGAAGCGGTTGAGCTGCGCGAGGATGCGCGCCGGACCGCGCAGGCCGCGCGTCCACAACCAGTGGGACACCCGGTGGGACCAGATGGCGTGCAGGCCGGAGTAGACGACGGCGTTCTCGACGTCGCCGCGGGCGGCGGGATCGTGTTCGCGCGCGTTCTGCAGGTCCTCCCGGACCCTCTTCGCGATGGTGACTAGCAGCATGGGCCAGAGTCTACTTGCTCGTCCGGCGACTAGTCGCGGATGTCCTCGTAGAGGACGGTGGAGACGTAGCGCTCGCCGTAGTCGGTGACCACGGTGACGATGGTCTTGCCCGCGTTCTCCTCCTTCTGGGCCAGCTGCAGGGCTGCCCAGACGTTGCCGCCGGAGGAGATGCCGCCCAGGATGCCGTCCTTGACGGCCAGGTCGCGGGAGGTGGCGATGGCGTCCTCGTTGGAGACGGTGATGACGTCATCGAGGACCTTGCGGTCGAGGACCTCGGGGATGAAGTTGGCGCCGATGCCCTGGATCTTGTGCGGGCCAGCCTTGCCTGCGGACAGCAGCGGGGAGGCCTCCGGCTCGACGGCGTAGATCTGCACCTCCGGCTTGCGCTCCTTGAGGATCTGGCCGACACCGGAGACGGTGCCGCCGGTGCCGACGCCCGCGACGAAGATGTCGACGTTGCCGTCGGTGTCGTTCCAGACCTCCTCGGCGGTGGTCTCGCGGTGGACCTTGAGGTTGGCCGGGGCGGCGAACTGGTTGGCCAGGATGGCGTTCTCCTCGCCGGCGACGATCTCGTTGGCCTTGTCGACGGCACCCTGCATGCCGGCGGCACCCGGGGTGAGCACGATCTCGGCACCGTAGGCGCGGAGCATGACGCGACGCTCGTTGGACATGGTCTCCGGCATGGTGAGGATGACCTTGTAGCCGCGGGCGGCGCCGACCAGGGCCAGGGCGATGCCGGTGTTGCCGGAGGTGGCCTCGACGATGGTGCCGCCGGGCTGCAGGGAGCCGTCGGCCTCGGCGGCGTCGATGATCGCCTTGCCGATGCGGTCCTTGACGGAGTTGGCCGGGTTGAAGGACTCGATCTTCACCAGTACCTCGGCGTTGAGGCCCTCGGTGAGGCCGTTGAGGCGGACCAGCGGGGTGTTGCCGATGGTGTCGAGGATGTTGTCGTAGATCTTGCTCATGGGTTCATGCTCCTTGCCGATGGCATTCGTGTGTTTCGTGTGCCGCCAGCGTACACCATCGAAATAGACAGGACGGTACGCAACCCGTAGACCGCACTGTTTTCACAGGTGTCGGGGGTGGGGTTGACAGGTGCCGGAAATGTCCGGGGGAGTGGGATACGTCCGTTCGCTGACAAGAGCACCTCCGGCAGTTATGGGGATTTGGATTCCGTTTACCCCCGGTATCGCGTTATAATCCCCATCTGTAGGAGACAGTTACCCCCGTCGATGTGCACCTCGGGTGTACCTGGACGGGTGTACCCGGAGGAGGACGACTTTCACAATGGATCCACAGCGCATCAAGGATGACGACGAGGCTGTCCGGGCAGCCCTCACATCACTGAAGACCGCGACGGGGATCCCGGTCACCATGTACGCCACCCTGCTGCCGGACAACCGACTGCAGATCTCCCAGTGGGTGGGCCTGCGCACGCCGGCGCTGCAGAACCTCATCATCGAGCCGGGCTCCGGTGTCGGTGGCCGCGTGGTCACCACCCGTCGACCCGTCGGTGTCTCCGACTACACGCGGGCGAACATCATCTCCCACGAGAATGACCGGGCGATCCAGGACGAGGGCCTGCACTCGATCGTGGCCGTGCCCGTGATCGTCAACCGTGAGATCCGCGGTGTCCTCTATGTCGGCGTGCATTCTCCGGTGCGCCTCGGCGACAAGGTGATCGAGGAGGTCACCATGACCGCGCGCACCCTGGAGCAGGACCTGGCCGTCAACTCCGCGCTGCGGCGCGTCGAGGGCGGCAAGCCCGGGGCCGCGAAGACCGGACGGGTGATGAACGGCGCGGAGTGGGAGCAGGTCCGTTCCACCCACTCCAAGCTGCGCATGCTGGCCAACCGCGTGGAGGATGATCTGCTGCGCAAGGAGCTGGAGCAGCTGTGCGACCAGATGGTCTCCCCGGTGCGGGTCAAGCAGTCCACCAAGCTCTCCGCCCGCGAGCTCGACGTGCTTTCCTGTGTCGCCCTCGGCCACACCAACGTCGAGGCGGCGGAGGAGATGGGCATCGGCGCGGAGACGGTGAAGTCCTACCTGCGTTCGGTCATGCGCAAGCTCGGCGCACACACCCGCTACGAGGCCGTCAACGCCGCGCGTCGCATCGGCGCCCTGCCCTGACGCCTGGCATTCCGCTAGTGTCGGAAGGCGTGAAGGATCGATTTCTCGTCTCCGGGGGCGCTCGACTGCAGGGCGCCGTCAAGGTCAGCGGCGCCAAGAACAGCGTGCTCAAGCTCATGGCGGCCGCGTTGCTCGCCGAGGGCACGACAACACTGACCAACTGTCCCGAGATTCTCGACGTCCCCCTCATGGGCGATGTCCTGCAGGGTCTGGGCTGTGAGGTCGCCATCGACGGCTCGACCGTCACCATCACCACTCCCGCGCAGCTGGATTCCGACGCAGACTTCGACGCCGTCCGCCAGTTCCGCGCCTCCATCTGCGTGCTCGGGCCGCTGACCTCCCGCTGCGGGCGGGCTGTCGTCGCCCTGCCCGGCGGTGACGCCATCGGTTCCCGCCCCCTGGACATGCACCAGTCCGGTCTGGAGCAACTCGGCGCCACCACCCGCATCTCCCACGGCGCGGTGGTCGTGGAGGCCGACCGCCTCCGCGGTGCGCGCATCACGCTGGACTTTCCCTCTGTGGGTGCCACGGAGAACATTCTCACCGCGGCGGTGCTGGCCGAGGGGACGACCGTGCTGCACAACGCGGCCCGGGAGCCGGAGATCGACGACCTGTGCAACATGCTCATCGCCATGGGCGCGCGTATCGACGGAGCCGGCACCTCCACCCTCACCATCGAGGGCGTGGACCGGCTGCACCCCACCGACTACGCCGTGGTCGGCGACCGCATCGTCGCCGGTACCTGGGCGTACGCGGCCGTGATGACCCAGGGCGATGTCACGGTCGGCGGCATCGCGCCGCGCCACCTGCACCTGGCGCTGGAGAAGCTCAAGATCGCCGGTGCCGATGTGGAGACCTACGAGAACGGCTTCCGCGTGCGGATGAATCGCCGCCCCGACGCCGCCGACTACCAGACCCTGCCGTTCCCCGGCTTCCCGACGGACCTGCAGCCCATGGCCATCGGCCTGGCCACCGTGGCCAACGGCATGAGCGTGATCACCGAGAACGTCTTCGAGTCCCGCTTCAAGTTCGTCTACGAACTCCAACGCCTGGGCGCCAACGCCACCGTCGAGGGCCACCACGTCGTGGTGCACGGCATCGAGCAGCTCTCCTCGACCGAGGTGTGGAGCTCGGATATCCGCGCCGGCGCCGGCCTGGTGCTGGCCGCGCTGGTCTCCGACGGGGAGACCACGATCCACGACGTCTATCACATCGACCGCGGCTACCCGCACTTCGTCGAACACCTGCAGTCCCTCGGTGCGGACATCCGCCGGGTCACTGACTAGCTTGCTTATCGACGTCCCCACCCGCCCCCAGTTCACGCCTGTGAGCTGGGGGTTTGTGTTGTTGTGGGGTGGTGTGTAACTTTATGTGAGT
>NZ_JAUNRW010000139.1 GCF_030535495.1 Corynebacterium sp.
GGTTCACGTGCGAACGGTAAAAAGCGCCCCCGGCAGGATTCGAACCCGCGACCAATCGGGTAGAAGCCGACTGCTCTAATCCACTGAGCTACGGAGGCATGCGCACGGCGCGGGATAAATCCTAGCCCACGTCCCCCGGGAAGCGGAAAAGTTCCCAGGTGGTGGGGAGATTCACCCCGGCTAGGTTCGCACCCGTGCGCCGATTAGGGTAGAGCGCATGTCAGTAGTACGGGTCGAGGAAGCAGATACGCGGGCGTCGATAAGCATGCGGAAGGTCCGGCCCACCTGGCCGCTCTACCTGCTGTTCTTCGGTGTCGCCGGCCTGGTGGGCGCGACGATCTCCTTCGAACTTCTCACGGACTCGCTCGTGGCACTGGGTATCCCGGATCCGGGGCCGGTGACCACGTGGGGTCTGCCGTTCTTCCGGGCGGTGGGGTGGATGCTGGCGGCGCTGGCGATCGGCTCGTTCATGTTCTCGGCGTTCTACATCTCGCCGCGGGTGCCCGACGGCGATAACACGCGCCTGGTGGAGGCCCGCCTGAGTGTTGACGGGGACATCGCCACGCGGACCGGTGCCTTCGCCACCCTCTCCTTCGGCCTCATCGCCGTGCTCATGATCCCGCTGACGCTGTCCGACGTGTCGGGCACGCCGTTCCGCGACACGCTGGCCATCGACATGTGGGGGGTGGCCGTCCGCCAGGTGGCCACGGCTCTGGCCTGGTCGGTGGTGGCCGGTATCTCGCTGGTGGTGGGCGTGGCGGGGCTGATCCTGCGCTCCTGGATCGCGCAGCCGCTGCTGCTCATCGGCGCGATCTTCACCATCGTGCCCCTCGGCATGGAGGGCCACGCCGCGGCCGGTGGCGCGCACGACTACGGCACGAACTCCTACCTGTGGCACCTCGTGGCCATGGCGGTGTGGATCGGCGGCCTCCTGGCGCTCATCGCGCACGGCCGCCGGCTCGGCCCGGACATGGAGACCGGTCTGCGCCGCTATTCCGCCGTGGCGTTCTTCGCGCTCATCGTCATGACGATCTCGGGCCTGATCAACGCCGCCGTCCGCGTGGAGTGGTCGGACTGGCTGACCACCACCTACGGCGCGATCCTCATCGCCAAGACGGTGGGCCTGGTGCTGCTCGGTTTCCTCGGATTCGTCCACCGCATGCTCACCATCCCGCAGATCTCCGCGAAGCCGGGGCTGTTCCTGCGTTTCGCCGTCGTGGAGGGCATCGTCATGGCGGCTGTCACGGGCGTGGCCATCACCATGGGGCGCACCCCGCCGCCGGCGCCGCGGGACCCCAACCTCTCGCAGATGGCCATCCAGATGGGCTATGACCTCCACGAGAAGCCGACCCTGTCCAACGTGTTCACCATGTGGCGCTTCGACGTCATGTTCGGCACCATCGCGCTGCTGCTGACCGCCGGGTACCTCTACGGGGTCTGGCGCGTGCACCGCCGGGGCGGGACGTGGAACCCGCTGCACACCACCATGTGGCTGCTGGGTACGGGCAGCCTGCTGGTGACCACGAGTTCCGGTATCGGCATGAACATGCCGGCCACCTACTCGATGCACATGATCGTGCACATGATCCTGTCCATGGTGGTCCCGCTCTTCCTGGCCCTCGGCGGCCCGCTGACGCTGCTCATGCGCGCCTACGAACCGGGCGCGCCGGGCAGACCGGGCCCGCACGACTGGGCATTGGCGATCACCCGCGCCCCGCTGTTCAAGTTCCTCACCCACCCGCTGGTGAACACGCTGCAGTTCCTGTTCATCTTCTACGTCCTGTACCTGTTCATCCCGCTCTATGAACTGGCGATCTCCGAGCACGCCGGCCACCTGGCCATGAACTGGGTCTTCCTCATCTCCGGCTACCTCTACTTCTGGGAGCTGGTGGGCGTCGATCCGACCCCGGTGCGCCGCCCGACGGCGATCCGCCTGGCCTGGCTGACCGGGTCCATGCCCTTCCACCTCTTCGCCGGCGTCTACCTCATGCAGCTCACGACGATCCTGGGTGAGGATTTCTACCTCAGCCTCGGGCTCCCTTGGGAGCTGGATCTCCTGGAGGATCAGCGCGTCGGCGGCGGCATCGGCTGGGCCTCGGGCTCGTTCCCCATGGGCCTGGTGTTCCTCCTGCTCTTCCTCGGGTGGCGTCGCGATGAACGCGAGACCGAGACCGCCTACGAGAAGCGGGTCGAGTCCGGCGAGGATGATGACTTTGAGGCCTACAATGAGATGCTCGCCCGCATTTCCGCAGGTGGCGCCGCCCGCAATGAGTTCGAGGAGAAGGAGTTCCCCAAGGCTCCCGAGCCCGTGGAGGACACCCCGGACGAGCCGGAGGGCCCCGTACTCGATCTGCGCTCCCGCCGCAAGGAGTAACTGACGGGGGAGGGGCGTTTCTGTGGATAACTCGAGTTATCCACAGGCTTATCGACGCCACGGTTGTCACCCCTACCACCCTCTGCCAGGCTGCGAGGTGTCAGCACGACACACTCACACTCAGGGGGAAACACCATGGCACAGACCACCACGACCATCCTCGGCAATCTCACCGACGAACCGAGCCTGCAGTACTTCGAGAAGTCCACGTCCTACAAGGCGCGCCTGCGCATCGCCTCCTCCCGCCGGGTGCGGGACAAGAAGAACCCGGATCTGTGGATCGACAGCGATCCGCTTTTCATCGACGTCGAGATCTGGGGCCCGTTGGCCATCAACTGCAAGAAGTCACTGGGCAAGGGGATGCCGGTCATCGCCCACGGCACCCTGGTCACCGACGAATGGGAGGACAAGGAGTCCCAGCAGAAGCGCCAGGTGGTGAAGCTGCGCTGCTTCTCCATCGGCCTGGACCTCAACCGCTACGTCATCGGCTCCCAGCGCGTGGACGCCGCGGAGAAGAATCTCCTCGGTGCGGCCCTGCCCGCCGACGTCGATCCGAAGTCGCTGTGCGAGAAGGTGTGGGAGAAGACCGAGCCGGCGCTCGAGCCGGGACCGGAGCCGGTGGGGGTGGTCAACGGGGCGTCGGCAAGCGCGGGGAACGGGGTCGTCCCCTTCTAGAACATCCGGGCCGGTCATGTACCCTGTGGAGTGTCTTTACCGCACGAGAACACTAGGGGAGAAATGGCCGAGTTCATCTACACGATGAAGAATGTGCGAAGGGTCGTCGGCGACAAGGTCATCCTTGACAATGTCACGATGGCCTTTTACCCGGGCGCCAAGATCGGCGTCGTGGGACCCAACGGTGCCGGCAAGTCGTCGGTGCTCAAGGTGATGGCTGGCATCGACCAGCCGTCCAACGGCGAGGCCTTCCTGGATCCGGGCGCCACCGTGGGCATCCTGCTGCAGGAGCCGCCGCTCAACGAGGACAAGACCGTCCGCGAGAACGTCGAGGAGGGCCTGGGCGACATCTTCGAGAAGAAGAAGCGCTTCGAGGAGATCGCCGAGGAGATGGCGACCAACTACACCGACGAGCTCATGGAGGAGATGGGTCGTCTCCAGGAGGACCTCGACGCCGCTGACGCGTGGGAGGTCGACTCCAAGATCGAGCAGGCCATGGAGGCGCTGCGCTGCCCGCCGTCCGATTCGCCGGTGACCAACCTCTCCGGTGGTGAGCGCCGCCGCGTCGCCCTGGCGAAGCTGCTGCTCTCCGAGCCGGACCTGCTGCTGCTCGACGAGCCCACCAACCACCTCGACGCCGAGTCCGTCCTGTGGCTGGAGAAGCACCTCGCCGACTACAAGGGTGCCGTCCTGGCCGTCACCCACGACCGTTACTTCCTCGACCACGTCGCGGAGTGGATCTGTGAGGTCGACCGCGGCAAGCTGCACCCCTACGAGGGCAACTACTCCACCTACCTGGAGAAGAAGGCCGAGCGCCTCGAGGTCGCCGGCAAGAAGGACCAGAAGCTGCAGAAGCGCCTCAAGGATGAGCTGGCGTGGGTCCGCTCCTCCCCGAAGGCCCGCCAGGCCAAGAACAAGGCCCGCCTGGAGCGCTACGAGGAGATGGCCGCCGAGGCCGAGAAGTACCGCAAGCTGGACTTCGAGGAGATCCAGATCCCGACCCCGCCGCGCCTGGGCAACAAGGTCGTGGAGGTCAAGAACCTGGAGAAGGGCTTCGACGGCCGCACCCTCATCAAGGACCTGTCGTTCACCCTGCCGCGTAACGGCATCGTCGGCGTCATCGGTCCGAACGGTGTGGGTAAGACCACCCTGTTCAAGACGATCGTGGGCCTGGAGCAGCCGGATGCCGGCACCGTCGAGGTCGGTGACACCGTCCAGCTGTCCTACGTCGACCAGGGCCGCGAGAACATCGACCCGGAGGCCACGGTGTGGCAGGTCGTCTCCGAGGGCCTCGACTACATCAAGGTCGGCCAGAACGAGATGCCGTCCCGCGCCTACCTGTCCGCCTTTGGTTTCAAGGGCCCGGACCAGCAGAAGCCGTCCAAGGTGCTCTCCGGTGGTGAGCGCAACCGCCTCAACCTGGCGCTGACCCTCAAGCAGGGCGGCAACCTGCTGCTTCTCGATGAGCCGACCAACGACCTCGACGTCGAGACGCTCGGTTCCCTCGAGAACGCCCTGCAGAAGTTCCCGGGCTGCGCCGTGGTCATCTCCCACGACCGTTGGTTCCTGGACCGTACCTGTACCCACATCCTCGCCTGGGAGGGCAACGTGGAGGAGGGCAAGTGGTTCTGGTTCGAGGGCAACTTCGGTGACTACGAGAAGAACAAGATCGAGCGCCTCGGTGCCGATGCCGCGCGTCCCTCGCGCGTCACCCACCGCCGCCTGACCCGCTAGGTTCACGCTTATCGACG
>NZ_JAUNRW010000031.1:0-5456 GCF_030535495.1 Corynebacterium sp.
GCCCCGGTGGTGTCCTCGCCCTGGCAGTAGACGTCGAAGGGCAGGCGCAGCTTCATCGCCTCCGCGGCCTGTTCCGCCGCCCGGCGGGAGGAGAAGAGCCCGAGGGTGCGACCCCCGGCCGCCATGATGAGATCGTGGATCTCATCGAGGGTCTCCGGCGACAGTCCGTCGCGGCCCGGGTCCGGCAGGTGCCGGGCGGTGTAGAGGATGCCGGACTTCCGCGGGTCGAAGGGGGTGCCGGCATCGAGGCTGTCCCAGGTGCCCTTCGGCAGCCCCCAGGCGGCGGCCATGGCGTCGAAACGCCCGCCGATGGTCAGCGTCGCGGAGGTGAGCACCACCGTCTGTTCGCCGAACAGCCGCTCATGCAGCAACCCGGCGACTGACAGGGGAGCGACCATGAGGACATCCCCACGGCGGTCATCGCGGTCGAGCCACACGACATCGCGTTGCGACGCCGGGTCGGTCTCGTCGAACACCGTGAGCACCCGCACGATGGCGTCGTGCAGCTCCTGCAGGTGATTGGCCAGGTTCTGGCGTTCCGCGTACTTCTCGGGGTCGTTGGCCGACTCACCCTCCGGGGCCCGGGCTATGGCCTCGCGGACCGACCACAGGCCGTCGCGCAGACCGGACAGGGGGCCGCGGGCGGCCTCGTCGATGTCGTTCCACCGGCCGGCCTCCAGGAGGGCGGCGGCCGCGATCCAGTCGTCGGTGAGCTCCACCAGTTTGTCGTCGCGGCCGTCGGCACCGAGTTTGCCGGCGCGCTTGGCGGCCAGGGTCAGGGCGGTGCGCGAGAGCTCGTTGGTGGCCACGGAGGTGATGCGGCCGTCGAGTTCGTGGGCCTCGTCGATGATCACCACCTCGTGCTCGGGGAGGATGTCGATGTCCGCCAGTGCGTCGATGGCGAGGAGAGCATGGTTGGTCACCACGATGTCCACCTCGTGTGCCTGGCGGCGGGCGGCCTCCGCGAAGCACTCCTCGCCGTGGGGGCAGCGCGTGGCTCCCAGGCACTCCCGGGCGGTGACCGACACCTGACGCCACGCCAGGTCGGGCACTCCGGGTTCCAGGTCGTCGCGGTCCCCGCTCTCGGTCTCCTGCGCCCACTCGTGGACCCGGGCGACGTGACGGCCGAGCCAGGAGACATCGGCCTCATCGATGAGGGCGTCCTGCGGTTCCTCCGCCGCGCCGATGCGGTTGAGGCACACGTAGTTGGAGCGGCCCTTGAGGATCGCGAAGGTGGGGCGCCGTTCCATCACCGGCTCCAGCGCATCGGCCAGGCGGGGCAGATCCCGCTCGACGAGCTGCCGCTGCAGGGCGATCGTCGCCGTGGAGATGATCACCGAGGAACCGGTGGCCTGCGCATGACGGATCGAGGGCACCAGGTAGGCCAGGGACTTACCGGTACCGGTGCCGGCCTGCACCGCCAGATGCCGCTCGCTGTCCAGGGCGCGGGTGACCGCCTGCGCCATCGCCACCTGCCCCTGGCGCCGGGAACCGCCGAGGGCGGTGACGGCGGCGTCGAGAAGCGCCTCGGTGGTCTGCGACAAGGGTTCCTCCTGCTGGTTCACCCAGCCGAGCCTACTCGGGGAAACCGACGAAACGGGTACCGATGGCCGGCTCATCCCGCGACAACGCCAGACCCTCCCACGGCAGCGTGAGCAGCTGGTTGGCCAGGTACGCGCGGGATTCCTCGAGGCAGGGCAGATCGTCCACGGCCTGCCCGTCACGCATGAGCGGCACCGTCAGCTCCGTGGAGCTCAGGTGGCCGGTGTCGGGGGCCTCGGCAGCAAACGGGAACACCAGCTCCTCGACGGCCACCCCGGAGGAACGGTACGTGCGGATCGCCTGCTTCGTGCCGCCGGTCATCCCCTTGCCGCGGGAACGCTTGGCGACGGTGTGTCCGTCCACCTCCACCAGCTTGTAGACCATGCTGGCCGTCGGCGCCCCGGACCCGGTGACCACCGAGGTGCCCACTCCGTAAACATCGACCGGATCGCCGCGCAGACCCGCGATGGCGAACTCATCGAGGTCCGAGGACACCACGATCTTCGTGTTGTGGGCACCGAGCTCATCGAGCTGGCGACGCACGCGGCGGGTGACGGCTCCGAGGTCACCCGAGTCGATGCGCACACCACCGAGCTCCGGTCCCGCCACCTCGATGGCGGTCTTCACGCCCCGGGTGATGTCGTAGGTGTCGACCAGGAGGGTGGTGCCCACGCCGAGCGAGTCGATCTGGGCCCGGAAGGCGGCCTCCTCGTTGGGGGTGCCGTCGTCGTTGATGTGCAGCAGCGTCCAGGCGTGCGCGGCGGTGCCCGAGGCCGGGATGCCGTAGCGGTGCGAGGCCTCCAGATTCGAGGTCGCCGTGAACCCGGCCATGTAGGCGGCGCGGGAGGCGGTCACCGCGGCGTACTCGTGCGTGCGGCGCGAGCCCATCTCGATGATCGGGCGACCGTCGGCGGCGGTGACCATGCGGGCCGCGGCCGAGGCGATGGCCGAGTCGGCGTTCATGATCGACAGGATCACCGTCTCCAGGATCACGCACTCGGCGAAGGTGCCGCGCACCGTGAGCAACGGGGAGTAGGGGAAGTACAGATCCCCCTCGCGGTAGCCGTCGATCTGGCCGGTGAAGCGGTAGTTGCGCAGGAACTCCTTCGTCTCCTCGTCGAGGAACTCCAGGTGCCGGAGCTGATCCTCCGTGAAGAAGAAGTCCTGCACCGCGCGCAGGACACGGGCGGTACCGGCCACGACACCGTAGCGGCGTTCATTGGGCAGGCGACGCGCGAACACCTCGAAGGTGCACTGCCGGTGTGCGGTGCCGTCGCGCAGGGCCGCCTGCAGCATGGTGAACTCGTACATGTCCGTCAGCAGGGACGTCGAGCGATTCGGCGGCACGGACGCCGCTCCGGGGTTCAGTGCGTTGTGGTTCACACCGACCACTGTATATCCGCGGCGGGCTACTCCGCCGAGAGCTGCACCGCCACCCACACCTCGCCGTGGCCGATGGCGACCCCGACGGCGGAGAAGACGTAGCGGGCGTCGAGAAGCGCCTCGGTGTGGGCCGTCGAGTGCAACCAGGCATTCAGGAAGGCGTGACCCGAGGCCTCCGCCACCGGCAGATGGTGCTGCACCATCGTCACATTGTTGTCGGAGGGCAGCTGCTGGCCTGCGACGGCGGAGCGCTCCGCCAGGCGCTGGGCCGCCAACTGCAGGTGCGGGGCGGGCAGCAGCGGGGGCACGCCCTCCTTGTCGCGCAGTTCGATGACGGCGGCGTTGATGTCGCGGCGGATCTGCTCGAGAGACTCCTGGGTCTGCGGATCAGGCTGCACGTACCCGGTGTCCGGATCCCCCGGATCCTCGGTCGCCGGATTGTTCGGCAGCACCGCCATGAGCAGTGCGGCCAGCAGGCCGGCGACGGTGAGCAGAACGCTGACGTTCGGCAGCAGATCCATGAAACCCTGCGGCGTGTACCACGGATGGGAACGCTGACGGAACACGGGATCACTTCCTGGATTCTCTCGGATGTATGGAACGGACTGATAAGTCAACCTACTCGGTGCCGGGTGCGGACACCACCGGGGTATGCGCAGCGGCGCACGGATACTGCGCGCCCTGACGCGGGTTGACTAGGCTGTGTGGCATGACTGGTCCAGTGTCGATGAGCGTCCCCGGGATGGGATCCCCCATGGCGACCCCGGAGCTTGATGAGCAGATCGAGGTCGATGTCGCGACGGCGGAGAACCTCCCGTGGTTGTGCATCGTGTGGGATGACCCGGTCAACCTCATGAGTTACGTCACCTACGTGTTCCAGACGGTGCTGGGCTACGGCCGCAAGCGGGCGACCGAACTGATGATGCAGGTCCACACCGAAGGCAAGGCCGTCGTCTCCTCCGGGGAGAAGGACAAGGTCGAAGGCGACGTGAAGAAGCTGCACACCGCTGGCCTGTGGGCCACGATGCAGCAGGCGGGATAGAAGGGTTTAAGGAGCGGACGTGCAGGCGTGGCGTAAGAAGAAGGGCCTCATGCGGGCGGCCCGGTTCCACACGGTGCTGGAACCGATGGAGCGGGAGGTGCTGGGCAACCTCGTCTCCGGGGTGAGCGAGGCGATCATCCGGCGCGCCCAGTCCGCCCCCCAGGATGATCTCGCCGAGCTCACCGGCATCCCCAGCGGGCACAAGGACGCCCCGGACGATGCCGGGATGGCGCGCCTGCTGCCCGATTTCGAGCGGGCGGGCGACGAGGAGTACGAAGGCGACAATTCCCTCCTGCGCAGCCTGCACGAGAACGACATCTGCCGGGCGAAACTGCAGAACCTGCAGGTGGTCGCCGAAAAGGTCGGGCCGGACGGGGGAGTGGAGATCACCCTCACCGAGGAGGAGGCCCACGCCTTCCTCGCCGGCCTCAATGACCTGCGCCTCTACCTCTCCTCCGCAGAGGATGCCGACGAGGATGCGGACACCCTCGTCGAGTGGCTGGGCTTCAACCAGGACAGTCTGCTGACGGCGATGATGGGCTGACATCGTGCTTATCGACGTCCCCGGTGTCCTCGTCGGTCACGCATCCGGCGGGGACACCGGTGTGACCGCGGTCGTTGCCGCCGACCCCGGCGGCATGGTCGCCGCCGTGGACGTGCGCGGTGGTGGGCCGGGCACGCGCGAGACCGATCTGCTGGCCCCGCACAACACCGTCGAACGAGTACACGCCATCGTGCTGGCGGGAGGCTCCGCCTTCGGGTTGGCCGCCGCGGACGGGGCGATGCGGGAACTCGAGCGCGCCGGGCGGGGATTTCCCGTGCTGGGAGAGGGGCAGCCAGGTCCGCGGATCCCCATCGTCCCGGCAGCCGTGATCTTCGATCTGTTCGTCGGGGACCCGGGACATCGCCCGGGGGCCGCAGACGGTGCGGCGGCGGTGGCTTCCGCCCTCGATGCGGACAGTGCGAGCGCCCGGGCCCGGGGTAGCGTCGGCGCGGGCTGCGGGGCGACGGCCGGGGTGCTGCGTGGAGGTGTCGGACAGGCATCCGTGACGGTGGGGGAGTACACGGTGGCGGCGCTGGTGGTGGCCAACCCGGTGGGGTCGGTCATCGACCCGGCCACGGGGCTGCTGTGGGGTGATCCGGCGCGCCCGGCGGTGGATCTGGCGGCCTTCGCCGCACTCGAGCATCCGGCGTCCGCACTCAACACCACCATCGGGGTGGTGGCCACCGATGCCCCCGTCACCGCGGCACAGCTGCAGCGCCTGGCGATGGTCGGGCACGACGGCATCGCGCGGGCGGTCCGTCCGGCGCATTCACCGCTCGACGGCGACACCCTTTTCGCGGTGACCACGGCCGCGGAGCCGGTCGGGGTCGGGGTGGAGGTGCTCCATGGCCTGTGTGCCGCGGCGGCGGATGTGGTGCAGGCGGCGGTGGTCGACGCCGTGGTGTCGGCGGCGCCCGGTCACGGCCTCGGGGTCTGGTCCGCAAT
>NZ_JAUNRW010000031.1:5556-22604 GCF_030535495.1 Corynebacterium sp.
CTGTGGTTCGCGGCTGCCTACGTGATCGTCATCTGGATCGTCCATGTTGTGAATATATTTGTGTTCGCCGGACAACTGGTCTTCTTCGGTATTCATCCGCTGGACGTGTCCTCCCTGTGGCACATCGTCACCTCCCCTTTATTGCACGCTAATGTTGAACATCTCATATCTAATACGATCCCTGGTGCTGTATTCAGCTTCCTCATAGGAATGTCGCGGGCGCGGGTCTGGTGGGAGGTGACGGCGATCGTCGTGGTGCTCGGCGGACTCGGGGTGTGGTTGTTCGGCGGGGTGGGGACCAACCACATCGGGGCCTCCGGGCTGGTGTACGGCTGGCTGGGGTATCTCCTCGTGCGTGGCCTGTTCAATCGCAGCGTCACCCAGCTCCTCGTGGGCATCATCCTCGGCATTACGTATTCGGGCCTGATCTGGGGCGTTCTGCCCGGCGTGCCGGGCGTGTCGTGGCAGGCGCATCTCTTCGGGGCGGTCGGCGGTGTGGCCGCCGGCATGTTCATCACCTCCGATGACCCGCCGCAGTTACGCGCCCGGCGCGCGGCGCGGAAGCTTGACGGGGGTAGTGTCACCCGCTGAACGGGGGTATGTTCGGCACCAAAAATGTCAATTTCCTTAAAAATCTCATCGAATAATTCGGGCTTCCCCGTCCGTGCCGGTAATGTCATTCTCATGGAAAAGCGAAACGTGGAGTGGTTGTCTGAGCGGGAAGTGGAGACCTGGATGAATGTCTGGTCTTTTCACGTCTGGCTTCCCGCCCGTCTCGAAGCCCAGCTGAAGCGTGATGCCGGCATCAGTCATTACGACTACTTCGCCCTCACCCAGCTGTGGCAGGCCCCTGATCATCTCCTGAGAATGAGTGAACTGGCCTCCGCCTGCGACATGACGCTCTCCCACCTCTCCCGCGTGATCACCCGCCTGGAGAAGCAGGAGTTCGTCCGCCGTCTGCCCGACCCGGATGACGGCCGCTCGACCCTGGCGGAACTCACCGAATCCGGCCTGGCGCTGTTCGAGCAGGCCGCACCGGGGCACGTCTCCGAGGTCCGTCGGCTCATCTTCGACAACCTTGAGCCTGAGGAGCAGCAGCAGTTCGGTGACGCCATGAGCAAGATCGTCGCGGCGATGGGCACCGGGGAGGAACGCATCGGGCGCTAGCATGGTCGGCGTGACCACACCTGCAGCCCCCATCGGCATCTTCGACTCCGGCGTCGGCGGACTCACGGTGGCCCGCACCATCGTCGATCAGCTCCCGCACGAGTCCATCATCTACATCGGCGACACCGCCCACGGTCCCTATGGTCCGTTGCCCATTGCCGAGGTGCGCCAGCATGCCACCCGCATCGCCGACGATCTCGTCGAACGCGGATGCAAGATGCTCGTCATCGCCTGCAACACGGCCTCCGCCGCCTTCCTCCATGACGCCCGGGAGCGGTACGACGTTCCGGTCGTCGAGGTCATCCAGCCGGCCGTGCGCCGTGCGCTGGCCACGACGCGTAACGGCACGGTGGGGGTCATCGGCACGGTGGGCACCATCAACTCGGGCGCCTACCAGGACCTTTTCGCCATCAGCCCCGGGGTGCAGGTGCACGCCCAGGCATGCCCGAGTTTCGTCGACTTCGTCGAAAGGGGCATCACCTCCGGACGGCAGATCCTCGGTGTCGCGGAGGCCTACGTTGAGCCGCTGCAGGCGGCGGGCGTCGATACGCTGGTCCTGGGGTGTACCCACTACCCGCTGCTCTCGGGTGTGATCCAGCTGGCCATCGGGGACCATGTCACGCTGGTCTCCTCCGCGGAGGAGACTGCCAAGGATGTGCTCCGCGTGCTCACCCGCGAGGATCTGCTGGCGGATCCGGCGCGCCACCCCGCTCCCACCCGAGTGTTCGAGTCGACCGGTGACCCGGCCACGTTCGCCCAGCTTTCGGAACGCTTCCTCGGGCCCGGGTTGGGACAGGTGCACCAGGCCACCCGGCACTAGGGGCACAATCTGATGACGATCGGGGCGTTGCGTTCGAGAAAACCATCACTACGTGGCACAGTGGCAACATGAAGTTGACGATCCTCGGCAGTTCCGGCAGCGTCGGCGGCCCCACGAACCCGGCCTCGGGTTACCTGGTCAACGTCGATCATTCCCCGGGACTCCTCGTGGACATCGGACCCGGGGTGCTCGGACAGCTCCAGGAGGTCCAGGATCCCAGCGACGCCCACGTGGTGTTCTCCCATCTTCACGCCGACCACTGCCTGGACTTCCCGTCCCTGATGGTCTGGCGCCGCTACCACCCTTTTGCCCCCGCCAAGGGGCGCAACCTGTGCTTCGGCCCGTCGACGACCCTGGGACACCTCGGCGTACTCTCCGCCGACAGTCCGGGAGAGGTCGACGACATGTCCGACACCTTCGCCTTCGCGCCCTGGCGTGCCGGGGAGCCGCACCTCATCGACCGCGTCACCGTCACCCCCTTCCCGGCGGTGCACCCGGTGGAGGCCTACTGCCTGCGGATCACCGAGCACACCTCGGGCAAGACCATCGCCTATTCCGGGGACACCGGCTGGACGGATCAGCTGGTGGAGTGCGCCCGCGACGCGGACGTCTTCCTCTGTGAGGCGACCTGGTGCTCCGGTGACGGGGATTTCCCGCCGGACATGCACCTGTCGGGCGCGGAGGCCGGGCGCGCCGCCCGCCTGGCCGGGGTCAAGCGCCTCGTCATCGTGCACATCCCGCCGTGGGGGGACGAGGAGTCCACCCTCGCCGCCGCCCGCGCGGAGTTCGACGGTCCGATCGAGGTCGGCCAGCAGGGCCAGGTCATCGAGTTCTAGCTGCCCCCGGTAGCCTGGGGGACATGACTTCAGCGAACTTCCAGCGTGCCGACGGCCGCGGTCTCGACCAGCTCCGCTCCGTCCGCATCACCCGCGGCTTCACCTCCAACCCGGCCGGATCGGTCCTCATCGAGTACGGCAACACCCGCGTCATGTGCACCGCCAGCGTCGAACACGGTGTGCCGCGGTTCAAGCGTGACTCCGGCGAGGGCTGGCTCACCGCCGAGTACTCCATGCTCCCCGCCGCCACCCACGACCGCATGCGCCGTGAGTCCATGGCCGGCAAGGTCAAGGGCCGCACCCACGAGATCTCCCGCCTCGTCGGTCGCGCCCTGCGCGCCGCGGTCGACCTCAGCCAGCTGGGGGAGAACACCATCAACATCGACTGCGACGTCCTCCAGGCCGACGGCGGTACCCGCACCGCGTCGATCACCGGCGCCTACGTGGCCCTGGCCGACGCCATCGCCGTCCTCAAGGCAGCAGGGGTCGTCCCCGGGGAGCCGCTGCTGCCGCCCGTCGCCGCCGTCTCCGTCGGGCTCGTCGACGGCAACGTGTGCCTCGATCTGCCCTACGAGGAGGACTCCCGCGCCGAGGTCGACCTCAATGTCGTCATGACCGAGGCCGGTCACTTCGTGGAGATCCAGGGTACGGGCGAGCACGGTGACTTCAACCGCGAGCAGCTCAACCTCATGCTGGATTCCGCAGAGAAGGGCTGCCGTGAGCTCATCGCAGCGCAGCGGGCAGCCCTGGGGATCTGACATGCGCCTGCTCGTCGCCTCCAACAACGCCAAGAAGCTCGGGGAGCTCGAGCGGATTCTCACGGACGCCGGAGTGGAGGGGGTGGAGGTCACCCCGCTGAATGCTGTGGCGGCCTACCGCGAACCGGTCGAGGACGGGCGCACCTTCGCCGACAACGCCCTCATCAAGGCCCGCGCCGGCGCTCGGGAGACCGGCCTGGTGTGCATCGCCGATGACTCCGGCCTGGCGGTGGAGGAACTCAACGGCATGCCCGGCGTGCTCTCCGCCCGCTGGTCCGGTGCCCACGGCAATGACCGGGCCAACAACGATCTTCTCCTGGGGCAGATGGCGCACGTGCCGGACGGGCGCCGTGCCTGCGCCTTCGTCTCGGTGTGTGCACTGGTGACCCCGGACGGGCAGGAGCACCTGGCGGAGGGCCGCTGGGAGGGCACCCTGCTGCGGGAGCCGGTGGGCGAGAACGGCTTCGGGTACGACCCGCTCTTCCTGCCCGCCGACGAGGTGGCCGCGGGGCGATCATCTGCGCAGTTGAGCCCGGAGGAGAAAAACTCGCTGTCCCACCGGGGCAAGGCGCTCGAGCAGCTCGTGGAGATCATCCGGACGCTGGCGGCGCGGTAGGGTGCGCCCGGCGCCGGATCTTCGCACCGGCTGATTCGTTCTGGAAGGCAGAGTCGTTGAACTCCATGGCTCCGCCGTCAGGTGGCACCCACCCGGTCCTGCCGGTGGTGGGGTCCTTGTCCATGTGGCCCAACCCGAAGGCGCCGTCACGTTCATCGCGGTTGGCCGGATGGTCGCTGGGGCACAGGATCGTCAGATTCTCGATGTCAGTGGCCCCGGCCGTCGCCCACGACACTATGTGGTGGATATGACTCTGGAGGAGCCCGGCCTGACAGGGGCCGCGGGTGCAGCACAGTTCCTGGGCGAACAGGGCCAGGCGCTGCATGAGGCTGGCCGAGCGCACCGTCCGACCCAGGGTGAGCACCTGACCGTTGATGTCGTGCAGCACCCCGAGGTCGTATCGCGCCGCGCCCAGCCGGAGGATGTCCGCGGCGTTGAGCATGTCCCCGGTGTTGGAGGGGAAGCGGTCAGCGGGGCCGATGGCGCCCAGCTCCTCCGCGGTCATGGACACCACCACCGATCCCACCCCCTGCCGACCCGCAGTACCGGGACCGGCGCTGAGGAAGTGGTCGAGGACGACGGTGAGCTGATCGGCCATGCGGGCAGACATGGTGCGCTGGTCATCCTCCGCCGGTGTCTCGGTGTTTGTTCCGGGGGCGCGACCCGGGGCCAGCGCCGCCTTGAGCTTGGCCAGTTCCGCGCCGCCCAGGTACATCGACACCCGGGCGCCACCATCGGCATCCTGCGGCCCGATGATCACCTTCCGTTTGCGGTGCGCGGCCCAGGGGTCGACCTTGCCGTCGGGCATGCGGCCGGCCCTGTTGCACTGTCGAATGCGCTCGCGCAGCCACACCCGCAGGTCCTCCAGGCCCCGCTTCTTGGCCTCCAGCAGCGCCTCTGCCAGCAACTCCTCCCGGCTCAGGGTGGCGTACTTGTTCAGGTGCTCGAGTTCGCGGTTGATCATCCGTTGTTTCTCGGCGGTGGCGGCGGCCTCCTGCGCCTCCCGGCGGGCCCGCTCCTGGGCCTGCTTGGCCCGGGCGGCCCGCTCCTCTTCCTCGCGGCGGATACGGGCCAGCTCCTCTTCGCGTGCCCGGCGCTGCTCCTCGTTTTCGTCGGGCTCCGGTGTCGGCTCCGGCATGGGCTCGGGCGCGGGTGGGCTGAACAGGTCCTGTCCCCGGTTGAGTCGGGAGCGCGCCTCCGCTTTTGACAGCCCGAGTTTGCGGGTGAGGTACTCGGACGCGTGGACGCCTCCGACCAGTCGGCCGGCATCGGCACGCTCGGCCGCGTAGGCGAAGGCGGCGTCGGTGAAGCTCTTGAGCTCCACCACCTTCTCCAGGCGGATGAACTCCTCGTGGAGTTCCTCGAACGGCAGGGCATCGGGGAAGGCCATCGCGCTCGACAGTTCCCGCAGCGCTCCCTCGATGCGGTCAACGAGCCCGCTCAGAGCCGCTTTGTCCAATGACGCCATGATGCCCCCTCCCTCCGATGTTCGATTACATGTTCGAGCGTACACCCGCAGCGGAACCTGTCAACCCCCACGCCCAAACACGTGTTCGATCACCCCCGTTTATAGTGAGTCCCCCAGCGGGTGAAGCCCGCCGACCGGTGGGCTAATATCCCACGAATGACCCCGCACAACATCGATGATCCCCGCAACCGCCCCTCCGGCCCCGCCGCCGAGCGTCAGTACGTGCTCACCCTGGGCTGCCCTGACACGACGGGCATCGTGGCCAAGCTCTCGACCTTCCTGGCGGAGCAGGGTGGATGGATCACCGAGGCGGCGTACTTCACCGATCCGGAGAACAACTGGTTCTTCACCCGGCAGGCCATCCGTGCGGATTCGGTGGACATGGACATCGACGAGCTCCGGGAGAAGTTCGCCCCGGTCGCGGCGGAATTCGGCCCCAAGGCGCAGTGGCGGCTGTGGGATACCGCAGAGCTGAAAAAGGTCGTCCTCCTCGTGTCACGCGAAGGCCACTGCCTGCACGATCTGCTGGGCCGCGTCGCGGAGAATGATTACCCGATGGAGGTCGTCGCGGTGGTCGGCAACCACGACAACCTCTCGTACATCGCCGACAACCACGGCGTGCCGTTCTATCACGTGCCGTTCCCGAAGGATGCCGTCGGCAAGCGCAAGGCCTTCGAGGAGCTCGGGGAGATCGTCAACTCCTACGAGCCCGACGCGATCGTCATGGCCCGCTTCATGCAGATCCTGCCGCCGGATTTCTGCGAGATGTGGGCGGGCCGCGTCCTCAACATCCACCACAGCTTCCTGCCGTCCTTCATGGGTGCGCGCCCGTACCACCAGGCCCACAAGCGGGGCGTCAAGCTCATCGGCGCGACCTGCCACTTCGCCACCTCCGACCTCGATGACGGTCCCATCATCGAGCAGGATGTCATCCGCGTGACTCACAAGGACACCCCGGAGGAGATGCAGCGCCTCGGCCGCGACGCCGAGAAGTCGGTCCTGGCCCGCGGCCTGCGCTACCACCTCGAGGATCGCGTCCTCGTCTACGGCAACCGCACCGTCGTCTTCGACTAGGAGAGCTGGAACTTCTCCTTGACCTCGCGACGGCGATTCGCCTCGACGAAGAAGGACAGGAACGGCACGACGCCGGCCAGTGCCGTGGTGATCCACGTGATCGGCTGCCAGCGGGCCTTGAGTCCGAGGTTGAGCACCGCGAGCAGGTAGGCCATGTAGGCCCAGCCGTGGGCGATGGCGACGATCGTCGCCCACGAGGGGATCTCCACCTTGAGCGCGTACTCGAGGATCATGCGCACCACGAGGATGATGAGGAACACGCCGGTGATCCACGCGGTGATCGAGAACAGCTTGAGGGCGGTCTCGACGCGCTTCTGGCGCTCGGGGTGGATCGTCTGCGTTGCGGTCATGGGGTGATGTCTCCAGGTTGTTCGATGTCTGCTTCTCGACGCCTGCGTGTCGGCGTGTTCAGTTCATTGAAGGTGTCGATGTCGAGGGTCGGGCGGCTGGGCAGGAAATCCTCGTCGATGGCGGTGACCTCGTCGCGGGCGCGGGAGGGGGCCTCGTAGAGGAAGTCCGGGTCGTCGGTGGCGTTCTCGGCGTCGATCATCTCGTTCTCGTACTCGAGGAACTTGCGGTAGGCGTAGACGAAGAACGCGCCGAAAAGCGGCCACTGGAGGGCGTATCCGAGATTCTGGAAGGTGCCGGCTCCCGACTGGAAGCGCGTCCACTGCCACCAGGCCAGAGCGATGGTGCACAGCACGGCGGCGGCGAGAAAGATCACGTGGGTCACGCGGACCTTCTTGCGCTGTCGCCGGGGCCTGTTCTCGCTCACGGAATAACACCATACCCGGCATCATCCGAAAGGTGGAGTTCGGGCCGTTATCGGTGCTGACGTGGGGCAGGGTAACATGATCCGGGCACGCGCCCGTGGCGGAATTGGCAGACGCGCTGGATTTAGGTTCCAGTGCCTTCGGGTGTGTGGGTTCAAGTCCCACCGGGCGCACGAATCGGCGGCAGGGTCGTCCCGTGACAGGGAGGGCCCTGTCGTCGTTTCCGGGGGAGGACGCCGCCCCCGGGCGGGCCGGTGTGACAATCATTGCCCCGATTCCTGCGAAGTGGCGATGATCACATTCCGGTCACAGTACCCCGCGGGCCGGGGCGATGGAGCGGCACTGCACACGGGTGGTTTTGTGGGGGAACCGACGGTGGCGAAACTTACCGGCACGTAAGCGTCACGGGACACCGTCAGGGCCCGGACGCGCCGACACCCGAGCGAAAGATGACGCTTTCCTCAAGTTTTTGTGGCATATTTGGCTATCAAAACTTGTGGGCACTTTTGGTGCCCGGAGTTTCGTCATGCACAAAGTAGGAAACACAGGAGCGAAGTCCACGTGACCGAATACAGCACCTCCTTCGGGACGGATCGACTGATCAACCGCTTCGACCGCGAGCCGTTTGCCCTGGCCTTCTCCGGCCAGGGATTCGACTGGTTGAAGACCCTGCGCGCGGCCGTCGCCGCCGGTGTCGGCACCGCCGTCACCTCCCTGGTCGACGGCGCCGCCAAGAAGCTCGCGCCTGTCGCAGATGAGCTCGCCGGCACCCGCCCCCACGGCTTCGACCCCGTCGCCTGGGCCCGCGCCGAGGTGAACCCGGCCTTCGACACCGCCCAGGCCGCCGTCAGCGTGCCGGGTGTGTTCACCTCCCAGCTCGCCGTGCTGGAGTCCCTCGACCGCCAGGGCCTCGAACTGGACAAGGCCGTCGCCTCCGTCGGTCACTCCCAGGGCAAGCTGGCCACCCTGCTGCTGGAGGGTCAGGCAGAGTCCGATGATCTGCTGGCCATCGCCCAGCTCATCGGCGCCGCCATGACCCGCACCGCGCGCATCACCGGCCTCATCCAGCAGGGTGAGCTCTCGCCGATGGTCTCCGTCATCGGCATCACCCGCGAGCAGCTGCAGCAGGCCATCGACCACGCCTGCGCCGACGTGCCGGAGGAGATCCGCCCCGTCATCGGCCTGCGCAACACCCGCGACACCTATGTCATGGTCGGCCGCCCGCATGATCTGCAGGCCGTCGAGGAGCTCCTGGGCACCTTCGCCAAGCGCGACGCCAAGGCCATCGAGAACAAGGAGCGCGGCGGTGAGCCCTTCAACCCGCGTTTCAACCCGCTGCCCATCCAGATCGCCTTCCACCACCCGGCCATGGAGGCCGCCGTCGAGCAGACCGTCGCCTGGGCCCAGAAGGCGGGCCTCGACGCCGCGATCGCCCGCGTCGCCGCCGAGCTGGTCCTGACCACCCCGGTCGATTTCCCCGCCGAGCTCGACGAGGCCGTTGACGCCGGCACCCGCTGGCTGCTCGAGGTCGGCCCCGAGACCGGCATGTCCCCGCTCACCCGTCGCATCATCGCCGGCCGCGGCGTCGGCGTGGTCACCGTCTCCGACACCGAGGGCCAGGCCGAGCTTTTCGACGCCGGCCTCGCCCCCGAGCTGCCCCGCGACTGGTCCGAGTTCGCCCCCCGCCTGGAGAAGCGCGGTGACCGGATCCGTCTGGTGACCAAGTTCACCGAGGTCACCGGCTACACCCCGATGACCCTGCCGGGCATGACCCCGACCACCGTCGATCCCACGATCGTCGCCGCCGCCGCCAACGCCGGCCACTGGGCCGAGCTGGCCGGTGGTGGCCAGGTCACCGAGGACGTCCTCCACGGCAACCTCGCCCAGCTGCAGGACATGCTGGAGCCGGGCGTCAACGCCCAGTTCAACTCCATGTTCCTCAACCCCTACCTGTGGCGCATGCAGGTCGAGGGCAAGCGCCTCGTGCCGCGCGCCCGCGCCAACGGTGCGCCCATCGACGGCATCATCATCACCGCCGGCATGCCGCCCCATGACGAGGCCGTCTCCCTCGTCCGTGAGCTGCGCGAGGCCAACTTCCCCTGGATCGTGTTCAAGCCGGGTGCGGTCAAGCACATCCGCCAGGTGCTCAAGATCGCCGACGATGTCGAGGACATCCCGATCATCATCCAGGTCGAGGGCGGCAAGGCCGGCGGCCACCACTCCTGGGAGGACCTCGACGAGCTGCTCATCGCCACCTACGCCGAGGTGCGCGAGCGCGACAACGTCATCCTCGTGGTCGGCGGCGGCATCGGCACCCCCGAGCGCGCCGCCGAGTACATCACCGGCACCTGGGCGCACCGCCACGACCTGCCCGCCATGCCCACCGACGGCATCCTCATCGGCACCGCCGCCATGGCCACCCTCGAGTCCACCGCCTCCGAGTCCGTCAAGCAGGCCCTCGTCGCCGCGCCGGGCACCGATCAGTGGGCCGGCGCCGGCCGCGAAGCCGGTGGCGTGGCCTCCGGTCGCTCCCAGCTCGGCGCCGACCTCTATGAGATCGAGAACTCCTTCGCCAAGGCCGGTCGCCTCCTCGACGAGGTCGCCGGCGACGACGACGCCGCCACCGAGCGTCGCGAAGAGATCATCGCGGCCATCGACAAGACCTGCAAGCCCTACTTCGGTGACATCGAGTCCATGACCTACGAGCAGTGGCTGCGCCGCTACCTCGAGGTCTCCGGCCCGTACCAGGGCGAGTGGACCGACGTGTCCTGGTTCCAGCGCTTCGTCGACATGGTCGAGCGCGCCGAGGCCCGCCTCACCGACCGCGACCACGGCCAGTTCGAGGCCGAGGTCGAGGTGGACGCGGAGAACCCGGGCGCGAGCGTCGAGAAGCTCGTGGAGCTCTACCCCTTCGCCGCGCGCGACCTCATCCACCCGGCCGACCGCGCCTGGTTCACCAAGCTGCTGCTCAACCCGGGCAAGCCCGCCAACTTCGTCCCCGTCATCGACGGTGACGTCCGCCGCTGGTGGCGCTCCGATTCCCTGTGGCAGGCCCACGACGAGCGTTACGACGCCGACGAGGTCTGCATCATCCCGGGCACCGCCGCCGTCGCCGGCATCACCCGCGCCAACGAGCCGGTCGCCGAGCTGCTCGGCCGCTTCAACCAGGCCTCCATCGACGCGCTTATCGACGCCGGCGAGGCCCCCGTCGAGGTCACCGACTCCGTCGTCGAGCGCGTGCTGACCGCCCCGGGCACCTACTGGGCCGGCCGCCAGCAGGCCTCCTACATCGAGCGCCTCGGTGACTCCGACCAGTGGACCCTGGCCGCGGACCGCCAGTCCGCCGACCACGCCGCCACCGGCGCCCGCCTCGTGGCCGAGGACGCCGAGCACGCCCTGCTCACCGTCCCGCTCGCGGGCTCCACCGCCGCCGGCACCACCACGGACCTCACCATCCGCTTCACCGTCCCGGCCGATGCCCCGCTGTCCGCCAACCCGCAGGTCACCGCCGCGGACGCCGAGGCCGCCATGGCCGAGCTCACCCGCGTCGCCGCCGGTGGCGAGCTCGCCGAGGTCACCGCGGCCGGTGTCGCCGAGTGGTCCACCACCCTCGACGCCGGGCACCTCGCCGACTACGACAATGTCACCGCCGGCTACCTGCCCTCCGAGCTGGCCGCCCACGACACCGCCCCGGACGTTCTCGTCGGCCGCGCCTGGCCGGCCGTGTTCGCCGCCGTGCGCTCCGCCGTGGTGCCGGGCACCGACTCCGCCTCCGTCGTCGAGGGCATGCTGTCCCTGGTCCACCTCGAGCACCACCTCACCATGCTCCGCGCCCTGCCCTCCCTGGACGAGGGCGCCGTCGACCTGCAGATCACGGCGCACGCCGACGAGGTCTCCGACACCGACATGGGCCGCCTCGTCGTCGTCCGCGCGGAGATCTCCGCCGACGGCGAGCCCCTGGCCAAGCTCTCCGAGCGCTTCGCCATCCGGGGCCGCAACGGGAAGATGACCGCCCGGACCAACACCTCGGCGCTGCCGTCCGTCGTGGACACCCCGCGTTCCTTCCGCGCCTACGCGCGCGTCGTGGCACCGGAGTCCATGCACCCCTTCGCCGTCGTCTCCGGCGACCGCAACCCGATCCACGTCTCCGACACCGCCGCCGGCCTGGCCGGCCTGCCGGGTGTCATCGTCCACGGCATGTGGACCTCCGCCATCGGCGAGCTCGTCGCCGGCGCCGGCTACCAGGATGACTCCGCCACCACGGCCCCGGGCCGGGTCGTCGAGTACACCGCCACCATGCTCGCCCCGGTCCTGCCGGGCGCGACGATCGAGTTCACCGTCGAGCGCGCGGGTGTGGACAACCGCCCGGGCCACGGTGAGGTCCGCGCCGTCACCGCCACCGTCGACGGCAACATCGTCCTCACCGCCACCGCCGTCATGGCCGCCCCCACCACCTTCTACGGCTTCCCCGGCCAGGGCATCCAGTCCCAGGGCATGGGCATGGATTCCCGTGCCTCCTCGGCCGCCGCCCGCGAGACGTGGGACCGCGCCGACCGCCACACCCGCGGCAAGCTGGGCTTCTCCGTCCTGGAGATCGTCAAGAACAACCCGACCGAGGTCGTCGTCGGGGGCGAGCGCTTCCACCACCCGGACGGCGTGCTCTTCCTCACCCAGTTCACCCAGGTCGCCATGGCCACCCTGGGCTGCGCCCAGATCGCCGAGATGCGCGAGGCCGACGCCCTCAACCAGCGCGCCTACTTCGCCGGCCACTCCGTCGGCGAGTACAACGCCCTGGCCGCCTACTCCGGCGTGCTCTCCCTGGAGTCCGTCGTGGAGATCGTCTACCGCCGCGGCCTGACCATGCACCGCCTGGTCGAGCGCGACGAAGAGGGCAACTCCAACTACGGCCTCGCCGCCCTGCGTCCCAACAAGATGCGCCTGACCGCCGACAACGTCTTCGGCTACGTGCAGGAGATGGCGGAGAAGACCGGCGAGTTCCTCGAGATTGTCAACTACAACATCGCCGGTGTGCAGTACGCCGTCGCCGGCACCCGCGCCGGGCTCAACGCCCTCAAGGCCGATGCCGAGGCGAAGGCCCCGGGCCAGCGCGCGTTCATCATGATCCCGGGCATCGACGTCCCCTTCCACTCCAGCCACCTGCGCGACGGCGTGGGCGATTTCCGCGAGCACCTCGATTCGCTCATCCCGGCGGAGATCAACCTGGACATCCTCGTCGACCGCTACATCCCGAACCTGGTGGCCCGCCCCTTCGAGCTCACCCGCGAGTTCGTCGAGTCGATCACCGAGGTCGTCTCCTCCCCGTACATCGACGCCATCCTGGCCGATTTCGAGGCCGCCGCCGCCGACCCGGTCAAGCTGGGCCGCACCCTGCTCATCGAGCTGCTGGCCTGGCAGTTCGCCTCCCCGGTGCGCTGGATCGAGACGCAGGACCTCATCCTGCGCGACCTGGGCATCGAGCGCTTCGTCGAGGTCGGCGTCGGTTCCGCCCCGACCCTGGCCAACATGCTCGGCCAGACCCTGCGCCTGCCGCAGTACGCCGGCACCCCGATCGAGGTGCTCAACGTCGAGCGCGACCGCCCGGTCGTCTTCGCCACCGATGAGATCACCCGCGAGGTCGCCGCCGACGTCGTGCCGGAGACCGAGGAGGCACCGGCGGAGAAGAAGTCCACCGCCGCGCCCGCCCCGGTCACCGCCAACGCCCCGACCGGCGACACCGTCCCCGCCGCCAACCCGGCGCCCGTCGCCGCGGCCGGCGCCGGCACCCCGGACGACATCGAGTTCACCCCGTCCGATGCCACCGAGATGCTCATCGCCATCTGGACCAAGGTCCGCCCGGACCAGATGGGTGCCACCGACTCCATCGAGACCCTCGTCGAGGGTGTGTCCTCGCGCCGCAACCAGCTGCTGCTGGACCTCGGCGTGGAGTTCGGCCTCGGCGCCATCGACGGTGCCGCCGACGCCGAGCTGGCCGCCCTCAAGCAGACCGTGACCAAGATGGCCAAGGGCTACAAGGCCTTCGGCCCGGTCCTCGGGGACGCCGCCGCCGACGCCCTGCGTCGCATCACCGGCCCGACCGGCAAGAAGCCGAACTACATCGCCGACCGTGTCACCGGCACCTGGCAGCTCGGCTCCGGCTGGGCCGACCATGTCGTCGCCGAGGTCGTCATCGGCGCCCGCGAGGGTGCCTCCCTGCGCGGCGGCGATCTGGCCTCCCTCAGCCCGGCCAGCCCGACGTCGGCAGGCGATCTCGACGCGCTTATCGACGCCGCCGTCCAGGCCGTCGCCGCCCGCCGCGGCGTCGCCGTCGGCCTGCCGTCCGCCGGTGGCGGAGCCGGTGGGGTCGTCGACTCCGCCGCCCTCGGCGAGTTCGCCGAGCAGGTCACCGGCAAGGAGGGTGTGCTGGCGGCCACCGCCCGCACCATCCTGTCCCAGCTGGGCATCTCCGAGGTCGAGTCCCACAACCTCGAGGACGAGGGCGACGAGTACGCCGCCCTGTTCGACCTCGTCTCCCGCGAGCTGGGCTCCGACTGGCCGCGCCAGGTCGCCCCGAGCTTCGACGCGAACAAGGCCGTGCTTCTCGACGACCGCTGGGCCTCCGCCCGCGAGGACCTCACCCGCGTGGCCCTCGGTGAGCTCGACGCCGCCGAGCTCGACGTGACCGGCGCCGGTGAGAACGTCGCCAAGCAGGCCGAGTACCTGGGCCTGGGTGAGCTGGCCGCCCAGGCCCGCGACACCGACGCCCTCGACTACGCCCGGGACGTCGCCGTGGTCACGGGTGCCTCCCCGAACTCGATCGCCGCCGGTGTCGTCGCCGAGCTGCTCGAGGGCGGTGCCACCGTGGTGGTCACCACCTCCAGCCTCTCCCACTCGCGCCTGAGCTACTACAAGAACCTCTACGCGACGTCGGCACGCGGCACCGCCGCACTGTGGGTCGTCCCGGCGAACCTGAGCTCCTACACGGACCTCGACGGCGTCATCGAGTGGATCGGCAACGAGCAGACCGCCACGGTCAACGGTCAGAAGAAGGTCCTCAAGAAGGCCCTGACCCCGACCCTGCTCTTCCCCTTCGCCGCCCCGCGCGTCATGGGTTCGCTGGCTGACGCCGGCCCCGCCGCCGAGTCGCAGATGCGCCTGCTGCTGTGGGCCGTCGAGCGCCTCATCGCCGGCCTGTCCGAGATCGGCACCGACACCCACGTGGGCAAGCGCCTCCACGTCGTCCTCCCGGGCTCCCCGAACCGCGGCCGCTTCGGTGGCGACGGCGCCTACGGCGAGTCCAAGGCCTCCCTCGACGCGCTGGTCACCCGCTGGCACGCCGAGCCGGTCTGGGGCGATCGCACCAGCCTCGTCCACGCCTTCATCGGCTGGGTCCGCGGCACGGGCCTCATGGGCGGCAACGACCCGCTCGTCGAGACCATCGAGTCGAAGGGCGTCAAGACCTTCTCCAACGAGGAGATGGCGCAGCTGCTGCTGTCCCAGGTCACCGACGAGGTCCGCGCGCAGGCCGCGCAGGACCCGGTCATCGTCGACTACACCGGCGGACTCGGCGAGTCCGACGTCAACATCTCCCAGCTCGCCGCGGAAGCGGCGGCTGAGGCGGAGCTGGCGGGGGGCGTCGATAAGCAGGACGTCGAGGAGCCGCGCACGCTCACCGCGCTGCCGACCCCGTACCGCCGCTTCGAGTGGACCGCGCCGGAATTCAGCGGTGTGTCCACCGCGCTGGAGGACATGATCGTCATCGTCGGCGCCGGCGAGATCGGCCCCTACGGCTCCGCCCGCACGCGTTTCGACGCCGAGCTCAGCGGCGACCTCACCGCCGCCGGCGTCATCGAGCTCGCCTGGACCATGGGGCTCATCCACCGCGACGGCGACGCCTGGTACGACGCCGAGGAGCAGGAGATCGCCGAGGAGGACATCTACGAGCGCTTCCACGACGAGGTCCTGGGCAAGGTCGGCGTCCGCCGCTACCACGACGACTTCTTCATGGTCGACAACCTGGCGCCGGAGCTGACCACCGTCTACCTGGACAAGGATCTGTCCTTCTCCGTCGCCTCCAAGGAGGAGGCCAAGACCTTCGTCGACTCCGAGCCGGACCACACCTCCGCCTTCTTCGACGAGGAGGCAGGGGAGTGGACGGTCGTCCGCCACGCCGGCTCCGCCGTCCGCGTCCCGCGCCGCACCACCATGTCGCGGTTCGTCGGCGGCCAGATCCCGGAGGGCTTCGACCCGTCCGTGTACGGCATCCCCGCCGACATGATCGACAACCTCGACCGCCTCGCACTGTGGAACCTCGTCTGCACCATCGACGCGTTCCTCGCCTCCGGCTTCACCCCGGCGGAACTGCTGCGTGAGGTCCACCCGGCCCGCGTGTCCTCCACCCAGGGCACCGGCATGGGCGGAGTGGAGTCCATGCGCTCGCTCTACATCGACGGCCTGCTCGCCGAGCCGCGCGCGAACGACATCCTGCAGGAGGCCCTGCCCAACGTCGTCGCCGCGCACGTCATGCAGTCCTACGTCGGCGGCTACGGCCAGATGATCCACCCGGTCGCCGCCTGCGCCACCGCCGCCGTCTCCGTCGAGGAGGGCTACGACAAGATCGCCCTGGGCAAGGCCGACTTCGTCGTCGCCGGCGGCCTGGACGACCTGTCCATCGAGGGCATCACCGGCTTCGGTGACATGGCGGCCACCGCCGACAGCACCGAGATGGAGAACAAGGGCATCGAGCACCGCTACTTCTCCCGCGCCAACGACCGCCGTCGTGGTGGCTTCATCGAGTCCGAGGGTGGCGGCACCGTGCTGCTGGCCCGCGGCACCGTCGCCGCCGACCTCGGCCTGCCCGTGCTGGGTGTCGTCGCCTTCGCCGAGTCCTTCGCCGACGGCGCGCACACCTCCATCCCGGCCCCGGGCCTGGGTGCCCTGGGTGCGGCGCGTGGTGGCGCCGACTCCCGTCTCGCCCGTCAGCTGGCCGCGGTGGGTGTGTCCGCCGATGATGTCGCCATCATCTCCAAGCACGACACCTCCACCAACGCCAACGACCCGAACGAGTCGGACCTGCACGAGCGCATCGCCGCCTCCATCGGCCGCACGGACGGCAACCCGCTGTACGTCATCTCCCAGAAGACGCTCACCGGCCACGCCAAGGGCGGTGCTGCGGCCTTCCAGATGATCGGCCTCACCCAGGTCCTGCGCTCCGGCATCGTGCCGGCGAACATGTCCCTGGACACGGTCGACCCGGTTCTCCAGCAGCACCAGCACCTCGTGTGGCTGCGCCGCCCGCTGAACCTGGCCGCGCGGGCACCGAAGGCCGGTCTGGTCACCTCGCTCGGCTTCGGCCACGTGTCCGCCCTGGTGGCGATTGTTCACCCGGGTGCCTTCCTCGAGGCACTGCGCAATGAGCGTGGTCAGGATGCCGCGGCGGAGTGGGTCCGGGTGTCCGTGGCCCGCGAGGAGGCCGGCCTGCAGCGCATCGTCGACGCCATGTACGGCGGCGCCGCACTCTACGAGCGCCCCGCCGACCG
>NZ_JAUNRW010000140.1 GCF_030535495.1 Corynebacterium sp.
TCGAGGACCGGGTAGAGCAGGTCCACGAGGAGGTTGATGAGGACGTAGAGGGTGGCGGCGATGACGACCACGGCCAGCAGTACCGGGGTGTCGCGGTTGGCCACCGCCTGCACCGTCATCTGGCCGATGCCGGCGCGGCCGAAGACGGCCTCGGTGACCACGGCGCCGCCGACCAGCTCACCGAAGAGCAGACCGGCCATGGTGAGGGCGGGCAGCATGGCGTTGCGCAGGACGTTGCGCCAGAAGATCCACGCCTCCCCGGCGCCGCGGGCGCGCACCGCCTGAATGAAGGGCTGGCGGTGGACCTCGTCGATGGAGCGGATGAGCACCTGGGCCAGCGGGGCGGAGATCGGCACGGCGAGGGTCAGCGTCGGCAGGATGAGGGCCTGGACGGTGGTGGCCCCGATGATGGGCACCCACCCGAGCTGGAAGGAGACGACCTGGATGATGACGATGCCCAGCCAGAACGTCGGCAGGGAAACCATGAAGGCCGGCAGGGATCGGACCACGTCGCCGAGCCACCCGAAGGTGCGGGTGGTGGCCAGGCCGGCGATGACCAGGGCCAGGATGATCGCCAGGACGAAGGCCGAGACCGACAGCGCGATGGTGCCGGGCAGGGCCTCGACGATGAGGGTGGACACCGGGGTGCCCGTCTGCACGGAGTAGCCGAAGTTGCCGGTGACAAAGCCACCGAGCGCCCCGAGGTACTGGAGCAGCAGCGGGTCATCGGCACCGTAGGCCTGGCGGATCCGCTCGATCTCCTCGGTGGACAGCGCCAGGTCCGGGCTGGCGTAGCGGGCCATGACACCGTCCGAGGGCAGGGCGGTGAGCAGGATGAACGCCACGGTGTAGGTGATGAGCAGGACGATCACGGCCTGCCCGATGCGGCGCAGAATCTGATTACGGGTCACTGCTGCTCCTCGCTGTCCAGGGACACCCCGTAGAAGGAGGGGCGGCCGATCGACTCGGGCTGGAAACCGCGCACGTGGGCCTGGACGCCGTAGACGACGGGCTCCTCGAACAGCGGCAGGATGTAGGCCTGCTCGGTGAGGTAGTCCTGCACCTCGCGGGTCTTGGCGGCGCGCTCCTCCTCGGAGGCCAGCGAGGCGATCTCGTGGAGCATGTCGTCGAGGCGCTGGTCGTGGACGGTGTCGTCGGAGCCGTTGAGCAGCTCGTTGCGGTTGGTGGAGTGCCACATGGACTTGATCACGTCGTAGTCCGCGCGGCCGACCATGGTGTGGCGGATCTGGATGTTGCGCCAGTCCTTCGAGTCGGCGTTCTGGGTGGCGTTGTCACCGGGGTTGAGGTGGATCTCCACGCCGATGCGGCGCAGCTGCTCCTGGATCTTGGTGATGATCTCCCGGGAGCGCGGCTGCGGCACGGCCTCGTTGATGGTGAAACTCAGGCGCTCGCCGTCACGGGTACGGATGCCGTCGGCGCCGGGGGTCCAGCCGAGGTCGTCGAGAAGCTGCTCGGCGCGCGCCGGATCGTGGAGGTAGGCGCCGGCCTGCTCGCGGTAACCGAGCGCGGTGTGCGCGATGGCGGAGGTGGCGGGCACGTAGGAGTCGGAGAACAGCGTGTGCATGATCTCCTCCCGGTCGATGCCGGCGATGAGCGCCTGGCGCATCCGGATGTCCTGCAGGTGCGGGTGCATGAAGCGGAAGCTCAGGGAGTTGTTGACACCGTTGGTGCCGTGCCAGATGACGTTGATGCCGTGGTCTTCAAGATGCTTCTCGACGGGCGCCTCGATCTGCCGCGCCACGTCCGCCTGCCCGGCGACGAGTCCGCCGACGCGGACGGAATCCTCGGAGGCCAGGACATAGTCGATGCCGTCGAGCGGGGTGCGTCCCTGGTGCGGGTGCGCGGGCGGGGCCCAGTCGTAGTCCTCGCGGGCGTCGAGGGTCAGCCGCGTGCCCAGCTGCTCACCGGTGATGACGAAGGGGCCGGAACCGATGACGCCGGTGGCATTGCCCGGGCCGAAGCCGTCGTTGGCCAGTTCCAGGGTGGCGTCGGCCAACAGTCCCGCGTTGAAGGAGCTGGTGGCCTGGGCGAACCCGGGGGCCGGCGCGGAGAAGTGGAAGCGGACGGTGTCCTCGTCGATGACCTCGCCGCGCTCGTAGTTGGTGATCTGCTCGGACGAGGTGAGCATGCGCTCGGAGTCGCCGAGGCCGAAGAGATCGAAGTTGGCCACGACGTTCTCGGCGGTGAGCGGGGTGCCGTCGGAGTAGGTGACGTCGGTGCGGATGTCGAAGGTGTACTCGGTGGCGTCGGCGTTGACCTCGGGGAGGTCGGTGGCGATCCAGGGGGAGAGCTCGAGGGTCTCCGGGTCCTGGTAGAGCAGGCGGTCGGCGATGTTGGTCACCACCGCGCCGTTGGGGTAGAAGCCCGCACCCGGCGGGTAGAGCGTGGCGAAGAAGATAGGCTCGAGGTAGGTGAGCCGGTTGTCCTCCTCGCTGCGGGCGCTGGTGGTGTTCACGCAGGCGCCCGCGAGGGCGACGGCGGCGACCAGCGCCAACGCGGCGATGATGCGGCGGGGTTTCACGGGACGGAGCTCCTGTTGACGGTCGGAGGTATGACGTTTGATGAGCAAGGTAGCACAGAGTAGACTGCACAGTACCAACGCGGTAGACCGCATAGTCTAATCAGATCCCCGAGGAGCCCCCGTCGTGACCACCCCCTCCATCGCCGTCGTCGGACTCGGCCCCCGCGGCATCTCGGTCGTCGAGAGACTCGCCGCCGCCGTGGAACCCGGCACCGAGCTCACCCTGCACCTCATCGACGATGCAGCTCACGGCGCCGGACGCGTGTGGGACACCACCCAGACCCGCACCCTGTGCATGAACACCCTCTCCGCGGCGGTCACCCTGTTCACCGAGCCCGGCGCGAGCGTGTCCGCCCCGGTGCTCGAGGGTCCGATCCTCCACGAGTGGATCCAGCACCTGCGGGGTGAACAGATCCCCCCGGAGCATGCCGAGCTGCTGGCCGCGCACCCCCCGCGCCCGGAGGTGGCCGCGGCCTTCGCCGACGAGATCGCGGTGACCCGCCCGGAGTCCAACCCCTCCCGCGCCCTCTACGGCGCCTACCTGGAGTGGGTGTTCGACGTGGCGCTGGCCCGCCTGCCGGAATCGGTGACGGTCATCCCCCACCACGCCCGGGCCGTTGCGCTGCGGGAGGTCGACGGTGCCGATGAGATCGAGCTGTCCGACGGCACCACCGTCACCGCCGATGCCACGGTTCTGGCCCTGGGGTGGCAGGTGCCCGGCCCCACCCACGAGGAGGCCGAGTTGGCCGCGGCCGGGTTGACGTGGATCCGCCCCGACAACCCCGTCGAGCAGCAGGTGGACCTCATCCCGGAGGAGGGCACCGTGCTGGTGCGCGGGCTGGGCATGGGCTTCTTCGACATCATGGCCCTGCTCACCTTCGACCGCGGCGGAGTGTTCCACGAGGACGCCTCCACCCGCTCCGGCCTGCGCTACGAGCCCTCCGGCCGCGAGCCGCACCTGGTGGTCACCTCCCACCGCGGCTACCCCTACCTGCCGAAATCCGACTACGGCGGGCTGCCGCCCAAGGTGAAGGGCCCACGCCTGGGCCGGGTTCTGCGGGAGCTCGCCGACACCGAACGCATCGACTACGACACCCAGGTCTTCCCCGCCGTCATCGCCGACGCCTTCGAGGCCTACTACCGCACCCTGGCCCGGGTGCGCCCGGACGCCGTGGACCTGCCGGTCGAGGAGTTCGCGGCCCTGCTCACGGGGGATCTGGAGGGGGACGAGGGGCTCGTCGATAAGCACACGTCCGAGCCGTTCTCCCTGCGCGCCCTCATGGAACCGCTCGCGGGTGTCGAAGGCGCGCGCGCGGAGGTCACCGAGCTCATTGCGCAGCGCATGGCCGCCGACATCGACGCCGCCGCGCTGGGAACCGCAAGCCCCGTCAAGGCCGCACTGTGGTCGATCAACGCCTCGCGCAAGCCGACGGCCGTGCTCGGCGCGCAGGACCGCTACACCTTCGAATCGCGCCGCGGCCTGTTCGCCACCATGTCCGCCCTCGGGCAGATGGTCGGCTCCGGCCCGCCGCTGTTTCGTTCCCGGCAGCTGCTCGCGCTTGTCGACGCCGGCCTGGTCACCTTCCTCGGCGCCCACCCGACGGTGCGCGTCACCGGCGGGGAGTTCGTGGCCACCTCCCCGACGACGAACAAGGTGGAGGTCCGCTCCCCCGTGCTCGTCGACGCCTGGATGCACAGCCCCGACATCCGCCGCCCCGCCGACCCGCTGGCCGCCTCCCTGCTCGATTCCGGCCGCGCCCGCCCCTTTGAACTCAGCACCTCCGACGGGCAGCGCGTGGCCTCCGGCTCCCCGGAGATCGATCCGGCGACCCGCCTCATGGTGGGTGCGGACGGCTCCCGGGATCCGCGGGTGAGCCTCATCGGCATCCCGACGTGGGGTCAGATGGCCGACACGACGATCTCCCCCATGCCCGGCACCGATCCGCTCATGCTGCAGGAGACCGACCGGGCCGCGCTCACCGCGCTGGAGATCGCGCTGGGGTCCTAACGGTCGGCGATCTCGATGCGCGGGCGCACCGCGACGTCGGTGATCTGGGTG
>NZ_JAUNRW010000141.1:0-1569 GCF_030535495.1 Corynebacterium sp.
TCATCGGCCTGCTGACCATCATGTTCGGCATCGGCCTGGAGATCCAGCGCCAGTCCGCCCTCCGCCGCGGCGAGCCCTGGCCCGGCCGCTACCCCTGGCGCGCGGGACTGCTCATTATCGACGGCCTCCTCAACTACATCTTCATCTTCGAGTTCGACGTCCTCATGGGCTACGGCCTCACCGGCCTCGTCGTCGCCGCCGTCATGGCGACAAGCCCCAAGGTGCAGAAGATCTGGATGTTCATCGGCCTGGGTGTCCACCTGTGCGTCATCGCCGTGATGAGCGCGGTCCCCTTCGTCATGCGCGGTTCCCTCGGGCGCGAGGACCTCCCCGTGTCCCCGGACGCCAACCGCCTCGAGGCAGCCCGCGAGGCCTTCGAGGCCTATGACACCACCTCGTACTGGGGCATGGTCACCGAGCGCGTGCAGAGCTTCATCGGCGGCCGCGGGGAAATCCCCATCATGTTCGTCATGGGCCTGGGACTGTTCCTCGTCGGTGCGCACCTCTACCGCGCCGGGCTCTTCCTGCCGGAGGGGTACCGCCTGCGCCGGATCGTCATGGGTATCGGTTTCGGTGTCGGTTTCCCGCTGGACTGGGCGCTGCGCCTGAGCGAGACCGCCGGCTTCATCACCCGCTACGGCACCTCCACGATCGTGGCCTTCGGCCTGCTCGCCGCCGTCGCCGCCTTCTACGTCCACCGGGAGCGCGTCGGCCTGGTGGGCCACGGCCTCACCCTGGTCGGTCGCATGGCCCTGACCAACTACATCCTGCAGAACCTCATCGCGTCGATCATCTTCTACGACTGGGGCTTCGGCGTGAGCGCCAAGATCCAGGGCCCGTGGTACACCGTGACCACCCTGGCGATCTACCTGGGCATCGCCGCCTTCCTCATCACCCTGTCCGCGGTCTGGCTGCGTTTCTTCCGCCGCGGGCCCGTCGAGCTGGTGTGGCACGACAGCGTGGACAAGCTTGCCGACGCCGCCGAGCGCCGCAAGCAGCGCCGGGCGGAGCGTCGGGAGATGGTCCCCGCTACCGTGTAGCCGCGGCTCGGTTACCTCGGTCAGCTCATCGGTGATCCCCATCCGGCCCGCCGGCTACCGGGCGGACGTCGAGAAGCGCGCCCACCGCCTGCCACCCGTCCTGATCGGCGTAGTCGGTCTCGGGCCCGATCTCCTGCCACAACACCGGGGAGTCACTCGTGCGAAACCAGGTGTCGGCGTGCACGATCTTCGCGAACACCCGCTCCACGACCATCGCCACGGGGCGATCCTGCTCCGCCCACCCGGTGAGGTGGAGCGTGCCGGGGATGTCCTGCCAGCCGCTGCAGGGAGCATCGGGCCACACGTCGGCGAACCAGCCGTCCCCGATGGCCAGCGACGGCCAGTACGTCTCATCCCCCGACGGCCGCGCCGTGCCCGGTTCGATGAAGCACCTCAGTGCCGGTGCTTCCGGATCCGTGACCAGCGACAACGTGTGCTCCAGGTAGTCGCCGGGCCGGTAGGTGGGGGTCGCGCCCTCGAGGAACATGTCGGTGGCGGCCACCCGCACGCAGCCCTCGGCCACCGGCGG
>NZ_JAUNRW010000141.1:1669-4584 GCF_030535495.1 Corynebacterium sp.
CGGCGGCGGGCACGGCGGCGTCGAGACGCGGCTCGAGGAAGGGCAGGACCTCCGGCCGCGTGAGCACCTGCGCGGTGTCGTAGTAGGTCGGGGGTGTGGTGTGGAACAGCCACACCGCCCGGCCCGCGCGCCGGGCGACCGGCTCCGTGCCGCGGTCCACCGCATAGCCCCCGGCGTGCCGGTGGACGCGGACCCCGTCGGGATCGAAGAACCACACCGCCGGAGTCATCGACCAGGTGTAGCCACCGGTGATCTCGAAGGATCCGTCCGGTACTTCGTGGCGCAGCGTCAGGGTGACGGGGGTGTCGCGTCCGGTGCGCAGCAGTTCCTGGAGTGTCTCGAGATCCATGGGCCCAGGATAGGTCCTCCACCTGCTGATTAGCGGGCCCGGGCCGCACCCGTTACGATGATCCTCTTTCATATATCTACATAGAGAGGTCCCCCGTGAGCACGCAACAGTCCAGCGGGAAGCAGGCGCTGCCTGCCGACGTTCGAATCATCCTCATCGTCCTCGTCGGCGCGGCCCTGGTGATGTTCCTCAACGAAACGATCCTGTCGGTGGCGCTGCCGTCGATCATGTCGGACTTCTCCATCCCGGCCACCACCGCCCAGTGGTTGACCACCGGTTTCATGCTGACGATGGCCGTGGTCATCCCGACCACCGGCTGGATCCTGCAGCGTTTTTCCACCAAGCAGGTCTTCCTCGCCGCCGTCACCAGCTTCCTGGTGGGCACCATCGTCGCTGCCTGGGCGCCGACGTTTGAACTGCTGCTCACCGGGCGCATCGTGCAGGCCGTGGGCACCGCGCTCATCATGCCGCTGCTCATGACCGTGGCCCTGACCGTCGTGCCGGCCAACCGGCGCGGCTCGATCATGGGTGTGATCTCCATCGTCATGTCGGTGGCCCCGGCGCTGGGCCCGACCGTATCCGGTTTCATTCTCAACCGACTCACCTGGCACTGGCTGTTCTGGCTGGTCGTCCCGCTCATCGTGGTGGCACTGGTGGTGGGTGCGATCTTCATTCGCAACATCGGCGAGACCACCCGCGCCCCCTTCGACCCGCTGTCGGTGGTGCTGGCCGGACTCGGTTTCGGTGGCCTGGTCTACGCGCTGTCCACCCTGGGCACCAACCCCACCGTCGCGATCGGCGTGGCCGTCGTCGGCCTCGTGGCGCTGGTGCTGTTCGTGTGGCGCCAGCTGACGCTGGAGACCCCCCTGTTGGACCTGCGGCCTTTCACCATCCGCAACTACACCCTGTCCGTCGTCGTCGCCCTGCTGCTCATGGGCACGTTGCTCGGCGTGGTCATGGTGCTGCCGATCTACCTGCAGACCGGCCTCGGCGTCACCGCCCTGGTCACCGGCCTGCTGCTCATGCCCGGCGGCCTCGCCTCCGGGCTGCTGGCGCCGTTCATCGGGCGCCTCTACGACCGGGTCGGTCCGCGCCCGCTGGTCATCCCCGGTGCGCTGCTGCTGCTCGGTGCCGTGTGGTCGATGACCCGGCTGGACATCAACTCCACCGTGCCCGAGGTGATCACCATGCACATCGTGTTCTCCCTCGGCCTGGCGCTCATGATGACCCCGCTGATGACCACCGCCCTGGGCTCACTGCCGAAGAACCTCTACGGTCACGGCTCCGCGATCCTCAACACCCTGCAGCAGCTGGCCGGGGCCGCGGGCACCGCGATCCTCATCGCCGCGCTGTCCTACGGCACCCAGGCCGCCGCGGCCGGGGGAGCGGACCTCGCGCAGGCCACCGCTGACGGCGCGCACACCGCCTTCATCGTCGCCGGCGTCATGGCGATCCTCGTCCTGCTGGCCAGCCCCTTCGTGACGAAGGTCGCCGAGGAGCAGCAGGAGGAGGGGCAGGCCTACTAGAAGCGGGCGAAGTTGATGGTGGCGTACACCGCGCCGCGCGCGTTGGTGGCCCACCCGACGCCCACGTGAGTGAACTCCGGGTTATCCAGGTTGGCGCGGTGCGCGGGGGAGTTGGCCCAGGCGGTGATCATGTGACCGGCCGGGACGGCGCGGTCGAAGGTGCCGACATTCTCGGCGGCCAGCCGCCAGTTCGAGGGGTAACCGGCGCGGTAGTTCGGGTTGTGACGCAGCGTACCCGTCTGCGCCATGGACACCGACCATCCCTGGGCGGTGGCGTCCAGTGCGGCGTGGCGGGCCACGGCGGGGAGACCACGCGAGGTGCGGTAGCGGTTGAGCTCATTGAGCAGCGCGGCCTGCATGGCGGTGTCACTGGCGTGCACCTGGCCCTGCGTGGGCTGCGTCGGATTCGCCGCCGGCGGGAAGGGGAGGACGCCGAGCAGTCCCGGGCCGCCCAGCGAGGACATCGCAGGCTGCGCCTCGGCGGCGGGCAGTGCCTGGGCGGGAAGCAGGGCGGCGAGGGCGAGGGCAGCAAGGGTGGTGCGGCGCATGGGGCGGGATCTCCTGGTCGGCGTCTCCGGGGCGGCTTCTGCCCTCGAGGGTAACAGACGTATAACAGCCCCGTCGTTGTTGCGGGAAGTTTGTGCGGTACCGGCGAAAAAGGGGCTGTTCGCTAAAGGCGTACATGGCCGTGACCTGCACTGACTCTGCATTGTTGGCACTCGATGTCGGAGAGTGCAAATAGATTGGCCCTCCTGCGCGTTACAGTGGGTGACAAGTGAGAAACAAAGGTTAGGGGTCAAGGACATGTTCGAACGGTTCACCGATCGTGCCCGCCGCGTCATCGTTCTGGCGCAGGAGGAAGCACGGCTGCTCAACCACAATTACATCGGCACCGAGCACATCCTGCTCGGGCTTATCCACGAGGGTGAGGGTGTCGCCGCGAAGGCCCTGGAGTCCATGGGTATCTCGCTCGACGCCGTGCGCCAGGAGGTCGAGGAGATCATCGGTCACGGCACGCAGCCGCACACCGGTCACATCCC
>NZ_JAUNRW010000032.1:0-14665 GCF_030535495.1 Corynebacterium sp.
CTGGTAGTTGATGACGTGGGTGACGTCGTCGATGTCGATGCCGCGGGCGGCGACATCGGTGGCGACGAGAATCTCAATCGTGCCTTCGCGGAAGGCGTTGAGGGACTTCTCGCGGGCCGGCTGCCCCATGTCGCCGTGCACGGCACCGACCGCGAACCCACGTCCCGCCAGATCCTCGGCCACCTCGGCGGCCGTGCGCTTGGTGCGGGCGAAGATGATCGTGCGGCCCCGTCCCTGGGCCTGCAGGACCCGCGCGGTCACGGCACCCTTGTCCATGCGGTGTGCCATGAACACCACCTGCTCGGTGGTGGAGTGGGTCTGGGCGGCGCCGACATCCTCCGCCCGGATGTGCACCGGCTGGCTGAGGAAACTGCGGGCCAGGGTGATGATCGGCCCCGGCATCGTCGCGGAGAACAACATCGTCTGATGCTCGTGCGTCAGGGCCGTGAGGATCTTCTCGATGTCCGGGAGGAAGCCGAGATCCAGCATCTCATCGGCCTCGTCGAGCACCAGGATGGCGACCTTGTCCAGCTGCAGGTCCCCGCGCTGGTACAGATCGATGAGACGACCCGGGGTGCCGACAACAACGTCCACACCCTTGTTCAGCGCCTCGATCTGTTCCTCGTAGGGGCGGCCGCCGTAGATGGTGGTCAACCGCACCGGGATCTTCGTGGCGGCGCGCGCCAGGTCCTCGCCGACCTGGACCGCGAGCTCGCGGGTCGGCACCACCACCAGGGCCCGCGGGGTGCCGTCGAGCTCCTCGACATCGGCGGAGTCGAAGACGCGGTCCAGGAGAGGCACGCCGAAACCGAGGGTCTTGCCCATGCCTGTGCGGGCCTGCCCGATGAGATCCGTGCCGTCGAGCGCCAGCGGGAGCGTCAGCTCCTGGATGGCGAAGGTGCGGGTGATCCCCTGCGCGGCCAGCGCCTCGCAGATCTCCACCGCCACACCCAGTTCAGCGAACGTCGGGGAGGCGGACTCGGAAACTGCGGAGGGCGTGGATGGCGAGGTAGATGCGGACACAACCTAGATACTAACGTCCCCGGTCTATGATGGGGCCCATGGATATCAAGATCGGTTTTGCAGATTCGCCCCGTGAACTCGTCATCACCACGGAGGACAACCAGGATGACGTGGCCAACCAGGTCGCTGAGGCCCTGAACAACGACCACGCGACCCTGCAGCTCACCGACGCCAAGGGAGTGCGCTACATCGTCCGTGCCCGCCAGATCTCCTACGTCGAACTGGGCACCACCACGCAGCGTTTCGTCGGTTTCGCCGGCGCCTAGGGTGCGCTGAGCACTCCCCATGAATTCCCGCCCCACCACATCGGTACTGGCCCGATACGCCCGTGAACTGGGATGGCGTGCCTACGCCATCCCGGTTCTGCTGGTCATCACCATCTGGGTGCTTGTCGACGTCTTCACGGCACCCGCCGAGCCCGCCGACAACGATGCGTCCGGCCCGGACGGTTCCGTGACGACGGAGGAGTCAGGCGAGGAAGAACAACCGGAACGCCGCACCGGGCCGGATCCGGCCCGGGCCCCGGACCTGAACCTGCCTCTCGATCAGCTGCCTCCCGGCGGCCCCTACACCGAGCAGGGTGAGGGGACCTTCCGCGCGGTGGGTACCCCCGGTATGACCGCGGGTGACGGAGAGGAGGTGGTCGTGCGCTTTGTCGTCGAGGTCGAGGACGGGGTGGACACCGCCGGTTCCGGTGGCGACGATGCCTTGGCGGCCATGATCGACGCCACCCTGTCGAACCCGAAGGGCTGGACCAACGACCCCGCTTTCCGTTTCGAGCACGTTGGCCCGGATGATGATCCGGACATGCGTATCCAGCTCACCAGTGTCGGCACCACGCGCGAGGTCTGCGGTGGCCGCGACCTCGAGATGGAGACGAGCTGCCACATCCGCCTCAACGGGGTCAGCCGTGTTGTGCTCAACGAGTCCCGGTGGGTCCGCGGAGCGGCGCCCTTCAACGGCGACCTCGGGTCCTATCGCCAGTACCTGGTCAACCATGAGGTCGGCCACGGAATCGGCTACGCCCCGCACGAGGCCTGCGGGGGCGACGGTGAGCTGGCGCCGATCATGATGCAGCAGACCCTCTCGCTCAACAACGCCGAGCTGTACTCCCTCAATCCGGACGAGGTTTACCCTGATGAGCCGGTGACCTGCCTGTACAACCCGTGGCCCTACCCGCGCCCGGAAGTCCTCTAGGGGGGGGATGAGCGTGTACCAGGAGACTGTTCCCGCCCACGTGGTCGACGCCTTCCAGGGCGAGCCCGGCATGCCGGAACCGGCCGGACACGGTTGGGACCACGGCTGGCGGATCGGGCCGTACGTCTACTCGCGTGCCTCCGGGGTGGCGGCCGGCTGGTCGGCGAAGCTGCGTGTCTCGCTCCAGGTGGACGGTGTGCGACTGGCGCGCCCGGTACGGTCCACGGACGGTCGCTTCGTGGTCGCCGGGTGGAAGGCTTCCACGTGGATCGACGGTGAGCTTGCGCGCCGGGTGGATGAGACGGTGCTGGTGGCCCTGCGTCTTGCCACGGCATTGCAGGATCAGCCCACGCCGCCCGAGCCTGAGCAGGCCGATCCCTTTGTGCTGGCTGATCAGCGGGCCTGGGAGGAGGATGCCCCGGAGTACCGGCCCATCGACGGTCCGGTGCAGGTGGGGCACGCGGACCTGCTGGCCAGCACGCTCTACCACGGCTCGCAGGCGCCTGTGATCACCGACCTGGTTCCCTTCTCCGCCCCTCGCCCGGCGGCGTACACGGCTGCGCTGGTGATTGTCGATGGTCTCATCGCCGGAGCCGTGGATGACGGCATCGTCGAGCGTTTCCGTCACCTGCCGGATCTTGACCAGTTGCTGCTGCGGGCTGTGAGTTATCGGCGCCACGTCAATGACCTGCACCCGGAATCTAATTCGAACGCGCGTTCGCACATTCGGCGGGTGGAGGACCTCCTCATGTCCGGGGCAGCTGATACAACTTAGGGCATGACGTCGCCTGCCCCCACACCCGAGGTCCGCCTGGTCGCACGGGAGGATGCTCCCGCCCCTCGTACCTGGTCGTTTCCCCTCCCGCAGTCCGGTGTGTGGCGGGTGACCGGGCCGGCGGGGTCCGGGGTGTCCAGCCTGCTGGTGGACACCGTCCTCGAGCGGATCGCGGCCGGGGCCGACCCCACCGGCATTCTCGTCGTCGCCTCCTCCAAGGAAACGGGTGCGATGCTCCGCCGCGAGCTCACCGACCGGCTGTCCGGCAGTAACTTCGCCTCCGAAGCCCCGCTCGTGCGGTCCATCCACTCCCTCGCATTCGCCCTCCTGCGGCAGGCCTCGGAGGAACCCATCCGTCTCATCACGGGTGCAGAACAGGACGCGGTCATCCGCGATCTGCTCGCCGGTCACGCCGAAGAAGGACGCGGTCTGTGGCCGGAGGAGAACCGCCCGGCGCTCACCTTCGTCGGTTTCGCCCGCCAATTGCGTGATTTCCTGCTGCGCGCGGCGGAACGTGGGCTGTCCCCAGAGGATCTGCAGACCCTGGGCCAGCACCATGGGCGCGGCATCTGGACCGCGGCCGGTGACTTCCTCCGCGAGTACGAGCAGACGATGGCACTGTCCGCAGCGTCCAGCTACCGCAGCTACTCCGCCTCCGAGCTGGTCAGTGCGACGCTGGAGAAGCCTGTGGAATCCCAGTGGCACACCCTGATCGTCGACGACGCGCAGCACCTCGACCCCACCTCCGCGGAGCTCATCCGACGCCTCATCCCCGGCACCGAGCTGGTGGTCATCGGAGGGGACCCGGACCAGTCCATCTTCCGTTTTCGTGGTGCGACTCCGGAGTTCCTTCACGGGCTGGAGGTCAGCGATGAGATCCGGCTTCCCGAATCCCGTCGCCGGCCCTCGCGTGACGTCGTCATCGTCGACTCCCCGACGGTGCAGCACGCCTTCATCGCGGACCGCATCCGGCGTGCGCACCTGCTGGACGGGGTGGCCTACTCCGACATCGCCGTCATCGTGCGGTCGACCGGCCAACTGACACCGGTCCGGCGTGCCCTGCTCGCGGCCGGGGTGCCCGTGCACCTCAATCCGACCGATGTGGTGCTGTCCGAGCAACGTATCGTGGCCAACCTGCTCCTCGGGGTCCGTGCCCTCACCGAGGACCTGGGACCGGCCGATCTGGAGAACCTGTTGCTCGGCCCGGTCGGTGGTGCGGACCCGGTGACGCTGCGGCGACTGGTCCGTGGCCTGCGGCGCTTCGACCCGGGCACCCGTGGCATGGACACCCTGCGGTCCCTGCTGCTGCCCGATGCCCCATTGCCGGACTTCGGGGCTCTGCTCACCGACCGTGAACAGGCGATCCTCGATCGGATCCGGGGCGTCCTGGAGGCTGGCCGGGCGGCACTCGGCGGGGGAGTGGAGGACGTGCTGTGGGCTGTATGGTCCGCCACCGGCCTGTCTGATCACCTCCTTGCCGCCTCCCTGCGGGGCGGGGCAACCGGTTCCCAGGCGGATCGCGATCTCGACGCCATGATGGCGTTGTTCGACGCGGCCGGCGACTACGCCGAGCGGCGTCCCACCGGTTCGCTGCGTGGCTTCCTCACCCACATCGAGGAGCAGGAACTACCCACCGGTGTCCGTGACCGTCGCCTCGCCACCCCGGAGGCGGTCACCCTGCTCACCGCCCACGGCACCGTCGGTGGCCAGTGGGAACATGTCATCGTGGCCGGGGCCCAGGAGGGTGCGTGGCCCTCATTGGGGTCCACCGGGTCGTTGTTCGGCCAGGAGGAACTCGTCGAGCTTGTCGACGCCGGCATCGACCCCGACCTGCCCGTCTCCCACACCTCCGACCGGCTCAAGGAGGAACGACGTCTCTTCCACGTGGCCACCTCCCGGGCGGTGTCCTCCCTCCTGATCACCGCTGTCCACGCCCCGGACGCCGGTGAACCCACTGAGCCCTCCCGTTTCATCGACGACTACTGCGCCACCCACGACATCGAGCTCCAGCGATTCGCCGCGGATCCGGCCGCTGAGAAGGCCGAATACCAGCCGCTGCACGTGCGTCTGCTGTCCGTCGCCGGTCTGTTGGCCGAGCTGCGCCGGGTGGTGTGCGACGAGAGTGCGCGTGCCGACGAACGGGACCAGGCGGCCCGCCAACTGGCCAGGTTGGCTCAGGCCGGTGTCCCCGGTGCCGACCCTCAGCAGTGGTGGACGACGACCTCGATGTCCTCCGGTGATTCACTGCCGGCAGTCACCGCACTGTCTCCCTCGCGTATCGAAGGACTCCTCACGTGCCCGTTGCGCGAAGTGATCCAGCGTCTGGTGACGGACGAGGAGACCCCCGAGGCCATGGTCAGAGGATCTCTGGTCCACGCCTTCTTCGAGGCGCTCGGTCGGGGTGCTGACCCGGAGGAGGCCACGGCGCTGACGGTCGCGGCGTGGGAATCGCTCCAGAAGAGTCCGTCCTGGATGCGCCAGGCGGAGAAGGAGGCCTTCACCTCCCTCCTCCGCGAGACCGCGGGCTGGCTCCGGGCGCGCGGGATCAACTACACACCGGTCGGTGTCGAGGTCGGCGTCGATGTCGAGGTGGCTGACGGGGTGCGCATCCGGGGACGAATGGATCTGCTGGACAAGGACAGCGGTGACCGGCACTGGGTGGTCGACCTCAAGACCGCGCGGTCGGCGGTCAGTCACAACGATGCCGAGGCCCACCTACAGCTCCTGGCCTACCAACTGGCCCTCAGTCGGGGTGTGGTCCGGGATGGCGAGGTCACCGACCCGCTCCCGGGGGAAGCCCCCCTGCAGGTGGCGGGCGGCAAACTGGTGTTCCCCGCGCACGTCACGGACAAGCACGGGGTGGCCGAGCGCGATCAGATGCCCCGCACCCCGGAGCAACTGGAGGAGTTCGCGCACCTGCTTCCTCCGCTGCTCGAGGACATGCGCGGACCTGTCCTCACCGCCCGTGCCAACGACCACTGTGAACGATGCACAGTACGTGGCATCTGCCCCATCCAGCCCGAAGGAAAGGTGATCACCCGTGCGTGAGACCTCCCCTGTTCTCCTCTCCAAGTACCTCGGGCAGGAGTTCCCGCCGACCGAGCAACAGGCCGCCATCATCGGTGACCGCCCCGGGCCGCTGCTCGTCGTCGCCGGTGCCGGAGCCGGAAAAACCGAGACCATGGCCGCTCGCGTGGTGTGGTTGGTGGCCAACGGGCTGGCCCGCCCCGACGAGATTCTCGGACTCACCTTCACCCGCAAGGCCGCGCAGGAGCTCGGCCGCAGAATCCGCCAGCGCCTGCAGACCCTGGCCGGTGTGCCCGCGATCCGGGACATCGATCCCACCGGGGAGCTGGAGAAGTCTCTCACCTCGATCGCCCCGACGGTGTCCACCTATGATTCCTACGCCGGGCAGCTCATCCGTGAGTACGGCCTGCTGGTGCCGGTGGAACCGGCGGCCCGGATCATCACCGACGCCGACCTGTACGCGATTGCCCATGAGGTGGTCTCCGACTACACGGGCGAACTGGGTGCGACACAGCAGGTGGCGACAGTCACCAAGAACCTTCTCAAGCTCATCGACGAGATGAACAACCAGGTCATGAGTAGTGAGGACCTCATCGAGGAGACCCGGGCCTTCCTCCTCGGCATGGAAGAGCTGCCCCTCGACGGCACCAAGGACTACACCAAGCCGTCGTTGAAGTGGCCGGAAGTTCAGAAGCTGCGGTTGCAGTACCTGCCGCTCATCCAGGCACTCCGGGCGGAGCTCAAGCGACGCGATGTGGTGACCTTCAACGAGCAGATGTCTGTGGCCGCCCGCCTGGCCGCCGAGCACCCGGCCATCGGTGCCGGCCAGCGTTCCCGCTACAAGGTGGTCATGCTGGACGAGTACCAGGACACCTCGCACGCCCAGAGAATTCTGCTGTCCAGCCTGTTCGGGCAGGTGGACGAGGGGAGCACTGTCACAGCTGTCGGTGACCCCATGCAGTCGATCTACGGGTGGCGCGGTGCCACCGCCGAGAATCTGACCGCCTTCGTCGAGGATTTCCGCCTCGGCACCGCCACCACCGCCAAGAAGGAGCTGACCACGTCCTGGCGTAATCCACCGGAGATTCTCGCCCTGGCGAATGCCGTGTCCGACAGCGTGCTCGGCCGCGGCTCCGAGAGAGCCGTCGCTGCGCTGGAACCGCGAAAGGGGGCATCCCCTGGCGAGGTCACCCTCGGTTTCTACGCCGACCAGAACGATGAGATCACCGCGGTGGCCGATCTCATGGCGCGCGAATTCCACGCCCGGAAGGAGGCGGGGGAGAAGTTCACCGGGGCCGTCCTGGTGCGTGCCAACAAACACTCCCAGCCGATTGCCGACGCACTCAACGAACGAGGCATTCCCTTCGAGATCGTCGGCCGGGGAGGACTGCTGCGGACCCCGGAGGTCGCCGACATCGTCGCACTGGCCACCATGCTCATCCGCCCGCAGAATTCCACTGCGGCACTCCGCGTGCTCACCGGCCCCATGGTCGGCCTCGGCCTCAGCGATCTCGTCGCACTGGGTAGACGGGCCAAGAACCTCACCGGACAGGGAAAGACCGTCGACCATCCGGAGGGGGCAATGGAGCGGCTGGCCTCCCAGTTGGCGGAGCTCACAGCGGATCCACCGGACCAGGTGCCCGGGTTGACCGATGCCGTCGCAGACCTCGGCGAAAGAGGACGCTACTCGGCGGAGGGTGTGCGGCGCCTCGAGCTGTTGTCCTCCCGTCTGCGGCAGTTGCGCACCACCAGTCTCAGCAAGGCCCTGCCGGATCTGTTCACCGACATCGAGACGGTGTTCCAGGTGCGCACCGAGGTGCTCGCCTCCGGCAACATCGCCGGCGCAGTCCACCTCGACCGCCTCCACGATGAGGTCGCCGCATACTCCGGAGACACCCTCAGTGGCCTGCTGGATTACTTCGCGCTCGCTCTCACCCATGAGGACGGGCTGAAACCCGGTGAGGTGACGGTCCGGGAGGACCAGGTGCAGATCCTCACCGCGCACAAGGCGAAAGGGCTGGAGTGGGACGTGGTGGCCGTCGTGCACGCCGACTCCTCGACCTACCAGGCCACCGTGTCCACCTTCCTCACCAACGTGACCAAGGTCCCGGACCCCAGCTTCACGGCACTTGCGGAGGCGGAGGACCGCAAGGATTTCGAACGCCTGGTCAACGGTGCCAAAGCGACCAAGACCCGCGACGAGGTGGTCGGTTGGCTCCAGGAGCGTCGGAAGGCCGAGGAGGAAGAGGCCTCACGACTGTTCTACGTCGCCATCACCCGCTCTGAGAGGGTGCTGTCTGTCACGGGTTCCCGGAGGATCACCAACGCTGACCCCTACGAGCATCTCCGCCGGCTCACGGAGATTGCCCCGCAGGCGGTTGTCGCATGGGAAACGGAGAAACCGGAGGCGTCGGAGGATGCCGACGTGCCCTCCGGCCCGGAACCGGAAACCGGAATGTTCCCGCAGCTGCAGCCCACCCCGCAGGCACTGGCCGGCGCTGACATGGTCCGTCGCGCGATGGCGGATCTGCCGGCGCAGGCCGCGGGTGAGACCTTCGACTTCTGGGAGAGGGAGGCCTCCGCACTCATCGAGGAGTGGGAGGCGGCCCGGGCCCCGGTGGTCAACGTGGAGTTACCGGGTGAGCTCACCGCCACCGACCTGGTCAACCTGCGGGCCGATGCATTGCAGTTCGCCCGCCGTCAACGTCGCCCCGTGCCGTTCAAACCGAACCAGTACGCCAAGCGTGGCACCGCGTTTCACGAATGGCTCGAGGACCGTTTCGGGGCGAGTGCTCTGCTGGACGAAGAGCAGCTCCCGGGGATCGACGAGGCTCCGGTGGATGCGGATCACCTGGCACAGCTCAAGGAGAGCTTCCTGGCCAGCGAGTGGGCGGAGCGGACACCCCAGTTCGTCGAGCAGCCCTTCGAGGTGAGCATCGGAAACGCCATCGTCCGTGGCCGCATGGACGCGGTGTTCCGCGATCCCGACAACCCGGAGGGATGGCTCATCGTCGACTGGAAGACAGGTCGCCCGCCGAGCGGCGCCGACCGGAAGGCCGCCATCATCCAGCTGGCCGTCTACCGGGAGGCCTGGCTGCGGATTCTCGACGATCCGCACGCCCCGGTGCGGGCCGCGTTCCACTACGTCGGCTGGGGAGAAACCCTCGAGCCGCACGACCTGCCCAGTCGAAAGGACCTGGAGGGACTGCTGGCGGACGCGGTCGTCGATAAGCAGTAGAGTCAGGTCCACGACAGGAAAGGAGAAGCGGGCATGCGCGATCGTATCCGCGAGCGTTTCCGTGGGGACACGGAGCTCAGCAGTCTGCCGCACCATGCGTTGCTCGGGATCATCAACATCCCCGGTGCCATCGCGGCGAGTCCGTGGTCGCTCATCGGGCGGCGCGTGCTCTACGCCTTCCTGCTGCTGTTCCTGGTGGCTCTCATCGTCTACCTGGACAAGGACGGCTACTCCGAATCGCTGACGTTCATCGACGCGTTCTACTACTCGGCGGTGTCGTTGTCGACGACCGGATACGGCGACATCACCCCGGTGACGCAGTCCGCGCGCCTGATGAACATCGTGGTGATCACCCCGATCCGGATCGCCTTCGTCATCCTGCTCGTCGGCACGACCCTGTCGGTGCTGACGGAGAATTCCCGCAAGACCCTGCAGATCCAGCGTTGGAGGAAATCCGTGCGCAATCACACCATCGTCATCGGCTACGGCACCAAGGGCCGGTCGGCCGTCGCCGCCCTGCTCGCGGACGGGGTGGCGCCGAATCAGATCGTCGTCATCGACACCGACAAGCAGGCCCTGGCGCGCGCCGAGAACCAGGGGCTGGTCACCGTCTACGGCTCCGGTACCAAGGCGGATGTGCTCAGGATCGCCGGTGTCACCCGGGCGCGTGCCGTGGTGGTCGCCCCCAGTGTCGATGACACCGCCGTGCTGGTCACCTTGTCCGTGCGGGAGATCGCGCCCTCGGCGATGATCGTGGCCAGTGTGCGTGAGTCCGAGAACCAGCACCTCCTGGAGCAGTCGGGTGCTGATTCGGTGGTCATCTCCTCCGAGACGGCCGGCCGCATGCTCGGCCTGGCCACCGTCACCCCGTCGGTGGTGGAGATGATGGAGGACCTGCTCAGTCCCGACGAGGGCTTCTCCGTCGCCGAACGCCCCATCGCCGAGGACGAGGTCGGTGCCAACCCGCGGCACCTCGCGGACATCGCCCTGGGGCTGGTGCGCTCCGGCGAGCTCTACCGCATCGACTCTCCGGAGGCCGAGACCGTCGAACCGGGTGACCGTCTGCTGTTCATCCGCCATGTCACCGGGGAGGACGTGAAGAGTGTTCCTGCCGATCGGCCCCGCGGGTGAGGTTCCGGTCGACGCCTCCGGCGCCCCCGTCCGCCTGACTCAGCCACCCGGGCCTCCGTCCGCCCACCTGACCGTCCAGGTCACTGCCGACGTGTCGGCGGTTCGGATGAGCCTGGCGGAGCTGGAGGCACTGCTCCCACCCGGTGGCCGGGTGGTGGATCCGCGGGCGTTCGGAACCCACCGCACGGTGTCCCGGGCGGTGGCGTTGCTGCGGCACCGCGACCAGTCCGGTTTCGATCCGGCGGACGGTTCTCCGCTCTATTTTGAGGCTGACGGGGTGGTGGCCGTGGGCTCCGGCGGGCGACGGATCTTCCCGCGGGTCGATCCGGCAGTCATCGGCCTCGTCGAACTCGCCGGTCACGACCGCATTCTGCTGGGCCGCAACATCCGACGTGGGGGTTACTGGTCGCTCATCGCGGGGTACGTCGAGCACGGGGAGAACCTCGAGGAGGCCTTCGCCCGGGAGGTGCGCGAGGAGACCGGGCGGCGGGTCACCGACATCCGCTACTGGGGCAGCCAGCCCTGGGCGGTGAGCGGATCCCTGATGGTGGGATTCACCGCGGTGACTGCCGATGAGCATCCCGTGGGGGAGACCGACGGGGAACTCATCGAGACGCGGTGGGTATCGCGCTCGGAGCTTCACGAGCTACCCCTGGCCCGGGCGGGATCGATCGCGCATGCGATGATCAGCCAGTGGAGGGACCAGTGCAGCGACGAATGAAGGAGAACATGGACCGCCCCGTGATCGATCTGTCGGATCTCGACGAGGACCAACGCGTCGCCGCCACCGCGCCCCGCGGGCCGGTGTGCATCCTGGCCGGCGCCGGTACCGGCAAGACCCGGACCATCACCTACCGGATCGCCCACCTGATCGCGCAGGGGTTCGTCAGCCCGAATCGGGTGCTGGCTGTCACGTTCACCTCACGTGCCGCCGGTGAGATGCGGCATCGTCTGCACCTCATGGGGATCGGCGGTGTCCAGGCGCGGACCTTCCACGCCGCGGCCCGCCGTCAGCTGTCCTACTTCTGGCCCCAGGTGGCCGGCTCCCTGCCGTGGCGGCTGCTGGACAACAAGTTCCCGCTCGTCGGTCGCGCGGCTCGCGGGGTGGGGGTGGAGTCCACCACGGAAAACGTGCGAGACCTTCTCGGTGAGATCGAGTGGGCGAAGGCCAGCCTCATCACCCCGGACCAGTACGCCGAGCGCATCGTCGGCACCGACCGCACGCCGCCGGTACCGGCGGCCAAGGTGGCGGAGGTCTACCGCCGCTACGAGGCGGCGAAGACCACCGAGGAGGGCATGCTCCTCGATTTCGACGACCTGCTCCTCCATGTCGCCGCTGCCCTGGAGAACGCCCCCGGCGTGGCCGATGAGTTCCGCGAGCAGTACCGCACCTTCGTCGTCGACGAGTACCAGGACGTCACCCCGCTGCAGCAGCGGGTCCTCAACGCCTGGCTCGGGGACCGCGATGACCTCACCGTCGTCGGCGATGCGAACCAGACGATCTACTCCTTCACCGGCGCCACCCCCAGCTACCTGCTGGATTTCCAGCGCACCTACGACAATGCGACGATCGTCAAACTGCAGCGGGACTACCGCTCCACCCCGGAGATCACCGATCTGGCCAACACCGTGATCGGACAGGCGGTCGGGCGCGCCGCGGGCACCCGCCTGGAACTGCAGGGCATGCGCCCCAGCGGGCCGGAGCCGACGTTCCATTCCTATGACGACGAGCCCACGGAGGCCCGCGAGGTGGCCGGGCAGATCCTCACCCTGCTGGGCCGCGGGGTGCCGGCGAGCGAGATCGCCGTGCTCTACCGCATCAACGCCCAGTCCCAGGTCTTTGAACAGGCGTTAGCCGATGCCGGCATCGTCTATCAGGTCCGCGGTGGGGAAGGTTTCTTCAACCGTCCGGAGATCCGCCAGGCGATCTCCGAGCTGGTGCGCGTCGCCCAGCGCACCGATCTTCCCGACGACCCGGTGGCCGTCACCCGTGCCGCCCTGGCCCCCATGGGACTGACCCCCACCGAGCCCGAGGGCGCGCAGGCGCGCGAGCGTTGGCAGTCCCTCGTCGCCCTGGTCGACCTCGTCGAAGAGCTGGTCCGCGCCCAGCCCGACCTCGATCTCACCGGAATCCTCCAGGCTCTGCGGCAGCGCGCCGACTCCAAGCACCCCCCGACCGTCGAGGGGGTCACCCTGGCCAGTCTGCATGCCGCGAAAGGCCTCGAGTGGGATGCGGTGTTCCTCGTCGGACTGGTGGAGAACACCCTGCCGATCTCGCACGCCATCAAGGCCGGGGCGCATCAGGTGGAGGAGGAGCGGCGCCTGTTCTACGTCGGCATCACCCGTGCCCGTGAGCATCTGCATCTGTCCTGGGCGCTGGCCCGTCAGGAAGGGGGACGGAAGTCCCGCTCCCGCTCCCGCTTCCTCGACGGCGTGGTGCCGCAGCTGGAGATCGAACAGGTCCCGGCCCGCACGGTCCGCCCCAAGCGGTGCCGGGTGTGCGGCGGGCCGCTGGGCACCCCGGGGGAGAAGGTCATCGGCCGCCACGAGGACTGCCCGTCGGGAGCGGACGAGGAGGTCTTCGACACCCTCCGCGCCTGGCGTGCCGAGACGGCCCGTGAGGCCGGTGTCCCCGCCTACATCGTCTTCTCCGACGCCACCCTCATGGCACTGGCCGAGGCACTGCCCGCCGACCGCAATGAGCTTCTCGACGTCCCCGGCGTCGGCCCCGTCAAGGTCGAGCGCTACGGCGCGCAGTTGCTCGCCGTCATCGGCGCCTTCCGCTGACGCAGCGCGAAACACACCGGACACCGCGGGTGGGAGTGCATCACCTCCCGGGTCACCCCCACCCACGGATCGGTGATCGTCACCTCACCGGGGGCAGGTGACAGCGGGGCGACTCCCGGTGGGGCCGGTACGCCGGCCAGCGCGGCGATGAGGGCTCCCGCCTGCCCGGCGACCATCCCCTCTGCGGCCGGGGACGGGCTGGCCGGCCCACCCGGAAGCTGGGTGACCACCCGGTGCCACTGGGTGTCGCGGTCGGTGTGGTGGAGATCGTGGCACAGGGGGCAGGGGCCGGCGGCGTCGATACGCAGCGGTCCGATGACACCCCGGTGATCGACCAAAGACACCGGCACCGACGTGGGCGCGAACCGGGTGAGCATCGGTGCCATGGCGCGTGAATGCGCCAGGCGGTCGACCACCACGACCGGCACCGTGACCTCCGCTGCAGCCAGGTAGGCGTACTCGGATTCGCCGCGGACGGGGGAGCGGACCGTCACCCCGCTCGTATGGAGTATGTCCACCAGCTGCTGCGCCAGACGGCCCCGGCCCAGCAGGATCACCGAGTGTTCCTCCTGCGGCACCAGGATACGGTAGGCGCACAGGTCATCGAGCAGGCTCTCGGCGGCGGCCCGATCGAGTCCCGCCGACGTGAGGGTGGTGACCAGTTCCGTCCGGGGCCGGGCGCGCCGGGCCCGCAGGAGTGCCGACATGATCACCGGGGCCAGTGTGGTCTCGACGACCCCGGCCCGTGTCGCGTCCACGCCGAACTGCAGTGCGTCCCGCCCCCGCAGGTAGACGTGAGCACCGTGAGCCAACCGCAGTGTGGTGACATCCCCCATGCGCCTATCTGACCACAGATACAATGCCGTGTCATGCCGTCCAACGTTGAGGTCATCCGCTCCACCCGTCGCCACCGCACGGTGCAGGCGCGCATCGTCGGCGACACCGTCGAGGTGCGGATCCCGGCGCGTATGAGCTCCGCCGAGGAGGAGAAGGCGGTGGCCGACATCCTGACCAAGCTGCGGCGCACATCTGTCTCCAGCGCCACCTCGGACAGTCAGCTGCAGGAGAGGGCCGAGCAGCTCAATCGGCGCCACCTCGACGGGCAGGCGCGGATCGGCTCCATCCGGTGGGTGAGCAACCAGAACACCCGCTGGGGGTCCTGCACACCCTCCACCGGGTCAATCCGGATCACTGACCGCCTGCAGCAGGTGCCTGACTACGTCCTGGATGCGGTGATCCTCCACGAACTGGTGCACACCTTCATCCCCGGCCATGGCCCGGAGTTCTGGGAGTGGGCTGACCGGGCCCCGCAGGCCGAACGTGCGAAGGGTTATCTGGAGGCCTATCAGCGCTTCGGGTGAGCGCTTGCCGGAGGCGGACGCAACAGCAAGCAGCGCCCTGTTCCGCATGAGGAACGGGGCGCTGTGGGCTGCGAACGGGCTACTTCTCCGGAGAGCCGTCGGATTCGGTATCGCCGTCGGTGTCCT
>NZ_JAUNRW010000032.1:14765-22023 GCF_030535495.1 Corynebacterium sp.
GCCGTCGGTGTCCTGCTCGCGCAGCATCTCCTCCAGCTTCGCGAACTCGCGGTCGAACTCATCGGAGTCCTCTTCACCGAGGAGCCCGTCGATGAAGTCGGCGGAGTTGTCCAGCTGCTCGGCGGACGGCATGAGGTCCGGGTGCTCCCAGATACCGTCCCGGCGCTCCTGGCCCACCGCAATGTCGACGCGGCGCCACAGCTCGACAGCCTCGGCGACCTTCGGGGCAGAGAACTCGATGCCGACGATCTTGGCGAAGGCCTGTTCGGCGGACCCGCCGGTGGCGCGGCGACGGCGCCAGGCCTCGGTCATGGTGCCCGTGGAGGGGATGCGCTCACTCATCGCCTGATCCACGACGTATTCCACCCAACCCTCGACGAGAGCCAGCAGCGTCTCCAGGCGGGAGACGGCCTGGGCGTTGCGGGAGGAGATCCGCGGGGACAGATCCATCCCCTGCAGGCGCTGCATGGCGTCCTGGATGGCTGCCGGGTCGCCGGACTCGAGGTTGAGCTCGCGGGTCGCCTCCTCAATGTGGGAGGTGTCGATGACCAGGCCTGCGGCGTATTCCTCCACGGAGGAGACGAGGCGCTCGACCAACCACGGGACGTGGCGGTAGAGGCGCTGGCGGGCGGACTCACGGGCCGCGATGTAGACCATGAGCTCCTGGCCGGGCACGGTGAGTTCCTTGCCGGCGGCGGCAATGTTCACCGGCAGCAGGGCGGTGAGGTCGGTGGGGGCCACCGGCAGACCGAAATCGGAGCCGGTGAGTGCCTGCTTGGCCAGGTCCCCCAGGGCATTGCCCAGCTGCATGCCGAAGTTCATGCCCGACATCTGGTTCATCATCTGCAGCATGGGGCCGACCATGTCGCGGGCCTCCTCGGGCAGGGACGCCAGCTGGGCCTCGTTCATGTGCTCTGCCACCGGGCTGACCAGGCGCTTCCACATGGGCAGCGTCTGGGTGAGCCAGTCCTCGGCGTTCCAGGCGACGACGCGGCCGCCCGCCGTGGGCATCTGAGTGGTGTCGTCGAGCCACAGCTCAGCCAGGCGGGCGGCCTCCTCCACTGCAGCGCGATCCTGATCGCGCACGGGGGCCACCTGCCCGATCTGCTGGCGGGCGATGCGTTCTGCGAGGGCGTAGTTGACGGGGCCCTGGCCCTCGGGGGAGTTCATCGTGGAACCCATGCCCGAGAGCATCTGGCCGAACTGGTTGAGCATGTCGCCCAGCCCGCCGGATCCGTCCGCCCCGCCGAAGCCGAAGGGGCCGAAGGGATTCTGGTCGCGCCGGGACTTGTCGTCGTCATCGTCGCCTGGTCCGAAGGAGAAGCCGAATCCACCTGTGTTCATGGCATCCAATCTACCGGCGGGTGGCAACCTTAAGCCATGATGTGGGCAACGCTGACAGCGAACACAGGTACCCTGATTCACCGTGAATGATTCCTCGGCCCCCGCCAACCGTCGACTCCGCACCCTCGCCTGGGGTGCCGTGCCGGTCCTGGCCTTGACCGCGCTGGTGTCGATGGACCACATCCCGGGCACCGACATCTCCCTGACGGTGCCCTATGCGGCGGAGGGGCCGGGTCCCATGTTCGACACCCTGGGAGAGGTCGACGGCACCCCGGTGGTGGAGATCGAGGGCGCCGAATCAGACGAGACCTCCGGTGAACTGCGCATGACGACGGTGTCGGTGCGTTCGGGCATGACCCTCTCGCAGGCGCTCGCCCGGTGGCTGACCACCGACGACAACCTCGTGCCCATCGAGCAGATCTTCCCTCCGGACCTCACCCCGGAGCAGGTGGAGCAGGCCAATCGGGCCGCGTTCAATTCCTCGGAGGCGGCCGCCACGGTGGCCGCGATGAACTATCTCGGACGGCCGGTGGAGATCGTCGTCGCCGAGGTCATGGAGGAATCCGCGGCGACCGGGCGTCTGGACGGCGGTGACGTCATCACGGCGGTCGACGGGGTGGACGTCGATAAGCCGGGTCAGGTGCAGGAGATCGTCCGGGCGAAGCAACCGGGCGACGAGGTGAGGCTCACCCTGCGTCGCGGTGACACGGAGATCGAGGAGAGCATCGAGCTCGGTGCCAACCCCCAGGATGAGAACGTGGCCCTGCTCGGGGTGTTCATGAACTCGCAGCCTGTCGACGGGGTGGAGGTCTCCTACAACCTGCAGGACATTGGTGGTCCGAGTGCCGGCATGATCTTCTCGCTGGCGGTGATCGACAAGCTCTCGCCCGGTGAGATCAACGCCGGTCGCCTGGTCGCGGGCACCGGAACCATCGCCGAGGACGGGACCGTGGGGTCCATCGGTGGCATCGAGCACAAGGTGCGGGCGGCCGCGGCCGACGGAGTGGAGCTCTTCCTGGCGCCGGCCGGCAACTGCGCCGAGGCGCTCAAGGGTCAGCAGGACGGCATCGTGGTGGCGCAGGTGAGCACGCTCGATGACGCCATCACCGCGATGGAGGACTTCGGTGCCGGGCGCGACGTGGTGACCTGTAGCTAGGTCTCCGCGTTGTCCTCTTCCGGTTCCTCGGTCTCCGAGGTGGGGGGCTCGGCCAGACCCAGCTCGTAGATCCGCTCCTGCGGGTCGACGCGGTCGGAGGAGACCATCTGCTGCATGACCAGTCCCTCCTCGTTGTCGACGACCGTGATCACCGCCGTGGTTCCCAGCGTCGACCATCCGACCACCTTGCGGCCGGTGTCCTCCACGACCCGGGAGCTGCGCAGCTCCGTGATCAACTGCGTCGTCGACGCGGCCTTGGACATCGACTGGAAGAACTGGAACTGACCGACCTCGGGCCCGGAGCACTCCCAGGCATTGTTGATGCCGCTGTCGTTGCACGACTCGAATTCGCTGAACAGCGAGTCCGGTGCGACGGAGCGGAAGATCTTCTGCACCTCGGCGACATCGTCCGGGACTCCGCGCCTGCTTGTCGACGACACCGTGGTCCCCGTCGTCTCCGTGGCCCGGGTGGTCGGCGGCGCCGTTTCCTCGCTGGTGGGTGTCTCCGTGGGGGAGGTGGTGGTGGGAGTGGTGGCCGGGGAGGCCGTCTCCGTGGGAGTGGGGGGAGTGGTCGGGGTGGGGGTCGGTTCCTCGTCGGAACCGCACGCCACCAGGCCAGCGCAGAGCAGCACCGCGGCCGTGGCGGCGGTGATGCGGGCGGGGCGGGTCAATCGCACGGGGCCTCAGACTCCTTGAAGACGGCGTTCTGAACCATTCTAGTCGACGGGATCCGGGTCCTGCTCGAGGCCGAAGCGCAGGGCCGAGATGACACCGGGGGCGACGTCGGGGCCCCCGCGCAGCGCGATGTCGTCCTCCGCGAAGGCACCCGCCGCCGCCAGCTCCTCCTCGGTGGGGCGCAGCTGCAGGAGGGTCAGCTCGACACCCTCGGGGCGCAGGACGCCGCTGATCAGGCGGGCGGGGCGGGCGGGGGCGTCGTCAAGCGCGGCCTCCCGGAACATGATCTCCTGCACCAGAATGACTCCCTCGACCTCCGCGGGCCAGGCCAGGCGGGAGAGGTAATCTCCCAGCTCATCGGAGCCGGGGAGGATGTGCTCCGGCAGTTCCTGGACGACGAGGGTCAGCGGGGCGGCGTCCTCCGGATCGCCGAGCTGGTCGGCCACAAGGCGGGTCGGAACGAGGGCGAACAGGCTCGGGGCGGCGTCCCAGCCTTCGGCGTGGACGAACTCCACAGCCTCCATCATGGCCTTGTTCAGCGCCTGCGAAGAGTTTTCGGGAACTGTCACGGTCCATCCTCCGTTGGTCCTACAGGGGTGTACTTCTCTAGGCTATGGACAGTACACCGGCAGAAAAGTATGTCTTAAATATTTAGGAGAAGGACTTGGCCACCGGCCTCTCACAACCCTCCCCGTCCCTCAACCGGCCTCCACGGCTGCTCAGTTGGATCGTCGGCATCGTCGCCGCACTGTTCATCCTCGCGCCGATGGCGATCGGTTTCTACACCGATTGGCTCTGGTTCGGCGAAGTCGATTTCCGTGGCGTGTTCACCAAGGTGCTCCTTGTCCGCATCGCCTTGTTCTTCGCTTTCGCGCTGGTCGCGGGCTTCATTGTCTGGCTCGCCGGGTTCTTCACCTGGCGCAACCGCCCGGACACGCTGGAGACCCTCGACCTCAACTCCCCGGTCCACCAGTACCGGCAGGCCCTGGACAAGTCCGTCCGCGCCCTGCTCATCGGCATCCCGGTGGTCGTCGGACTCTTCGCCGGCTTCGTCGGTCAGGGCACGTGGCGCACCGTCATGATGTTCCTCAACGGTTCCAGCTTCGGCGTTCCGGACCCGCAGTTCGGGCACGACCTCAGCTTCTACGCCTTCAGCCTGCCGATGATCCGCCTCGTGGTGGACACCATCTCCCTCCTGCTGGTCGTGGCGTTCGTCATCGCCCTCATCGGCCATTACCTGCTGGGCAGCATCCGCATCGGCAATCAGGCGATGGGCGTCAAGGGCCACATCGCTCGCCCGGCGCGTGTCCAGCTGGCCGTCACCGGTGGCCTGTGGATGCTGCTGCAGGCGGGGTCCTACTTCCTGGACCGCTACTCCCTGCTCTACAACCAGCAGGAGACCTTCACCGGTGCCAGCTACACCGCCATCCACGCCCACCTGCCGGCCAAGATGATCCTCATGATCATCGCGATCTTTGTCGCCGTGGCGTTCTTCTCCGCGATCGTGCTCAAGGATCTGCGTATCCCGGCGCTCGGCGTGGTCCTGCTGCTGCTGTCGTCCTTCGTCATCGGTGTCGCCTGGCCGCTGCTCATGGAGCGATTCTCCGTCCAGCCGAACCGAGTGGCCAAGGAAGCCGAGTACATCTCCCGCAACATCGAGGCCACCCGTCACGCCTACGGTCTCACCGACGATCAGGTGACCTACCTGGAGAACTGGGGAGCCGGCGGCGCCAGCGACGACGCGGTCGCCGCCGACGAGGCGACGATCTCCAACATCCGTCTGCTGGACCCGGAGATCCTGTCCCCGACGTTCACCCAGATGCAGCAGCTGCGAAACTTCTACGGTTTCCCGGAGACCCTCAACGTCGACCGTTACGAGGTCGAAGGCGAGCTGCGTGACTTCGTCGTCGCGGCCCGCGAGATGGACCCCAACGCCCTGCGTGAGAACCAGCGCGACTGGATCAACCGCCACACCGTCTACACCCACGGCAACGGTTTCATCGCCGCCCAGGCCAACACCGTCGACGAGGCGGCCCGCGACGCCGGTTCCACCCGCGGTGGCTTCCCGGTGTTCACCGTCTCCGACCTGCAGTCCAACGCTGCGCGTGACGCGGCCGAGGAAGCCGAGGAGCTGGGTATCAAGGTCGACCAGCCGCGTATCTACTACGGCCCGGTCATCGCCAACTCCAACGACGGGGCGGACTACGCCATCGTCGGTGACAACGGTTCCGGTGCCGTGGAGTACGACACGGACACCACCTTCTACACCTACGAGGGTGACGGTGGTGTCGACATCGGCAACATCTTCAACCGGGCCGCCTTCGCCGCGCGCTACCAGGAGATGAACCTCATCCTCTCCGACCGTGTCCACGGCAACTCGAAGATCCTCTTCGAGCGTGACCCGCGCTCCCGCGTGGAGAAGGTCGCCCCGTGGCTGACCACCGACTCCAAGACCTACCCGGCTGTCATCGACGGCCGCATCAAGTGGATCGTCGACGGTTACACCACCCTGCGTGCGCTGCCCTACACCGAGCAGACCTCGCTGACCGAGACCACCGTCGACGCGCTCAACCCGGACGGCACCCAGCGTGCGCTGATCACCGACAACGTCGGTTACATCCGCAACTCCGTCAAGGCCACCGTCGACGCGTACGACGGCACCGTGGAGCTCTACGAGTTCGACACCGAGGACCCGGTCCTCAAGGCGTGGAAGGGAATTTTCCCGGACACCGTCAACCCCGAGTCCGAGATCTCCGACGAGCTGCGCCAGCACCTGCGCTACCCGGAGGATCTGTTCAAGGTGCAGCGTGACCTGCTCGCCCGCTACCACGTCGACGACCCGGGCGTGTTCTTCACCAACGACGCCTTCTGGTCCGTGTCCGAGGATCCGACCGCACCTGAGGGTCGCACCAACCTCAACCAGCCGCCGTACTACGTCGTCGCCGCCGACCCGGAGACCCAGGAGCCCAGCTTCCAGCTGATCACCCCGTTCCGTGGCCTGGAGCGTCAGTTCCTCTCCGCCCACATGGCGGTCAGCTCCGATCCGGAGACCTACGGCCAGATCACGGTCCGCGTCCTGCCGACCAACACCCAGACGCAGGGCCCGAAGCAGGCGCAGGACGCGCTCATGTCCTCCGACCAGGTCGCCCGCGACCGCACCCTGTGGGAGGGCACCAACGAGCTGCACAACGGCAACCTGCTGACCCTGCCGGTCGGTGGTGGCGAGATCCTCTACGCCGAGCCGATCTACTCCCAGCGCAAGAACCAGGAGTCGGCGTTCCCGAAGCTGCTGCGCGTGCTCGTGTCCTACAAGGGCCGCGTGGGTTACGCCCCGACGATCTCCGAGGCACTCGAGCAGGTGGGCATTGACCCGCGTGCCGCCCAGGACATCGCCGGCACCCCGACCGAAGTCAGCCCGGAGGATCCGGGTGTCGAGGCCGCCACGACCCCGGACGAGCGCGAGGGTGATGACGGCGAAGCCACCGAGGCACCGAGCCCGCCCGCGGGTGGCACCGGTACCGAGGGCGAGGCCATCGACCGCATCAACGACGCCCTGCGCAACCTCGAGGACGCCCGTGACGGTTCCTTCGAGGACTACGGCAAGGCTCTGGACGATCTCGACCGCGCCGTCGCCGACTACCGCTCCGCAGGCGGCAACTAAACCTACCTGGCCTGGGGATTTGTGATCATCCCCAGGCGGTGGGTATAGTTCAACATCTGCCACGGAAACGTGGTCAGGTGATATGTGAATAGCACCCGTCGCGGGGTGGAGCAGCTCGGTAGCTCGCTGGGCTCATAACCCAGAGGTCGTAGGTTCGAATCCTGCCCCCGCTACCAATTCACCACGACACCCTCTCAACTCCGGTTGGGAGGGTGTCGTCGTTGGGGCACCCGGGGGCGCTGCCGGGCACTGGTCTTGTGCATGCCGGACCGTGTGAAGGCGGTGACCGGCGGATTTGGGTTCGGGGGCGGGGGGTTGATATAGTCACACATGTCGTTACGGCGACGGTGAAAGTGAATAGCACCCATCGCGGGGTGGAGCAGCTCGGTAGCTCGCTGGGCTCATAACCCAGAGGTCGTAGG
>NZ_JAUNRW010000142.1 GCF_030535495.1 Corynebacterium sp.
AACTGCTCCAACCGGTTGCCCGGCGGGATCCGAAGATCAGTGAGATTCTGCGCTGGTTCCAGATGCGCTCAGTATCCTTGTCGCCGAAGGATCTAATCACAGCATCAGCAAGTCAGACTTAACGCGTAGCGTCAATGACGCTCGACGTTAAGACCCCACCCCGGTCGGCACATCAGAACAAGGAAGACGGATTCTGGGGATGGAAGTATTCACGGTGATCCCTTCGTCGGCAAGCTGACACGCGAGAGTCAGGGTGATCCCCGCCGGAACGTTCGTGATTGCAGATGAGGACGTCGACGTGGCCGAACTCCGCCACCGCCCGATCCATCGTCGGCTCCCCACGGCTGGTCGGTGTTATGGGGACGATGATGAGTCAGCAGCAGATCGACGCCTAGCGGATCAGCTCCATCGCCCGGGCCTGGTCGAGCGCCGCCAGGTGCGGCAGGGGATCGATGCCCATGTCGGCGACGTAGGAGGTGAGCAGATCACGGACCGTCGCCTCCAGATCGACAGGATCCCAGGGCTTGGCGATGTAGTGGTCGAGGTACGCCTCGTTGACCGCGACGATGGTGTCCTCCAGTTGCGCCTGCCCGGTCACCAAAACCTTGCGGGTGGCGGCGGTGCGGTCGTCGTCCATCATCTCGACGAGGAACTCGACGCCGGTGGTGCCTGGCATGCGGTGATCGCACAGGGCGAGGGCGAGGACGTCGCCGTCGGCGCTGATTTCGTCGATGACCTCCCAGGCGTCGGCGACGTCGGAAGCCGGCTCGAGACGCACGGTGGGGGCGAACACCTGTAGGTCGCGCTCGACGGCGGTGCGGACCTCCGGCTCGTCTTCGAGGATGAGGATGGTCAGTTTCATGATTCAGCTCTCCTGTAGTGACAGCGGCCCTGCGACTGGCAGGCCGACGATGACGCGGGTTCCCGCGGTGGATGTCTCGATGTTGATGGTCCCGTTGTGCTTGCTCACGATGGTGCGGCAGACGCCCAGACCGATTCCCATGCCGAAGCGGACCTGGCCTTGCTTCGTGGTGAAGCGGGGCTCGAAGAGCCGGTCCAGGAGCTCCCCCGGAATCCCGGGGCCGTCGTCGATGACCTCGACCTGCACCCAGTCCGGTCTCGGCCGGCTGGTGCGGACGGTGATGGTGGAGCCCTTGCCGGATTCAGCGAATGCTTCGGCGGAGTTGGTGATGAGGTTGGTCCACACCTGCGCCAACTGGCCCGGGGTACAGGTGATCGGGGGAAGTTCGGCGTAGTCGCGGCGGACGGTTACGCCCCGGAGCTTGTGCGAGGTGAGGCGGATGGTGTCGTCGATGCCCTGGTGAATGTCGACATCCGTGACGGGGTCGCCGTCGGGGCGGGCATAGGAACGCAGGCTCGCCACGAGGTCGGTGATGCGGGTGGCCGCATTGTCGACGTTGCGCAGGGCGGTGCCGATGGAGGCGGCGTGCTCCACCATGTCGAAGTCCAGATTCCGGGACTTGTGCACCCGACGGACGAAGTCCAGGTCGTGGACTCCGGCCAGCACCAGACGCGAGGCCAATTCACGGTCCCCGGTGATCTCGGCGATCTCCCTGCGAATCTCGCGGGCCCGCTTCGTGCTCACGGCGGGAGAGGAGCTGGCCGCGTCGATCGCGGCAAGGGCACTGTCCGACCAACGCTTGGCCTTGCCGGTGTTCAGCAGGGCCTCGATATCGTCGGCGAGATGCTCGGCGGTGCGCTTGATCGCCGCCATCGGGTTGTTGAGTTCGTGGGCGACGCCCGCAGCCAGCTCACCGAGAGAGGCAAAGCGCGCCTGGCTCATCAACTCTTTTCGGGCCCCCTCGAGATTCTTCAACGCCAGGGCGAGGGCGGCGCGTTCCTGCTCGAGCAACGACCTGGTCTCATGCCGCTTGACCTGGATGTCCTCGGCACGTCGAAGGCGCCGGTCGTAGGTGCGGACGAACAGCGCGGTGATGAGCCGGTTGAGACGCGGCTCCACCGAGAGAAGGTAATTGAGCTGCTCATAGGAGAGCTGGACGGCGACAACCTCGGTCGTGGTGCGCGCGGTGAAGAAGCCGACGCGGGCATTGGCCAGCGCGAGCAGTCCAATCACCTTGCCGGTGGAGGCATGGTGCATGGTGATGTCGCCGGCGTCGGTGAAGCGCCCGAGCAGCACATTGCCGCTCAGTGCGAAGATCATCTCCTCGACGACGTGCCCCTCTTTGGTCAGGTACACCCCGGGCGGAAACACCAGGCGGGGCTGGTAACCGAGATGATGGTCGGCGGCGTCGATGAGCGTTGTAATGATCTCGCTATCGCTCATCGTGCTGTCGAGCACGAAATGCTCGGGCAGCTCGTCGTGGAAGTCCACCGTGGGGTCCTCGTCGCTCCGGTTGTGCCAGTAACGACGCAGCTGCTGGAGGAGCGTTCGGATGAAGGAGTCCTCCTTGATCTCCGGGGTGTAGGCGAGCATGTCCAGTCGCCCCATGTCGGTGAGCAGGTCCAGCCCGCTGATCGACGGTGCAGTGGACAACACCAGGATGCGCGTGTGCCTGAACGCCGGGTTGGTGACGAAGGAGACGAGCGGATGGTCGGGCGGGAGGCCGTCGTCGTGAAGGGTGACCGTGATCAGGCCGAGGTTGTCATCGTCGCCGATTTGCTCGAGCACCGACGGCAGGTCGGGCGCATTCACCACCCGGTGCTGCTCGCCCAACGTCCGCCTGACCAGCGAGAAGAGGTACTGCGTGACGTCCGAGCCGCCGACGATCGCGATCGTCGAGTGCGGTAGTGGGTGAGGCCGGGACATCTAGCCCACCAGGCCCAGGGCCGACCACAGCGGCGGGGCGACGAAGACGAGCAGGGCGGTCGCCACGCCACCGACGATCAGGCCGATGAAGGCCATCTGGCCGATCTTGATCTCGCCGGTGGCATAGGCGATGGCGTTCGGGGGCGTGGAGATCGGCATTGACATGCCGACCGAACAGGCGATTGCGACGACGACCGCCACGAGGAGCGGGTTAACGCTGTCCAGGGAGACCGCCAGCGACACCGCCAGGGGAACCAACAGGTTGGCCGCGGCGGAGTGCGAGATGACGTTGGCCAGGCCGAAGCTGATGAGGCCCAGCGTGGCCATGATCGCGAGGCCTCCCAGCGACGTCCAATCCACCGAACCGACCAGCCACGCGTCCAACCCGGTGGCACCCACGCCGGTGCCCAGCGCGATGCCTCCCGAAACCAACCACAACACCGGCCAATCCAGGGCCTGGACGTCCTTGCCCTTCATGACCTGCAACGCGAGGAGCGCCACCACCGGGAAGAAGCCGACAATGTTGGAGGAGACGCCGTGCAGAGGCTCCGAGACCCACAGGAGGATGGTCAAGCCCGCGATGGCGTAGAAGACCTTCGCGTCGAGGGCCGTGTTCCAGCGGGACTCCATGTCGATCTCGATACGCTCGTCCTTCGGGATGAACACCAGGCACAGCAGGACCCACGCGATGGCCAACACGACGAGCATGTACGGCACGGCCAGCACCATCCACTGGGTGAAGGAGACGGAGATGCCGTGCTCCTGCAGCACGCCGATGGCGATCGCATTCGGCGGCGTGCCCACCGGAGTGCCGATGCCTCCGACGTTCGCCGCCAGGGGAATCGACAACGCGACGCCGGCCCTCGCCTTGCCCGCGGGAAGCGCCTTGAGAATCGGGATGACCACCGCAAACATCGTCGCGGTGGTAGCGGTATTCGACATGAACATGCTGAGCAAGGCGGTGATCAGCATCAAACCCAGCACCGTCATCCGCGCGTTGCTGGGGAAGGGCTTGAGCATCACGGATGCGAGGTTGCGGTCCATGCCGTACTTCTCAGCGCCGTGGGCGATCATGAACCCGCCCAGGAACAGGATGATCACGGGGTTGGCCAGAGCCGCGAAATAGTCGGAGGCCGGCAGCACCGTGTCCGCCAGTGCGGCGTCTCCTCCGGTGGGATCGTCGAACGCCCCCTTCGAGATCAGCAGCACCTCCAGGAAGATGACCAGCACCGCCGTCGCGGTCAGCGGGATCGGCTCGAGCACCCAGAATACGATCGCCAACAGGAAAATCGCCAGCATTCGCTCGCCCGGTTCCGCCAGCCCGGGGATGTCCGCGAAGAACGGCACGAGGAACAGAACGGAACCGAGGACGAACCCGACGATCTGCTTGGGACTCAAGCTTCTCGTGGCCTGCTGCAGGACCGGTGGCTTGGGTGCGTTGGTCGATCGCTTCCTCGCCCTGCGCGGAGCGGGAGCAGTTGTGGCGGAGGAGGTGGAAGAGGGTTTCCCGGGGGAATCTGGGACGTCGGCACTCATGCCTTCAATGCTAGATCACGCCACCGAATTCGCACTGTTCACCGTCTGTGGCGGGAGTTGGTACCCCTTCCCGATCCATCGGGCTCCGAGCTCGCCCTGATCTGGCCTATCGGCCGCCCTGCTACACGTTGAACTTGAACTCCACCACGTCACCGTCGGCCATGACGTAGTCCTTG
>NZ_JAUNRW010000143.1 GCF_030535495.1 Corynebacterium sp.
ACGCCGATCCGGACTCCGTGTCCCGGCTCCTCGACGGGAAGTAGCGTCGGCTGGCGGACATGACAACGGCACCCCGGAACAGTCTCAACCGGGGTGCCGTTGTCGTCAGTGACTAGGCGGATTCTAACCCTCGTGCTTGGCCTCCACGCGGCCGATGGCCTCCTTGGCCACCAGCTCCTGGATGCCCATGTCCAGCTCGGAGGTGAAGCCGACGCAGGAGCAGTTGATCTCACCGAGAACGTAGGTGTCGTTGCCGTCCTCGTCGGTGTCGAGCATGAAGTCCGCGGTCCAGATGAGCGGGATGTTGTCGCCGCCGAGGTTCTCGGCGATGACGGGGCGGGCCTCGGCGAACATGTCGACCAGGTCCTGCCACTTCTCCGGGGAGTCGTAGGTGTACTTGGCGCCGGAGAACAGGGTGGCGGAGAAGTTGTCGCCGCCCTCGGCCGGCTTCTTGTGCACGACGAACACCGGGTGCGGGCCCACGAGGAGGATGCGGATCTCACCCTCGACGATGCGCGGCATGAAGCGCATGTCCACGAGCATGCCGTTGTTGCCGATGATGTACTGGTCGCAGAAGTCCATGAACTCGCCGAGCTCACGGGTCTCGGTGTGGTTGTCCACGGCCTCGGTGGCCTTGAGCTTGGTGTCCAGCGGCAGGGCGGTGCCCGGCTCGACGGATGCGGCCAGTTCCTTGTCGGCGAGCTGGACACGCCAGATGCCGGAGCCGGTGGAACCGCGGTTCTGCTTGAGCACGCGTTCACCGTAGGACAGGGAGGTGGGGAAGGTGTTGTGGAAGTCCTCGACCTCGTAGTACGCGGCGGTGTCGGTGGGGACCAGGTCGGTGTCCTTCAGCTTGACCAGGGCGTCCTTGGCGCCGTAGGCCATCATCTCCTCCGGGGTGGACATGCCGACCAGGCCGGACTCGGAGAGGCGGGAGAGCAGATCAAAGTAGCCGTCCTCGCCGCCGGGGATGTTGCCCGGGTTGACGCGGGAGATGTAGCCGTCGAAGTTCTGGGAGACGTGCTCGTAGAGGTGCTCGGTCCATTCGGGGCGGTAGAAGACGACCTCAGCGTGCCAGCCGGCCTCCTTGATGGCGTTGACGATCGGCATGGTGTCCTTGCGGTGGCCGTCGATGAACTTGTCGGATCCGCCCTCGACCTCGAAGACGACGATTGCCTTGTGCACAGAGCACCCCTTTCAGGGAGTAAAAGTGATGCGGCGCTCATGTTTTACGCCGTTAACATGCAATTTTAGTCCCTGGATGTGTGATGTACCCAGTGGGCAGACAACTAGTAATTAACAACACACCGCTCTCCCCCGCGTGACCCCGTGCACTCGTCTGAACTACTGTTGGGTCTGACTGTTCAGCCCGTTCATCACACCATATACCCCGGCGGTTCGCGCCCGGGGTATCGCCCAGAAAGGCGGGAGCCCCGTGGCCACTCCCTTCGATCCCCACCCCCAGTTCCAGGAGTACGCCCACCCCGAGCGTCTCGTCTCGGCGTCCTGGCTCTCCGCCCGCCTGGGCACCCCGGGACTGCGCGTGATCGAGTCGGACGAGGATTCCCTCCTCTATGACATCGGGCATCTGCCGGGGGCCGTGCGCATCGACTGGCAGAAGGACCTCAATGATCCCGTCTCCCGGGACATCGTCGACGGCGAGGCTTTCGCCGCCCTCATGCGTTCCAAGGGCATCAACCGGGAGGACACCGTGGTCATCTACGGCGATCAGTCCAACTGGTGGGCGGCGTTCACCCTGTGGGTGTTCACCCTCTTCGGCCACGAGGACGTCCGGCTTCTCGACGGTGGCCGGGACGCCTGGATGGCAGAGGAACGCGACACCTCCTTCGTCGTCCCGGAGTTCCCCGAGTCGGACTACCCCGTCGTCGAACGCAACGATGCCGAGTACCGGGTGTTCGTCGATGAGATGCTGGGGATGATCGGCCAGTCCGCCATTGTCGACGTCCGCTCCACCGAGGAGTTCCACGGAGATGTCAGCGCGGACGACACCCCCGCGCTGGCCCCTGCCCTGCGCCGGGGGCATATCCCCACCGCGGTCAACATGCCCTGGCAGGACAACGTCCACCCCAACTCGCGTTTCCGTTCCCGCGAGGAGCTCTCCGACCTTTACTCCTCCCTCGACCCGGCGGCGGAGACCACCGTCTACTGCCACGTGGGTGATCGCACGGCCCACACGTGGTTCGTGCTCAAGTACCTGCTGGGCTTCGAGAAGGTCCGCAACTACGACGGTTCCTGGGTCGAGTGGGGCAACATGGTGCGCATGCCGATCGCCCGTGGCGAGGCTGAACACGCGTAGTTTTTGGCTTTTCGACGCCCGCGGCACCCACCGCGGGCGTTTCCCTTTCGCCCCCGAAAGTGTCATGGTGGCGACCTGCCTGCGGCGGCACGCCGAAGGTAACGGGATGATTTCGGAGGGCTTCTACTGGCGTTTTCCGACAATTTGGGGCAAAATCTCGAACCTGACGGAATGCTCACGTTTTTGTGTGCAAGAATAGTCGCATGCGTCGCGCGGCCGCCTGCAGCGGGCGGGCCGACGCGAACCACCAACGCAGCACATGAAAGGGACCCCCAAGTGGCAGTAGAGACCAAGAAGATCACCAAGGTCCTCGTGGCCAACCGCGGCGAGATCGCGGTCCGTGTGATCCGAGCCGCCAAGGACGCGGGCATCGCCAGCGTGGCCGTGTACGCCGAGCCGGACGCGGACGCCCCGTTCGTCGGAATGGCAGACGAGGCCTTCGCTCTGGGTGGCCAGTCCTCCGCGGAGTCCTACCTCGTGATCGAGAAGATCATCGACGCCGCCACCAAGGCCGGCGCCGACGCCATCCACCCCGGATACGGCTTCCTCGCCGAGAACGCCGACTTCGCCCAGGCCGTCATCGACGCCGGCATCACCTGGATCGGCCCGCCGCCGTCCGCCATCGCCGACCTCGGCGACAAGGTGACCGCCCGTCACATCGCCCAGCGCGCGAACGCCCCCATGGTGCCCGGCACCAAGGACCCGGTCGCCGGCGCCGAGGAGGTCGTCGCCTTCGCCGAGGAGCACGGCCTGCCGATCGCCATCAAGGCCGCCTTCGGTGGCGGTGGCCGAGGCATGAAGGTCGCCTACTCCATGGACGAGGTCACCGAGCTCTACGAGTCCGCCACCCGTGAGGCCGTCGCCGCCTTCGGCCGCGGCGAGTGCTTCGTCGAGCGCTACCTGGACAAGGCCCGCCACGTCGAGGCGCAGGTGCTGGCCGACCAGCACGGCAACGTCATCGTCGCCGGTACCCGCGACTGCTCCCTGCAGCGTCGCTTCCAGAAGCTCGTCGAGGAGGCCCCGGCCCCGTTCCTCACCGAGGCCCAGCGCACGGAGATCCACGAGTCCGCCAAGCAGATCTGCCGCGAGGCCGGTTACTACGGCGCCGGCACCGTCGAGTACCTCGTCGGTTCCGACGGTCTCATCTCCTTCCTCGAGGTCAACACCCGCCTGCAGGTCGAGCACCCGGTCACCGAGGAGACCACCGGCATCGACCTGGTCCGCGAGCAGTTCCGTATCGCCGAGGGCCAGGAGCTGCGCCACAAGGAGGACCCGACCCCGCGCGGGCACTCCTTCGAATTCCGCATCAACGGCGAGGACGCCGGCATGAACTTCATGCCGGCCCCCGGCACCGTCACCCGCTACCACCAGCCGGACGGCCCGGGTGTCCGCGTGGACTCCGGTGTCCGCGAGGGTTCCGTCATCGGCGGCCAGTTCGACTCCATGCTGGCCAAGCTCATCGTCACCGGTGAGACCCGCGAGGAGGCCCTGCAGCGCGCTGCCCGTGCACTCGACGAGTACGTCGTCGAGGGCATGCCCACCGTCATCCCCTTCCACCGCCATATCGTGGAGAACCCGGCCTTCATCGGGGACGAGACCGGCTTCGAGGTCTACACCAAGTGGATCGAGGAGGTCTGGGACAACCCGATCGAGCCCTTCGTCGATCCGGCCGACCTGCCCGAGGACGAGGCCACCCCGGCCCACAAGGTGGTCGTCGAGGTCGACGGACGCCGCGTCGAGATCTCCCTGCCGGGCGATCTGGCAATCGGTGGCGGCGCCGCCCCGAAGAAGAAGGCCAAGAAGCGCCGTGCCGCCGGTGGGGCCGGTGGCGCCTCCGGTGACTCCGTGGCCGCCCCGATGCAGGGCACCGTCATCAAGGTCAACGTCACCGAGGGCCAGGAGGTCACCGAGGGCGAGGTCATCGTGGTGCTGGAAGCCATGAAGATGGAGAACCCCGTCAAGGCGCACAAGTCCGGCGTCGTCGAGGGCCTGGCCGTCGAAGAGGGAGCCGGCGTGACCAAGGGTCAGCTGCTCCTCGAGATCAAATAGTTTTCCCCTCCCGCAGACCCCGTCACCTCTCCAGGTGGCGGGGTCTCGGCATGCCCCACAGTGAATTCACGCCGTCGAAAGGAGTCGCTTCTCGACGCCCCCCGGACACCTTTAGACCGCGTG
>NZ_JAUNRW010000144.1 GCF_030535495.1 Corynebacterium sp.
CCGGCGATCACTCTGATGAGGACATCCCTGCCTGACTGCTGCCTGCCATCGCGGGGCGCGACGAACGTGTCCGGATCATCCGGCAGGTAGATGATGTGCACGCTGTGCCCGGTGCGGTCGGTGAGCCCGGCGTCAGAAAAACGTGGGCGCCCACGGATGGAGCGGCCGCCGAGGGTACGGAACTCCACGGTCTCGATGAGGCTTGTAAACTCCCTGCCCCGGGAGTTTTCCCAGGTGTGTACCCGGGAGTCGACGACCCGCCCCGTCGTCTTTTCCCCTCGCTGTGCCAGCTCCCGCAGGACAGACCGTAGACGAATCGCCTGATAGAGCAGGTACAGCCCGACGGCGATCATCACCACCGACACCGCCACATAAATGAAGGAGAAAGGGGCTGACACGGTTACTCCTTGGGTGGGGTGCGAAATGCCTGGCGACGTTCCCACGCCGCCCGTTGCGCTCGCCCGTGGTCGACCAGGGTGGGGAACAGCTCGCTTTCCGGCCTGGTCTGCCCGGTGTGGAGCAGCGCGGTGGCCATGGACATGTACTGGCGGCGGTAGGACAGACCCAGGACCTGGTCGGCGTAGGCGGTGACCAGCTCGGGGACGACCCGGAGGGTGGTCAGTTCGAGGAGCAGATGCTTCGCGACGTGCCGCGGCAGGGGAGCGGTGTCCCCCAGCTCGGACAGGGCCGAGCCGAGGCTGGCGGGATCGACGGGGTGACCGGCGTGGCGTCGAGAAGCAATGAATCCGAAGAGCGCCCCATAATGCGTGTCGTGGAAGTCCCCGGGTGTGAGCACCCCACACACCTCGTCGCTGGCGGGGTGCTCGCGCGGGGCCCACATGAGTCCGCACAGCAGGTGCGCCTCGGGGTCGAGCTCGGGTGAGATGACCCCCTCGTCCTCGTCGAGCATGTCAGGACAGCGCCCCCGCGACGAGCTCCGCGGTGGCCTTCGCGGAGGCCGGGTTCTGACCGGTGATGAGGGTGCCGTCGGTCTCCGTGTGGGACACGAAGGGCAACGTCGCTTTGCGGAACACCGCGCCGCGCGCCTTGGCCTCCTCCTCGACGTTGTAGGGGACGAGCTTATCGACGAGCGCCAGTTTCTCCTCGGCCCAGGTGAAACCGGTGATCTGGCGGGCGTCGATAAGCAGGGAACCGTCGGACAGACGGGTGTTGAGCAGGCCGCAGTACCCGTGACACACGGCGGCGACGATGCCTCCGGTCTCGAAGACCTCGCGCGTGAGGCGCTGGAGGTCGGGGTTGTCGGGGAAGTCGTACATGGCGCCGTGGCCGCCGGCGAACCAGAGGGCGTCGACCCCGGTGGAGTCGACCTCGGAGGCGGCGGTGGTCGTGCCCAGCAGAGCCATCTTCTCGGGATCGGAGAGCCAGGCCTCGGCGGTCTTCTCCTTGGCGGGGAACTTCAGGGAGCGCTCGTCGAGCGGGACGTAGCCGCCGGCGGGACTGATGATGCGCTGCTCGAAACCGTGGGACTCGAAGACCTCCCAGGCGTGGGTGAGCTCGGAGAGCCACAGGCCGGTTGTGTCGGCGGGATCGTCGAAGTGGGCGACGTTGGTCACAACGTGGAGGATGGTCGTCATGAACCCATTGTCCACGCCGGGAGTAGTCTCGTCACCATGAAGATTCTTCCCTACCTCCTGGCGCTGGCGGCCGTGCTGCTGGGTGCGGTCCTGCTCTACCTCGGGGAACTCGACGACTCACCCGGCTTGGGCGGCATCGGTCTCATTCTCATGATCGTGTCCTTGGTGGTCGTGGTGCGACGGGCCCTGGCGGACAGGCGACCGTGATGGGCCGCAAGGTCATCGCCATCCTGGCGGTCATCGCCCTGGTGGCGGCGCTGGTGTTCGCCTTCATCGGGGGCAGTACGGTCGGGATGCTGCGCGATCCCGTCTCCGTCGAGGTCGAGTCCGACGGCTCGGAGGTCATCACCGCCGTTCAACGCGAGGAGCAGATCGTCCTGCTCAGCACCGCCACCCAGGGCCTGCACAAGACGCAGTCCCGCCTCACGGCGTTGGGATGGGATGTGCCGGGCACCGCGCGGACCAACTTCCTGCAGTACAGCTACCAGGCGAAACTCGGCCTGGAGGGGAGCGCGGTGCGCATCGAGAAAACCGGGGAGGATCGCTTCCTCATCACCGTTCCGGAGTTCATTTTCATCGGGTACACCGAGCCGACGTTCGAGACGGTGCTCGAGGACGGGCAGATACTCAGCTTCGTCTCCCCGGACATCGACACCGCTGCCATCATCACCGAGATCCTCGGCGACCACGAGAAGCGTGAACACATCACCGCCAACCGCAGCCTCCTGCAGGACCAGACCCGGGCGTTCTACCGGGGCATCGTCGCCGGCATTGATGAGCAGGCCCGGGTGGAGTTCGCCTTCCGCTGACGCCATGAACAGGTACTACACCCTCATCGCCAGGATCGTCTTCGCCGTCATCTTCGTCGCGGCGGGCGTGGTCCACATCGTGCTCGGGCGCAGTGCCCCCGACAGCTACGCCGTGTTCTCCCGGACTGCTCTGGTGCCGGGGCTGGCGCAGCTGTGGGACAGCGTCGTCATGCCCCACATCGGCGTGCTGACCCTGGTGCTGGCCACCATCCAGATCGCCGCCGGCGTTGGTCTGCTTCTGGCGGGGCGGACAGTACAGGTCGCGGCGTGGGTCATTCTCGGCTTCCTGGCATTCATCGTGGTCCTCGGCTACGGACTGCCGAGCGCGGGCATGGTGGAGGACCTGGCCATCAACCGCCTGGGTACCTTCGCCCTGGCAGGCCTCATCCTCCCCGTCGCCCTGCACTCGAGGCACCGAGCGCTGTGGGCACGGGTTCCCGATAGGCGCTAAGCACTCTTCGAGCGCTTCTTGTCCAGCGACGCCTTGAGCGCCTCCATGAGGTCGACGACGTCGGCGTCGTCGGAGTCCTCCTCCGGCTGCTCGCCGAAGGTGGCCTCCGTGTCGAGGGTGTCGCCGGCCTTGAGCTTGGCGTCGATAAGCTTGCGCAGCTCCACCTGATACTCGTCCTCGAACTTCTCCGGGGTGAAGTCGGAGGCGTACTGCTCGACGAGCGCGGCGGAGAGCTCGAGCTCCTTGTCGGAGATCTTCGCGCGCGACTTCGTGCCCTTGAAGTCGACCTCGCGGACCTCGTCCGCCCACAGCAGACCCTGCAGGACCAGCACCTTCCCGCGCACCCGCAGGGCACCGAGGCGGGTCTTCTGGCGCAGGGCGAAGGTGACGATGGCGGTGCGGTCCGTCGCCTCGAGCGTCTGGCGCAGCAGCAGGTAGGACTTCGGGGTCTTGCCCTCGGGCTCGAGGAAATAGCTGCGCTCGAGCATGATCGGATCGACCTGCTCGGAGGGGACGAACTGGACGACCTCGATCTCGTTGTTATCGGCCTCGGGGAGGGAATCGAAGTCCTCGTCCGTCATGACGACGGTGTCGCCGTCCTCCTCATACGCCTTGTCGATGTTGGCGTACTCGACCTTCTCGCCGCACACCTCGCAGCGTCGCTCGTAGCGGATCCGACCGCCGTCCTTGTCGTGGACCTGGTGGAAGGAGATGTCATGGTCCTCCACCGCCCCGTAGGCCTTGACGGGGACGTTGACGAGTCCGAACGTGATGGCTCCGGTCCATACTGCGCGCATAGCATGAAGCCTATACAGGAAGGGCAGGCCATGGTGGGCAGCAGAAAGCGGTTCCAGGTCGGCGGGCGCACACTCGCCGTGAGCAGCCTGGACAAGGTGCTCTACCCGGCGACGGGCACGACGAAGGCCGACGTCATGCACTACTACCTCGCCGTGGCCGACGTCCTCCTCCCGCAGATATCCCGCCGCCCGGTCACCCGGAAACGCTGGGTCGACGGGGTGGGCACGGAGAAGGACCCGGGGCAGGTGTTCTTCGCCAAGGACCTGGAGGATTCCGCGCCCGAGTGGATCCCCACCGGGAAGATCTCCCACAAGAGCACCACCAACCACTACCCGCTTGCCGACGAGGCGGCGGTGCTGGCCTGGTTCGCCCAGGTCGCGGCGCTCGAACTGCACACCCCGCAGTGGCGTTTCGGCGCCAACGGCCAGCCCCGCAACCCGGACCGCCTGGTGCTCGACCTCGATCCGGGACCCGGGGTGGGCCTGCCCGAATGCGCCGAGGTCGCGCGGTGGTGCCGGGAGATCCTCGCGGACATGGGCATGCCCGCCTACCCCGTGACCTCCGGGTCGAAGGGCATCCACCTCTACGCCGCACTCGACGGGCAGCACAACTCCGAGACCATCTCCCAGGTCGCCCGCGAGCTGGCCCGCGCGCTCGAGGCCGACCACCCGGACGAGGTCACCGCCACGATGAAGAAGTCCGCGCGCGCCGGGAAGGTCTTCATCGACTGGTCGCAGAACAACGGCTCCAAGACGACGATCAGCCCCTACTC
>NZ_JAUNRW010000145.1:0-1520 GCF_030535495.1 Corynebacterium sp.
ACCTCGGTAGACTGGCCGTGTTTGGTTGTCTCTCACATGAGGAAGCCCATTTACCGTGGCTAAATTTCTGTTCAAACTGGGACGTTGGTCCTTTCACCGCAAGTGGATCGTCATCCTCCTGTGGTTGCTGACGCTGGCCGGTGCCGCCGGAGCCGCCGTCTCCTTCCAGAAGCCCTTCTCCAACGAGTTCTCCATCGGCGGCACCCCGTCGATCGAGGCGACGCGTGTCCTGGTGCAGAAGTTCCCCGAGGGCGGCAACCCCGTCAACGCGGCCAGTGTCAATGTCGTCTTCGCGGCCCCCGACGGCCAGCAGCTGTCGGACCCGGCGAACTCGGCGGCCATCGACGCGGTGGTCGACCACATCCAGGACAACCTCCCCGATCTCACCGGTACCGAACGATTCGGTAACCCGGTCGAGGTCTCCCCGGCCCTCCAGGAGGGCGTCATCGCCCAGATGACCGAGCAGGGTCTGCCGGAGGAGACCGCGCGCGAAGACGCCCACAACCTGCGCATGGTCTCCGACGACGGAAGGATCGGCTACACCACCTTCACCATCGATGTGCCCTCCTCCATGGATGTCACCGATGAGCACCGACGCATCGTCAACACCGCCATGGACATGGGTCGTGAGCAGGGGATCCAGGTGGAGGCCGGCGGGGCCGGTTTCGGCGATCCGATCACGGTGAAGACGACCAGTGAGATCATCGGTCTGGCGATCGCCTTCGTGGTGCTCATCGTCACCTTCGGTTCGCTCATCGCCGCCGGCCTGCCGGTGCTCACCGCCGTCATCGGGGTGGGTATCGGCGCCCTGGCCATCATCATCGCCACCGCCTTCGTCGAGCTCAACAACATCACCCCGGTGCTGGCCGTCATGATCGGCCTGGCCGTGGGCATCGACTACGCCCTGTTCATCCTCTCCCGTTACCGTGCCGAACGGCAGCGCATGCCCGCCGACGAGGCGGCCGGAATGGCGGTGGGTACCGCCGGCTCGGCCGTGGTTTTCGCCGGAGCCACCGTCATCATCGCGTTGGCGGCGCTGACCATCGTCAACATCGAGTTCCTCACCGCCATGGGTCTGTCGGCCGCCTTCACCGTGCTGGTCGCCGTGCTCGTCGCGCTGACCTTCATCCCGGCGTTGCTCGGCGTCCTCGGGGACCGGACGTTCAAGGCCCGGGTACCCGGCGTGGCCGGCAACCCGCTGCCCCGGGGGGAGGGTGCGCGGAAGCGCCGCCGGAAGCCCACCCTGGGCAACCGCTGGATCCGCTTTGTTCGCCGCGTCCCCGGTCTGGTCATGGCCGTCGTGGTGCTCACCCTGGGCGCGCTGTCCTATCCGGTCCTCGACATGGAGCTCTCGCTGCCCTCGGACTCGACCTCCAACCTGGACACCACCCAGCGCAAGTCCGCCGACCTCATGGCCGAGGGCTTCGGCGAGGGTGTCAACGCGCCCTTCCTCGTCATCGTCGACGCGGACGAGGTCAACCCCGATGCCCCGGCCCTGGCACCGCTGGTGCAGGCCCAGG
>NZ_JAUNRW010000145.1:1620-4402 GCF_030535495.1 Corynebacterium sp.
GTGGACCGCCAGGATGCGGCGGTGACCAGCTCCTTCCTCTACACCGTGGGACAGCTGAAGAACGTCGGAGGGGTCAAGCACGCCCAGCTCGTCGGCATGAACCCCGACACCAACGCCGCCCAGATCATGGTCACGCCGTTCACGGGACCGGACGACCAGTACACCATCCAGGTCTCCCATGCGCTGCGTGAGCAGGGGGAACAGATCGCCGACGCCACGGGCGCGGACATCGGCCTGACGGGCCTGACCGCCGTACAGATGGACATCACCGAACGCCTCTCCGGGGCCATGCCGCTGTATCTGGGCATCGTCGTCGGCCTGGCGATCTTCCTGCTGCTCGGCGTGTTCCGCTCCGTCATGGTCCCGCTCGTGGCGGGACTGGGCTTCCTGCTCTCGGTCGGCGCGGCCTTCGGCATGACGGTGCTCGTGTGGCAGGAGGGCCTGTGGGACCTCGTGAACACCCCGGCGCCGCTCATTTCCTTCATGCCGATCTTCCTCATCGGCGTCACCTTCGGCCTGGCGATGGACTACCAGGTCTTCCTGGTCACGCGCATGCGCGAGCACTACATCAACCTGCGGGTGAAATCCCACGAGAACCCGGACCCGGACACCCCGCGGGCGATCTCCAAGCTCAACGCCGTCGAGGAATCCACCATCGTCGGCTTCACCCGCGGCGCCCGCGTGGTCACCGCCGCCGCGCTCATCATGATCGCCGTGTTCATCGCGTTCATCGACCAGCCGCTGCCGTTCATCCAGATCTTCGGCTTCGCCCTCGGCGTGGGTGTCTTCTTCGACGCCTTCTTCGTCCGCATGGCGCTGGTGCCGGCCACGATGTTCCTCATGGGCAACGCCACCTGGTGGATCCCCCGCTGGCTCAACCGCCTCATCCCCCGCATGGACATCGAGGGCACCGCCCTGGAGAAGGAGTGGGAGGAGCGGCACGCCGCGCAACAGTCGCACCGCAAGGAAATGGAGAAGGTCACCTCATGACGGATCTGTCATTCACACTGGGCACCGAGCTGGAGCCCGGCCCCGGCCGCCACGGGCGTACCGGCACCATCCACACCCCGCACGGTGACATCCGGACACCGGCGTTCATCCCGGTGGCCACCAAGGCCACGGTGAAAACCCTCACGCCGGAGCAGATCACGCAGACGGGTGCGCAGGCGATCCTGTCGAACGCCTACCACCTCTACCTGCAGCCGGGTGCCGACATCGTCGATGAGGCCGGCGGAGTGGGGCGCTTCGAGAACTGGTCGGGCCCCACCTACACCGACTCCGGCGGCTTCCAGGTGATGAGCCAGGGCGTGGGATTCCAGAAGACCCTGACCATGGAGCAGAAGGACGGCCAGGACTGGGGCAGAGAGAAGAAGAATCTGGCCCGGGTCGATGAGGAGGGGGTGAACTTCGTCAGTTTCATCGACGGCTCCCGCCACCGCTTCACCCCGGAGATCTCCATGCAGATCCAGCACCAGCTCGGCGCGGACATCATCTTCGCCTTCGACGAGCTGACCACCCTCATGGACACCCGCTCCTACCAGGAGTCCTCCGTGGAGCGCACCCACCGCTGGGCGGCGCGCTGCATCGACGAGCACAATCGCCAGACACAGCTGCGGGCGGACAAGCCCCTGCAGTCCCTGTGGGGGGTCATCCAGGGCGCCCAGTACGAGGACCTGCGCCGCCAGGCGACCCGCGACCTGGTGGCACTGTCCGAGGCCAGTGTCGCCACCGGCCAGCGCGGATTCGGTGGCTACGGCATCGGTGGTGCGCTGGAGAAGGAGAATCTGGGCACGATCGTGGGCTGGGTCTGCGACGAGTTGCCCGTGGACAAGCCGCGCCACCTGCTGGGGATCTCCGAGCCGGACGACATCTTCACCGCCGTCGAGGCCGGCGCCGACACCTTCGACTGTGTGGCGCCCACCCGTCTGGCGCGCCGGGGTGGCGTGTACACCCTCGACGGGCGCCTCAACCTGGTCAACGCCGGTTTCAAGCGGGACTTCCGGGGAATCGACGAGGAGTTCGGCGGCTACGTCTCCGAGAACTACTCCCGCGCCTACCTGCGTCACCTGTTCAAGGCGAACGAGTTCCTCGGCATGACCCTGTGCACCATCCACAACCTGAGCTTCATGATCCGCCTGGTGGACAACATCCGTGAGTCCATCGACGGCGGCTACTTCGAGGAGTACCGCACCGAGTTCATGGGCCGGTACTACGCGAAGAAGAAGTAGGCCCGGCGTCCGTCCTACGCGCGCTCCTCGTCGGCGGGGAGCACCCAGGCACGGGAACCTGCCGTCGACAGGCGCACGCGCGTGCCCTCCGGGTAGACGTCGGATTCCTCCGGGTTGGCCAGGCTGGCCAGCAGCCTCTGCCCCTGCCAGTCGAGTTCGTAGTCGATGCGCTCGCCCATGAAGGCGGAGACGATGACGGTCGCGGTGGAGTCGTCAGCGGCACCCGTCTCGAGCGGGGTGAGTTCCAGCTGTTCCGGACGCACCAGAAGAACTGCCGGGAAGTCACGGTCCCCCAGGTCCGGGTGGGCGGGGACCGTCAGCTCCTGCCCGAAGGCTCTGATGCGTGCGCCGTCGACATCCACGCTGGCCACCTCGACGTCGATGAGGTTGGCCCGGCCGACGAACCCCGCGACGAAGCGGGAGGCGGGTCGGCGGTACAGCTCCGTGGGGGAGGCGACCTGCTCGATGCGCCCGGCGTTCATCACCACGACCAGGTCGCTCATGGCCATGGCCTCCGACTGGTCGTGGGTGACGTACACGGCGGTGGCCCCCAG
>NZ_JAUNRW010000146.1 GCF_030535495.1 Corynebacterium sp.
GCCGAGATCCTCGCCTCCGAGTCCCAGGAGCGCATGTGCGCCGTGGTGACCCCGGAGAACGTGGAGAAGTTCCAGGCCATCTGCGCCAAGTGGGACGTCATCTGCGCCGAGATCGGTGAGGTCACCGACGAGAAGGACCGCTACGTCGTCGTCCACAACGGCGAGACCGTCATCGACGCCCCGCCGTCCACCATCGACGAAGGCCCCGTCTACGAGCGCCCCTTCGCCCGCCCGCAGTGGCAGGACGAGCTGCAGAGCTACACCCCGGTCGAGCGTCCGGCGGACCTCAAGCAGGCATTGTTCGACATGGTCTCCTCCCCGGCGCTGTGCTCGCGTGACTTCATCACCGAGCAGTACGACCGCTACGTGCGCGGCAACACCGTCAAGGCCAAGTACTCCGACGCCGGTGTGCTGCGCATCAACGAGGAGAACAACCGTGGTGTCGCCGTCTCGGCCGACGCCTCGGGCCGTTACACCAAGCTCGACCCGCGCACCGGCGCCCGCCTGGCCCTGGCCGAGGCCTACCGCAACGTCGCCGTCACCGGCGCCCGCCCGGTGGCCGTGACCAACTGCCTCAACTTCGGTTCCCCGGAGAACCCGGACGTCATGTGGCAGTTCCGCGAGGCCGTCCACGGCCTGGCCGACGGCGCCAAGGAGCTGGGTATCCCGGTCTCCGGCGGCAACGTCTCCTTCTACAACCAGACCGGTGACACCCCGATCCTGCCGACCCCGGTCGTCGGTGTCCTCGGTGTCATCGAGGACGTCAACGACGCCATCGGCCACGACCTCGGTTCCGTCAACGAGCCGGAGGTGCTCATCCTCCTCGGTGAGACCCGGGATGAGTTCGGCGGCTCCATCTGGCAGCAGATCTCCGGCGGCGGTCTGAGCGGCCTGCCCCCGCAGGTCGACCTTGCTGACGAGGAGCGCCTCGCCGAGTTCTTCCACGGCAACGCGCTGCTCACCGCCGCCCACGACCTCTCTGAGGGTGGACTGGCGCAGACGGTCGCCGAGATGGCCTTCCGCTATGACGGCGGTGTCTCGCTCGACCTGGCGGCCGTCCACGAGGACGAGTTCGTGGCGCTGTTCTCCGAGTCCGCCTCCCGCGTGCTGGTGGCCACCACCGCCGACCGGGTCGACGGGGTGCTCGAGCGCGCCGCGGAGTTCGGTGTGCCGGCTGTCCGCGTCGGTGAGACCACCGACGGCCGTGATCTCAACCTCGGTTCGGTCGCAGTGAACATCGACGAGCTCAAGGACGCCTGGAAGGCCACCCTGCCGGACCTGTTCGGTCACGCGGTGGGTGCGAACTCGGTCGTCGAGTAGCTGGTCCGATTTACCTGACCACCGCAGGCCCCGCTCCCGCGTCGGGAACGGGGCCTGCGGTCTGCCGCTTCCCGGTGGGGGCCCCGCATTCGCCGCCGCATCGGGTACTGTAGCCCTTACCTACGAAACCGTAACCTACGGAAGGGAAGGTGCTCCGTGTCCGCCACTCTCACACTCACCCGCGAGGTATTCGACCGCGGACCCCGGCCCGTGACGCGGGGGTGGATCCACCTGGGCGCCGCCGTGGCCTCCGTCGTCTCAGGCACGGTTCTGGCGACCTATGCGGCGATGACGTTGCCGTGGTGGCAGGTCCTGGGTGTCGGCGTCTATGCGGTGGGTGTCGTCCTGCTCTTCGGGGTCTCCGCCGCGTATCACCTGGGTCGCTGGCGCTCGGCACGCACGGTGGCCTGGTGGCGACGCGCCGACCACGCCACCATCGCCTTCTTCATCGCCGCCACCTACACCCCGCTGTGCCTCATCGCACTGCCGCCCGGCCCGGCGGCCTGGATGCTGGGGCTGGCCTGGGCGGGCGGTGCGGCGGGCATCGTGCTCAGCCTGGTGTGGATCGAGCATCCCCGTTGGTTGGACGTCGTGGTCTACCTGGGCCTCGGCTGGCTCATCGTGCCGCTCATCCCGACACTGTGGGTGTCCGCCGACCCGGTGGTGGTGTGGCTGTTGGGTGCTGGCGGGTTGATCTATTCCCTCGGCGCGCTGATCTACGGCTTCCGGTGGCCGGGCCGGCAGGCGCGGGTCCTCGGCTACCACGAGTTCTTCCACGCGGCGACCGTGGTGGCCGCCGCCGTGCATCACGTGGCGGTGTGGATGGTGGTGGTCTGAGGCAGGCCCGCGGCCGGGCCAGCGTTCCTAGTCGATGTGGTACGGCGTCGTCAGCGGGACCAGCGGCGTCGGGGCGTACTCGGAGCGCAGCTTGCGCAGGGTCTTGGCGTGCTCGGCCAGGCGGACATCCTCGGTGGTGCGCGGGGTGAACTGGCGGGCGGGCAGGGCATTGCCGTCGGCGTCCATGGCCAGGTAGGTCACGGTGGCGTGGATGGCGGTCTGCAGGTTCTCGCGGCCCCCGCGCGGGTTGCCGGAGCGCACGTGGACGGACATCTGCATGGAGCGGGAGTCGGTGCGGACCATGCGGGCGTCGACCTCGATGAGGTCGCCGATGGCGATGGGGCGGTAGAAGCGGATGCCGCCGGCGTAGACGGCCACGGTGTGCTCCCCGGACCATTCCATGGTGCAGGCGGCGCCGGCCTCGTCGATCCACTCCATGGCGGTGCCGCCGTGGACCTTGCCGCCCCAGTTGATGTCGGTCGGCTTAGCCAGGAAGCGGTGGATGAGGCGCGGGGCCTCGGAGGGGCCGTCGTAGGTCTGCTGCTCCATCTCCGTCTCGATGGCCTTGCGCAGATCGACGCGGGTGAGGGCGGCATCGAGCACGCGGCGTTCCTCGTCGTTCTCCGGAACGAACTCCGGCACGGGCTGGGTCTTGCCGGTGGCGGTGTCCTTGGCCACGAAGATGACCAGGCAGTCGCAGGCGCGGGTGAACTTGCCCTCCCGCGGGTCGGCGGAGAAGACCTCGTTGACGATGTGCATGGACGACCGGCCCGTCATGGCGATACGGGAGCGCACCTCCACCATGTGCCCGGAGGGGATGGGGCGGGTGAAGTGGATGTGGCCGACGTAGGCGGTAACACAGTACGTCGCGGACCACTGGACGGCGCAGGCGTAGGCCGCCTTGTCGATCCACTCCAGGACGCGACCGCCACTGACCCCCTGGTTTCCGGCCATGAGCACGTCGGTGGGTGCGGCGAGGAAACGGAGGGTGACCTTCGGGGACTTCAGTGTGTTCGGCATGCGGACAAGCTTTCTCTGAGCGAACTGTAGTGGTGTTCGGTGTTACCTTACTAGACTCGATCTATGCTGCCTTGCGAAGTTCTGGAGTGGGTGAGGGACCCGGTGGGCGTCGATAAGCCGCCGCGCGCCGCCCTCGCCGCCGCCGTCCGCACCACCGCCCGCGCCCTGGCCGCGCACGCGCCCGGCAAGTCCGTCGAGGTGCGCGTGCCACCGTTTGTCGCCGTCCAGTGCATCGACGGCCCCGCCCATACCCGCGGCACCCCGCCGAACGTCTTCGAGACCGACCCACTGACCTGGCTGCAGTTGGCCGTCGGCGAGTTGCACCTCGACGCCGCCATTACCCGCGGCCTCGTCGACGCCTCCGGGCCGCGGGTGGGCGAGGTGGGAGAACTCCTGCCGGTCATTAGTCTGTGACCGGCTAACAGACTACAGTGGTGCACGTGGTAATTAAGGACCGTTCCCGGACCGATTCTGCCCCTCTCGCCCCGCTGGATGACCGCGGCGAGACCGAACCGCGCGAGGAGTGCGGTGTCTTCGGTGTCTGGGCCCCCGGCGAGGAAGTCGCCAAACTGACCTACTTCGGACTGTTCGCCCTGCAGCACCGCGGCCAGGAGGCCGCCGGTATCGCGGTCGGCGACGGCGAACGCATCGTCGTGTTCAAGGACATGGGGCTGGTGTCCCAGGTCTTCGACGAATCCATCCTCAGCTCCCTGCACGGTGACATCGCCCTGGGGCACACCCGCTACTCCACCGCCGGTGGCAAGAAGTGGGAGAACGTCCAGCCGATGTTCCGCACCTCCCCCGACGGCACCGACGTCGCCCTCGGGCACAACGGCAACCTGGTCAACCCGATCGAGCTGCGCCGCGAGGCCGTCGACCGCGGGATGGGCGAGTTCGCCGGCAACACCGAGGAGGCGTGCTCGGACACCTCCGTCATCACCGCCCTGCTGGCCGACGCCGTCCGGGACGGGGTCACCGTCTTCGACTCCGCCCAGCAGCTTCTGCCCAAGCTCAAGGGCGCCTTCTGCCTCACCTTCACCGACGGCAAGACCCTCTATGCCGCCCGTGACCCGCATGGCGTGCGCCCGCTGGTCCTCGGCCGCCTCGACCGCGGCTGGGTCGTCGCCTCCGAGACCTGTGCCCTCGACATCGTCGGCGCCGCCTTCGTCCG
>NZ_JAUNRW010000033.1 GCF_030535495.1 Corynebacterium sp.
CAGGGCCTCGACGAGGTCGTCATCGGCATGCCGCACCGTGGTCGCCTCAACGTGCTGTTCAACATCGTCGGCAAGTCCCTGGCGATGATCTTCAACGAGTTCGAGGGCAACATCACCCAGGGCCAGATCGGCGGCTCCGGTGACGTGAAGTACCACCTCGGCTCCGAGGGCAACCACATCCAGATGTTCGGCGACGGCGAGATCAAGGTCTCCCTCACCGCCAACCCCTCCCACCTCGAGGCCGTCAACCCGGTCATGGTGGGTATCGCCCGCGCCAAGCAGGACCTGCTGGACAAGGGCGAGGACGGCTTCACCGTCATGCCGCTCATGCTCCACGGTGACGCCTCCTTCGCCGGCCTGGGCATCGTCCAGGAGACCATCAACCTCTACGGCCTGCGCGGTTACACCGTCGGCGGCACCGTCCACATCGTGGTGAACAACCAGATCGGCTTCACCACCACCCCGGACTCCTCCCGCTCCACCCACTACTCCACCGACGTGGCCAAGGGCTTCGACTGCCCGGTCTTCCACGTCAACGGCGATGACCCGGAGGCAGTCGTGTGGGTCGGCCAGCTGGCCACCGAGTACCGCCGCCGCTTCGGCAAGGACGTCTTCATCGACCTCATCTGCTACCGCCGCCGCGGTCACAACGAGGCCGACGATCCGTCCATGACCCAGCCGCTCATGTACGACCTCATCGCCGACCGCAAGTCGGTCCGTGCCCGCTACACCGACGATCTCGTCGGTCGTGGTGACCTGTCCGCCGAGGACGCCGAGATCGCCGCACGTGACTTCCACGACCAGATGGAGTCCGTCTTCAACGAGGTCAAGGAGGCCGAGAAGGCCGGCCCGCAGGAGCAGACCGGCATCACCGGTTCCCAGGAGCTCACCCGCGGCCTGGACACCTCCATCACCCGCGAGGAGCTCGTCGAGATCGGCCAGGCCTACGCCAACGGTCCGGACGACTTCGAGTTCCACCCGCGTGTGGCACCGGTGGCCAAGCGTCGCGCCGAGTCCGTCAAGGAGGGTGGCATCGACTGGGGCTGGGGCGAGCTCATCGCCTTCTCCTCCCTGGCCAACTCCGGTCGCCTCGTGCGCCTGGCCGGTGAGGATTCCCGCCGCGGTACCTTCACCCAGCGTCACGCGATCCCGATCGACCCGCGCAACGGCAACGAGTACAACCCGATCAACGACCTCGCCCAGGAGAAGGGCAACGGCGGCAAGTTCCTCGTGTACAACTCCGCCCTCACGGAGTTCGCGGGCATGGGCTTCGAGTACGGCTACACCGTGGGCAACCAGGATGCCGTCGTCGCCTGGGAGGCCCAGTTCGGTGACTTCGCCAACGGTGCGCAGACCATCATCGACGAGTACGTCTCCTCCGGTGAGGCCAAGTGGGGCCAGATGTCCGGCATCATCCTCCTCCTGCCGCACGGCTACGAGGGTCAGGGCCCGGACCACTCCTCCGCCCGCATCGAGCGCTTCCTGCAGCTGTGCGCCGAGGGTTCCATGACCGTGGCCCAGCCGTCGACCCCGGCGAACCACTTCCACCTGCTGCGTCGCCACGCACTGGGTTCCATGCGTCGCCCGCTGGTGGTCTTCGCCCCGAAGTCGATGCTGCGCCTCAAGGACGCCGCCTCGTCCGTCGAGGACTTCACCGAGGTCACCTCGTTCGCCTCCGTCATCGATGATCCGAACCTGGTCGACCGCGACAACAACGTCATCGGCGACGCCGACAAGGTGACGACCATCCTGCTGTGCTCCGGCAAGGTGTACTACGAGCTGGAGAAGCGTCGGAAGAAGGACAAGCGGGACGACGTCGCGATCGTGCGCATCGAGATGCTGCACCCGATCCCGTTCAACCGTCTGTCGGATGCGTTCAACAACTACCCGAACGCCGAGGAGATCCGCTTCGTCCAGGATGAGCCGGCCAACCAGGGTCCGTGGCCGTTCTACAACGAGCACCTGCGTAACCTCATCCCGGACATGCCGGAGATGCGTCGCATCTCGCGTCGTGCGCAGTCCTCCACCTCGACCGGTGTGTCCAAGGTCCACCAGCTCGAGCAGGCCCAGCTGATCGACGAGGCCTTCGCCAAGTAAGTCAGTTCACGGCCACGACAGGGCCTGCCCCCACCCCGGGGGCAGGCCCTGTCTGCATGCTTATCGACGCCGCGTCAGATCGGCAGCCACGCCTCCACCGCCGTCGCCGCCGAGGAAGTGGACTGCGATTCCTCGATGAGCATGGCGATTTCCTCGGTGGTGAGAAAGCGCGTCACATCGGTGATGGCCTTGAGCTCCTGCCTGTTGAACAGGTCCCGGCTGAAGGTGGGGACGATGTTCTGCGGCAGTTCCGGCATCCCCTCCCGGGCGACGATCTCCGCGCATCCCTGCGCCGAGGACGGATCCGGGGAGGTGAACCTGCCGTTGAGGGCGCCCATGTACTCGCGGTAGGTGGCGTCGGCGGGGTCCTCGATCTCGCCGCGCTCGATCTCCTCGAACAGCTCCTCTGCCCGGGGGGTGTCGAGATTGCTCAGGTACATGCCCGTGCATCCGATGACGAAGTCGGTCGACCTCTCCTGGAGGCGGTCGAGCCGGGTGCGCTGGCCGCTGAAGGCGCCGACGTCGAGGATGACCTCCCGGTTCTGCTTCTGCAGGGTCTGCAGGTAGATCTCCCCGAGGATGACCTGTTCGGGGGAGTTGGGGCTGACGGAGATGACCACCGGCCGCGTGTGGTCACCGTCCGGGATACGACTCGGCTCGGCGTCGGAGCATCCGGCCAGCGTCACCGCCCCCACGAGGGTGAGGGCGAGGGCGCAACGGCGGAGAGGACGGCTCATGCCGGAGGATTCTACCCCTCGATCCGCGCCTGGCGCGCCAGGCCCGAGCGGGCGATGATGTCGCGTGCCTCGGTGGCGCGGGCCGGGTCGCAGAGGATGTCGTAGCGCCCGGCGACGATCTCGGTGCGGGAGGTGAAGTCCCGGCGCCCGGCCGACAGGGCGTAGGGCACGGCGGCGGAGACGACGCCGAACACCAGGCCCATGATCAGGCCCAGGGTGAGCGGGGCGGCGATCCCCTCGCCCAGGAAGGTGAACAGCAGGCCGAAGAACAGGCCGATCCAGGCCCCGGAAACGGCACCCCCGCCGAGCACTCGCGGCCAGGTCAGGCGGCCACTGACCCGTTCGACCTCCATGAGATCCACACCGACGATGGTCAGCTCCTTGACGGGGAACTGCAGGTCCGAGAGCTTGTCGACAGCCGCCTGTGCATCACTGTAAGAATCAAAACTGCCGACCGGCCAGCCGCTCGGACGGGGGCGCAACTCAGAACTCATACAATGACAACGGTTCGGGGGCCCGATTGGTTCCGGTCTAGGATTGGACCCATGAGTGTTGTCACCCGTGTGTACGCGGGCCGTCTCATCGGCCTGCAGGTCCGTGGCCCCGACCTCGACCCCATCGGCCGTGTCCGCGACGTCGTGGTCACCATCCGTTCGGCCGGCAGTTCCCGCGCCCTGGGCGTGGTGGTCGAGCTGGTCAACAGGCGGCGCATCTTCGTGCCCATGCTGCGAATCGCCGCCATCGAACCCGGTGACATCACCCTGGCCACCGGCTCGGTGTCCATGCGTGCCTTCCAGGCCCGTTCCGGCGAGCTCACCGTCATGGGGGATCTGGTGGGCGCGAAGGTGCACACCGATGACCCGGAGCTCGAGCAGCTGCACGGCAAGGCGGTGGAGATCGCCGACGTGGAACTGGAACGCACCCGTTCCCGCGACTGGGTGATCTCCAAGGTGGCCGTCTTCGGCGCCCGGCCCAAGTTCGGTCGCTCCCCCAGCCTTTACACCCCGACCTTCTCCCATGTCCACGGCCTCTCGGCCGGCGGTGCGGGCGAGGCCGACGCCATGGCCGAGAAGCTCGCCGACTTCGATCAGATGCGTCCCGCGGACGTGGCGAACATTCTCCACGAGATGCCCAGCGCCGAACGCCACCAGCTGGCCAACGAGCTCGATGATGAGCGCCTGGCCGACATCCTCCAGGAGATGCCCGAGGACCACCAGGCGGAGCTGCTGGAGACACTCGACATCGAGCGTGCGGCGGACGTGCTCGAGGAGATGGACCCGGATGACGCCGCCGACATTCTCCAGGAGCTTCCCGACGACAAGGCCGAGGTCCTCCTCGAACTCATGGATCCGGAGGAGTCCGCGCCGGTCCGTCGACTCATGAGCTTCTCCCCCGACACCGTCGGTGCGCTCATGACCCCGGAGCCGCTCATCCTCACCCCGCAGACGACCGTCGCCGAGGCTCTCGCCCTGGCGCGCAACCCTGATCTGCCGACCTCCCTGGCGTCGATGGTCTTCGTCGTCCGGCCTCCCACCGCCACACCCACCGGCCACTACCTCGGGTGCGTGCACCTGCAGAAGCTGCTGCGGGAGCCACCCTCGTCGCTGGTCTCCGGCATCCTCGACCCGGATCTTCCGCCCTTGTACGCGGATGATGACCAGGAGACCGCCGCCCGTTACTTCGCCACCTATAACCTGGTGTGCGGACCCGTCCTCGACGAGGCCAACCACCTCCTCGGTGCGGTGGCGGTCGATGACCTCCTCGACCACCTGCTGCCGGAGGACTGGCGTTCTGAGGGGCTGCGTCCCGGCCCTGGCGTCGATAAGCGAAAGACGGTGACCCGTGGCTGATTTCCTGGATACCCCCGTCGCCGGACGGCGACGTACCCTGCGTATCGACGACGACGCAGTCGGCGCCGGCGCCGAGAAAGTCGCCCGCTTCTTCGGTACCGGCCAGTACCTCATGTGGCAGACCGTCATCGTCATCGTGTGGATCGCGCTCAACGCCGGCGGCTGGTTCATCTGGAAATGGGACCCCTACCCGTTCATCCTGCTCAACCTCGCCTTCTCCACGCAGGCTGCCTACGCCGCCCCGCTCATTCTGCTGGCGCAGAACAGGCAGGAGGACCGCGACAAGGTGACCGTCTCCGCCGACCGGCGCCGTGCCGAACAGACGAAGGCGGACACCGAGTTCCTCGCCCGCGAACTCGCCGGCGTGCGCCTGGCCGTCGGCGACATGGTCTCCCGCGACTACCTGCGCGGTGAACTCGAGGACCTGCGCAGCGTGCTCGAACGCCTCGAAGCCAAGCTCGACGACGTCTCCGCCGATGTCGCCGACTCCCACGAGGACCTCACGGAGCCGACCCAGGGTGACCTGGCGGACGACGCCGAACGCTGACTTACTACGATGGATGCTGTCATGTCTGCTATCACCGAATCCGCTGTCCGCAGCGCGCTGTCCCGCGTAGAGGATCCTGAAATCGGCAAGCCCCTCACCGAGCTGGGGATGGTCAAGTCGATCACCATCACCGACGCCGACGTCGATGTCGTCCTGTACCTCACCATCGCCGGCTGCCCGATGAAGTCCACCATCACCTCCAACGCGCAGGCCGCCGTCGAGGAGATCGAGGGTGTCGGCGCCGTCACGGTCACCACCGACGTCATGAGCGACGAGCAGCGCCGCGAGCTGCGCATGTCCCTGCGCGGCGGCGTCGAGGAGCCGACGATCCCCTTCGCCCAGCCCGATTCGACCACCCGCGTCTACGCGGTGGCCTCCGGCAAGGGCGGGGTGGGCAAGTCCTCCATGACCGTCAACCTCGCCGTGGCCCTGGCCGCCCGCGGCTTCAAGGTCGGTGTCCTCGACGCCGACATCTACGGCCACTCCGTGCCCGGCCTGCTCGGATCCGAGCAGCGCCCCACCGCCGTCGACGACATGATCATGCCGCCGATCGCCCACGGCGTGAAGCTCATCTCCATCGGCCACTTCGTCGACGGCAACGCCCCCGTGGTGTGGCGCGGCCCGATGCTCCACCGCGCGATCCAGCAGTTCCTCGCCGACGTTTTCTGGGGTGACCTGGACTTCCTGTTCATGGATCTGCCGCCCGGTACCGGTGACGTCGCCATCTCCGTGGCGCAGCTGGTGCCCAACGCGGAGCTGCTCATCGTCACCACCCCGCAGGCCGCGGCCGCCGAGGTCGCCGAGCGCGCCGGCTCCATCACCCAGCAGACCCGCCAGAGGGTGGCCGGGGTCATCGAGAACATGGCTGCGATGGTGCTTCCCGACGGCTCCACCCTCGACGTCTTCGGCTCCGGCGGCGGGCAGCAGGTCGCCGATCGGCTTTCCGTGCTCACCGGTGGCAAGGTGCCGCTGCTCGGCCAGATCCCGCTGGACCCGGCCCTGCGGGTCCACGGCGATGACGGTAACCCCATCGCCGTCTCCGAGCCGGAGTCCCCCGCCGGGCGCGCCGTCGGCGAGATCGCCGAGAAACTGCTCAAGCGCCGCGATTCCCTGGCCGGTAAGTCCCTCGGGCTGGGTGTCAACCGCTGACGCTGCAGCATGTCGTACCGCGAAGGCCCCTCGCCGTGATCGGTGAGGGGCCTTCGCGGTACGTTTTGCTGCTCTATGTGATGTCCGCCCAGGAGAACCCGCCGCCGGTACCGTAGTCACCCTTGTTCTCCGGGTTCTGAGGCGGCTGCTGAGCCTGCCGGGCCTGCTGCTGCGAGGGCTGCGGGCGCGGGGTGCGCTGGCGGGCGTCCGGGGTGTCGCGGGGATCGTCCCGCATGATCTTCTGGGGGTCGAAGTCGTCGAGGGCGGAGTCATCCCCGTCGAACAACGCCTTCGCGATGGCCCCGCGCGGACCCAGCCGCGTGTACTCCGAGACCTGCTCGAGGGGCTTGCGCAGGTCGTCGAACTCGGGACCGAATTCTCCGTTGAGCTCTTTCTTGGCGTTGTTGATCGCACGGCGGGCGGCGAAAATGGCGGCCCGGACATCCTCGATCAGCCCGGGCAGACGCTCCGGACCGACGACGATGAGCGCCACGACCAGCAGCACACCGATCTCGACCCAACCAATACTCGAAAACACATGTCCACCTTAGTCCCACCGGGCGGGCCCCGCCCAACTACTGTCCCTGGTTACGCCTGACGGCCCGCAGGATCATCTCCATCTTGTCCATGAGGCCCTCGGGAACCGGGGTGGGGGTGGATTCCGCGTCGGGTCCGGCACGCTGCGGGGAGCTGGCGATCCCGGCCAGGCGGGCGAGAAGTTCATGCGGGGCACGAACGTCCTCGCCGATGTTGGAGCCGCGCAGCCATTCGGAGGCACCTCTCTGCCGTTCGATCTCGGCGCGGCATTCCGCGCAGTGCACGAGGTGGACGCGGGCCCGGTGGCAGGCGGTGTCGGACAGTTCGTCATCGACGAAAGCCGCGACCGCCTCAGGACTCAAGTGTTCGACAGAGGCGAATTCGCGGCGACGGGGGCGTCGTTTCGCGGCGCTGGGCCGCGGGATGCGTGGCATGTTGGGGCGCATCATGGCGTGCGTTCGACCTCCTCTCACGTACGTGCCGCCAAGAATACCGGTGAAAGGTCTAGCGGGTGCGCAGGAGAAGCTTCGCGTCCTCGTCCTGGGCGGCAGCGGCCTCGAGGCTCGCGCGGAGCTGGGTACGACCACGGTGGATACGGGAGCGGACGGTGCCCATCTTCACACCGAGGGTGTCGGCGATCTCGTCGTAGGACATGCCGACCACGTCACACAGGACCACGGCGACACGGAAGTCCGGGCTGAGCTGGTCGAGCGCATCCTGGAGTGCCGGGTCGAGGTTGGCCACACTGTAGGCCTGCTCCGGGGTCATGTCGGTGCCGGGGACACGCTCGTAATCCTCCGGGAGTGCCTCCATGCGGATCTTGTTGCGGTGGCGCACCATGTCCAGGAAGAGATTGGTGGTGATGCGGTGCAGCCAGCCCTCGAAGGTGCCCGGCTGGTAGTGCCGGATGGAGCGGAACACGCGCATGAAGGTCTCCTGCGTCAGGTCCTCCGCGTCGTGCGGATTACCGGAGAGGCGGAATGCCAGACGGTAGACGCTGTCGGCGTGTTCAGCCACGAGTTCGCCCCAGCTGGGCATGTCCCCCTGCCCGGCGTCGAAGGCGGCGGTGCCGGTGAGATCCTCTGCGGCGAGCAGGGCGGCGTCCTGGGTGTGGGCGTCGTCATGGATGCGCGTCATGCGCTCAATTCTGCCGCACCGCACTGCGTATCTCTACACAGGGGTCTGGCAAATGTCTGTGAAGACCACACTCGTGTCCCATCTGCCACACTACTCACACTCCTGGTGGGTTGACCCCTCGGACACGCCGCGCGACCTACACTGGTTGCTGTGACTGACACGGCTTATGACGCTCTGCGTTCCTACATCGAATCCACCACGGACATCCCCGAGGCGCTTATCGACGCCCGCCGCGACGCCGAGGAATTCGGCCTCACCGTGCCCGACGAGATGACCGGACAACTCCTGGCCACCCTCGCGGCCGCAGCGGGAGCCGCGAAGTCGACCGGCGCCGTCGCCGTCACCCCCGCCGCGGGGGTCGTCGGCCTCTACATCCTCCGGGGTCTCGGCGATAAGGGCACGCTGACCTGCATCGACCCGGAGGTCGAGCACCAGGCACAGGCGCGTTCCACGTTCCGCGAGGCCGGTTACGCGCAGTCCCGCGTGCGTTTCCTGCCGTCCCGCCCGCTGGATGTCATGGGCCGCCTCGCCGGCGAGTCCTACCAGCTCGTCTACGCCGAGGTCTCCCCCGTCGAACTCCCCGCGGTCATCGAGGCCGGATGGCCGCTGCTGACCCCCGGCGGCACCCTGGTGCTCGCCGATGCGCTTCTCGACGCCACCCTCGCCGACGAATCCCGCCGCGACCGCGCCACCCTGGCCGCCCGCGAGGCCGATGAACTGGCCCGCTCCCTGGAGGGCGCGCTGGTCACCCGTCTGCCCCTGGGCGCAGGACTGACGCTGATCACCAAGCGCTAAGAACAACGGGCCGAGGGCAGTCACTCAGCTGACTGCCCGCGGCCCGTTGACCTCAAGGGGTTTAGACGACCTCGTTCTTGCCCACGACGACGACGCCGCCGGCGGAGATCTTGAAGCGTGCCTCATCGCGGGCGCGATCGACGCCGATGATCTCGCCCTCGCGGACGTAGACGTTCTTGTCCAGGATGGCGTGGCGGACGACGGCACCGCGGCCGATGCGCACGCCCGGCATGAGGACGGATCCCTCGACGGTGGCTCCCTCGGCGACGTGGACGTCACCGGCGAGGACCGAGTTGCGGACGGTGCCGCCGGAGATGATCGAACCCGGTGCGACCATGGAGGACTGGGCGATGCCGCCCTGGGTGAACTTCGCCGGCGGGAAGTTCTCGCCCTCGGTGGAGTGGATCGGCCACCGGTTGTTGTAGAGGTTGAACACCGGGTGAACGGAGATGAGGTCCATGTGGGCCTCGTAGAAGGCGTCGACGGTACCGACGTCGCGCCAGTAGCCCTGGTCGCGCTCGGTGGCGCCGGGGACCTCGTTGCCCATGAAGTCGTAGACGTGGGCGTCACCCTTGTCGACGAAGTAGGGGATGATGTCGCCGCCCATGTCGTGGTCGGAGTCGTCGTTCTTCTCGTCGTCGAGAAGCGCCTTGATGAGGGCGTCCGTGGTGAACACGTAGTTGCCCATGGAGGCGTAGGTGACGTCCGGGTCGTCCGGGGTGGACGGCGGGTCGGCCGGCTTCTCCAGGAACTCGGTGATGTTGCCGTCCTCGTCGGACTGGATGCAGCCGAAGGCGGTGGCCTCGTGGCGCGGGACGCGGATACCGGCGACGGAGCAGCCCTTGCCCGAGGCGATGTGCTCCTCGACCATCTGGGACGGGTCCATGCGGTAGACGTGGTCGGCGCCGAAGACGATGACGTAGTCGGGCTTCTCGTCGTAGATGAGGTTGATCGACTGGACGATGGCGTCGGCGGAGCCGGTGAACCAGCGCTTACCGCGGCGCTGCTGGGCGGGCACGGAGGCGATGTACTGGGAGACCGGACCATGCAGCGACCATGCCTGGGAGATGTGGCGGTCGAGCGAGTGCGACTTGTACTGGGTCAGCACCGCGATCTTGAGGTATCCGGCGTTGACCAGGTTCGACAGGACGAAGTCGATGAGTCGGTAGCTGCCGCCGAAGGGAACCGCAGGCTTGGCGCGGTCTTCGGTGAGCGGGAAAAGGCGCTTGCCTTCGCCGCCGGCAAGGACAATGGCGAGTACGTTCGGCTGAGTCTTCACATCCCCCAATCTAGGTCGTTGAGCACAGTTTTGCCGGGGAAGATGACATTCAGTCCCCATTCCCTCCCCCCTATGGGCCTGCCCACCCCCGATACCCCCTGCACGGGCAGCGGGGCGTCGCTACGCTTGGGACGTATGAGAGTCGGAATGATGACCAGAGAGTATCCCCCGGAGATCTACGGTGGCGCCGGTGTGCACGTCACCGAACTGACCCGCTTCATGCGGGAGATCACGGAGGTCGACGTCCACTGCATGGGCGCCCCCCGCGACATGGAGGGCGTCTATGTCCACGGTGTGGACCCGGCTCTCGAGGAGGCCAACGCCGCCATCAAGACCCTGTCGACGGGTCTGCGTATGGCCGAGGCCGCCAACAACGTCGATGTCGTCCACTCGCACACCTGGTACGCCGGTCTCGGCGGCCACCTGGCCGGCAAGTTGCACGGGATCCCCCACGTCGCCACCGCCCACTCTCTGGAGCCGCACCGCCCGTGGAAGCGTGAGCAGCTCGGTGGTGGATACGAGGTCTCCTCCTGGTCCGAGCGCAACGCCATGGAGTACGCCGACGCCGTCATCGCCGTCTCCGCCCGCATGAAGGACTCCATCCTCGAGGCGTACCCGCGTATCGACGCCGACCGCGTCCACGTCGTCCTCAACGGCATCGACACCGAACTCTGGGCCCCGCGCCCGACCTTCGACGACAACGACAACTCGGTGCTCACCGAGCTGGGCGTGGATCCGGACCGCCCGATCGTCGCCTTCGTCGGCCGCATCACCCGCCAGAAGGGCGTGGAGCACCTGGTCAAGGCCGCCGCCCACTTCGACGAGGGGGTGCAGCTGGTGCTGTGCGCCGGCGCCCCCGACACCCCGGAGATCGCCGCCCGCACGACCGCGCTGGTCGAGGAGCTGCAGGCGCAGCGCGACGGCATCTTCTGGGTGCAGAACATGCTCGACCGCGAGCGGATCCAGGAGATCCTCACCGCCGCCGACGCCTTCGTCTGCCCGTCGATCTACGAGCCGCTGGGCATCGTCAACCTCGAGGCCATGGCGTGCGGCACCGCCGTCGTCGCCTCCGATGTGGGCGGTATCCCCGAGGTCGTCGTCGACGGGGAGACCGGCACGCTGGTCCACTACGACGACAACGACATCGAGTCCTTCGAGCGCGACATCGCCGCGCAGGTCAACGCCATGGTCGCGGACGGCGAGCGCGCGAAGAAGTTCGGCCTCGCGGGCCGTGACCGCGCCGTCGAGAAGTTCTCCTGGGCCACCATCGCGCAGGAAACCGTCGACATCTACCAGTCCCTTCGTTAGGAGCCCTGTGAGTTCACACCGACCCGAACTGCACGTCACGCCGGAGTCGGGGGTTCTTGACGCCCCCGCCGGAGTTCTTCTCGACGACGAGACGTGGCACCTGTTCCACCAGTACCGACCCTCCCCCACCGAACCCGCCCGCTGGGCGCACGCGGTCTCACAGTCGGGCCCCTTCGACTGGGAGATCTGCGATGACCCGATCATCCCCGTGGGTGGGGAGACGGCCGTCCGCGCCGGCGCTGTCGTCGCCTCCGGTGCGGGCATGGACATGTACTTCACGTCCGTCACCGCCGCCGGTACCTCCATCCAGGTCGCCCATCTCGACGACCTCCGCGAGGAGTGCCCGGTCTCCGACGACGAGTTCGCCGTGGACGTGCGGGTGCAGCGCAAGGGTGATGTCATCAGCAACCGCGATGACCACGTCCGCTTCCGCTCCCCCTGTGTGGTGCCGGACTGGGAGTCCGACGAGGACCGCCACGCCGGTCACGACGGCTGGCTCATGCTGTGCGTCACCGGCAGCGGCGACGCCCCCGTCCCGGTCGTGCTCACCAGCCCGGACGGGCGTTCCTGGGATTTCGTCGGCGAACTCTCCTACGCCGGTGACCCGGGTTTCGATGCCTCCGCCATCGTCGTCGGCCCCCGCATCATCCGTCTCCGCGACGAGGTGGACAGCCACATCTACGACGTCCTGCTCGTCACCCTGGAGCAGGACGGGGTCGACGTGTCCGGCTACCTCGTGGGTACCCTGCGCGACGCTGAATTCGAGGTGAAGACCCCCTTCACCCGCATCGACCACGGGCACGATTTCACCCGCCCGCGCAACACCAACGTCACCCCGGGCACCGTCAAGGCGGAGAAGCGTTACCTGCAGTCCGTCATCTTCGGCCTGCTCAACGGCACCGGCCGCCAGGATGACCCCTCCACCCACCTGTCGCTGACCGAGGAGGGGTGGGCGAACTGCCTGTCCCTGCCGCGTGTGGTCACCCTGCAGGACGGGCTGGTCTTCCAGACCCCGCCGGCCGGGCTGCCCGACGCCATCAGCCAGTCCAACGGCGCCCGTTCGTGGACCGGGTTGTGCGCGATCCCCGCCGGGTCCGCGCTCACCGCGACGCTTATCGACGCCGCCGGCAACCCCGCCGCCACCATCACCCACTCCGGTGAGCAGCTGGTGCTCGATCGTTCCATGAACCCGCACCACAGCGGGGACACGGCGGCCTCCGCCGCGTTGGCCGAGGGGGACACCGACTCCCTGTCGATCTTCGTCGACGGCTCCACGGTGGAGGTCTTCGCCGACGGCGGCGCCGTGACCATGGCCAGCCGCGTCTACATCGACGGCGGGTGCGCGGAGATCCGCGTGGAGACCTCCGGCGAGGCCGAGGTGGAGCAGTTCTGGAGCCGCGGCCCCGGCTCCATGTAGCCGGGGTGGCTAGGCCCGACCCATCCTCGTGAGGTGGGCTCGGGCGGTGACCTGCAGGGTCTCCGGCAGGTCCGCGATCCGCCGCGCCAGCTCATCGGCCTCGATGTGCCGCGCGGAGGGGCTCATGCCGATCTGGGCGGCGATGGACTCCTTGTCCAGGGTCATGGGGAACTCGACGAGCTCGGGCTCGGCGACCGGCACCAGGTGGCCGGCTGACTGCTCGAGCAGGCGGTCGATCTTGCCGTCCTCCACATCGAGGATGCCCAGCGGCTCGCGCAGCTCGGCCAGGTGACCGCGGTCGGCGGTGAGGATGATGACCTGCCCGGACTCGGTGAGCACGCGGGCGAACTCCGCGGCGTTGCGCGGGGCGAACACCACGGTGATGGCGTCAATGGAAGCATCCCGCATCGGCAGGCGCTCCCAGACGTCGGCCACGACGGCGCCGACCCGCGGGTGGCAGCGCGCCAGGTGCTTGGCGGCGTGGACGGAGATGTCCAGCCCGACGCCCCGCGCACCCTCCACGTCGTCGAGAGTGTGGGACAGGTAGTAGCCGGTGCCGGCGCCGATCTCGGCGATGACGGGGCGGGCGGTGTCGGGAACGGCGGCGTCGTCCAGCGCATCGTGCACACCGGCGGTGACCGCCTCGACGAAGGGGGCGAAATGCCCGCGGGACAGGAATGTCTCGCGGGCGAGAACCATCTCGGTGCTGTCGCCCTGGTGACGCAGACCGGCGCCGGCGGCCAGGGTCACATATCCCTGGCGGGCCACGTCGAAGGAGTGACCGGATTCAGAGACCAGGCGGGTGAAGTCATCCGCGCCGGACAGCGGGGTGCCGTCGGCGGGATCAGCGAGCACGTCGATGATGTCGGAGAGCATGCCCTCGAGCATACCCCCGGGCGAAAACCTAGCCTTCAGCCGCTGCGGTGAGCAGGGCGCCGAGCTCGGCGGCCTCCTCCTTGCTCATCTCGACGACGAGGCGCCCGCCTCCGTCAGACGGGATACGCATCACGATCTTCCGGCTCTCCTCCACAGCTTCCATGGGTCCGTTGCCGGTACGCGGCTTCATAGCTGCCATTGTCAGTTGGCTCCTTTACTGGAATCGTCTACCCTGACCAGTTTAGTCTTTTTTCGGCTCGGGCAGGCGGGCCGTGAGCGCCGCGATGACCTCGTCGACCTGTTCCGGGCGGTAGCCACGGGGGACGATCTCGAACTCGAGGGCGTCGATGTCACCGACCGCGACGGCCCGCCGGTTGGCCTCCCGGGTGGCATCGGGATCGAGTGGGGGCAGCACCTCTCCCCGCCCGAAGACACTGCCCCAGAACCACGTTCCCACGGCGGTGAGCGCGAGCAGCAGGACGATGAGCAGCAGCCAGGAGATCATGGCTGCAGGATATCGGAGAGCGGGGGGCGCGAGGCACCACCCCTGCCCAGCAACGTCGCCGCCACCACCTCGGCCATGGGCGCGAGTTCGACCAGCGGGCGGTTGCGGTGACGGCGCACCCCGAGATCGACCTGGGTGATGGAGGTGGGGCCGTGGGCGGCGGCGACGTCGAGAAGCAGGCCCGCCTCGACGCCGTATCCGGCGGCGAAGGGCAGGCGCAGGGCGGTGTCGCGCCGGATGGCGTACTCACCGGCCAAGGGTTGGTTGATGTGGGCCAGCTCGGGGTGCAGGGCGCGCAGGAGCGGCTTGGCGGTCAGTTCCGTCACGCGACCACCGCCGGTGGGCTGCCCGTCGAGGGTGCGTCGGTAGTCGGCCTTGACCAGGTGGATGCCCGGGTCGGTGAAGGGCGCGGTCAGCGCGGCGACCATGCCGGTGGCGGGCTGTTCGAGGTCGGCGTCGACGAAGACCACGATGTCCCCTGTGGCCGCCGCCACCCCGCGCCACAGGGATTCGCCCTTGCCGGGGCGGGGGGTGATGGCGGGGAGAATGTCGCGCCAGTTGAGCACCCGCGCGCCGGCGGCCGCCGCGCGGGCAGCCGTGTCGTCGCTGGAGTCGGCGTCGATGACGAGGACCTCCAGGGGGGCGTCGGCACGCACGGCCTCCACCACCCCGGCCACTGTCGCCGCCTCATTGAGCGCGGGGATGACCACCGAGACCTTCACGCCAGGCCCCGGATGGTGGCCAGGGGAGGTGCTGTGCCCGCGATGGCGGCGGTCATGCGGATGACATCGACCGTTTCGGCGACCTCATGGGAGCGGAAGGCGGCGACCCCGCGGGCGGCGGCCCACGCGGTGGCGGCCAGGGTACCGGCGACGCGCCCGCCCACCGGCCGGTCGACGGTTTCCCCGACGAAGTCCTTGTTGCTCAGGGCCATGAGGACGGGCCAGCCGGTGGCGACGATCTCGTCGATGCGCCGCAGCAGCTCCAGCCCGTGGAAGGTGTTCTTGCCGAAATCGTGCGTGGGGTCGAGGAAGATCGACTCCTCCGGCACCCCGAGGCCCACAGCCCGTTCGGCCAGGCGGGTCGTCTCGGCGATGACGTCGGCGACGACATCGTCGAAGTGCACCCGGTGCGGGCGGGTGCGCGGGCGCACTCCCCCGGTGTGCGAGCACACGTAACCGACGCGGTGCTGGCCGGCGACCTCGATGAGCTCCGGGTCAAAACCCGCCCACGTGTCGTTGACCAGCCCCGCCCCGGCCTCGATGGCCGCCTCGGCCACGCTCGCCCGCCAGGTGTCCACGGAGATGAGCACGTCCGGGTGACGCTGCCTGACCGCGGCGATGATCGGCACGACGCGGTCGATCTCCTCGGCCGCGTCCACGGTGGTACCGGGCCCGGCCTTGACACCGCCGATGTCGACGATGCCGGCCCCCTGCGCGATGACCTCGTCACAGCGGCGCAGGGCGGCGTCGTCGGCGAAGGTGGCGCCCCGGTCGTAGAAGGAGTCCGGGGTGCGGTTGACTATCGCCATCACCGCGGGAAGATGACTGTCCAAGGTGGCTAGCTGCGGCGTTCGTTCTTCTCCATGACCTCGGAGACCGGGGTGTACTGGTCACGGGTCTCCGGCTCACGCAGACGCTGGTCCGACATGACGCGGTGGGCCTCGACGATGTGCTCGACGGCCTCGGTGACGGAATCGGTGACCAGGAACAGGTCCATGTCCTCCGGGGAGATCAGCCCCTCCGCCAGCACCCGCTCGCGGATCCAGTCGATGAGCCCGCCCCAGAATTCGGTGCCCAGCAGCACGATCGGGAAGTGGGTCACCTTGCCGGTCTGCACCATGCACAGCACCTCGAAGAGCTCGTCGAGCGTGCCGAAACCACCCGGCAGACACACGAAGGCCTGCGAGTACTTGAGGAACATGGTCTTGCGGGCGAAGAAGTAGCGGAAGTTCAACCCCAGGTCGACCCAGTCGTTGAGGTGCTGCTCATGCGGCAGCTCGATGCCCAGGCCGACAGACAGCCCGTCCGCCTCGTGGGCACCCCGGTTGGGGGCCTCCATGAGCCCGGGGCCACCACCGGTGACCACGGCGTAGTCGGCGTCCACCAGGGCGCGGCCGAGCTCACAGCCCTGCTCGTACCAGGGGTGGCCCTCGGGGATGCGGGCGGAACCGAAGACGGTGACGGCCTTGGGCATCGAGGCCAGGGCGTCGAAACCGGCGACGAACTCACCCTGGATGCGCAGGATGCGCCACGGGTCGGCGTGCAGCCAGTCGTGGTCGGATCCCAGTTCCAGCAGACGCTGGTCGTAGGTCGAGGTCTTCTCGCCGTCCGTGCGCAGCAGCATGGGGCCGCGCAGCATCCGGGCCTTGTCGGGGTCGGGGGTGATGTTCGGAGCCATAGTCTCCAAACCTAGTCGTTTCCGGCCGGTCGCGCCGGGGCGAGGAAGTCCCGCAACTGGGCGGCCACCCGCGTGATGTGCTCGACGGGAACCTGCTCCTCCTGGCGGTGGGCGAAGGAGGGGTCGCCGGGCCCGAAGTTGACGGCCGGGATACCCAGGGCGGCGAAACGCGCCACGTCGGTCCAGCCGTACTTGGCCTTCACCTCACCCACCCGGGCGATGAGTGCGGCAGCCGCCGGCTTGTCCAGCCCGGGCAGGGCTCCGGCCACCGCGTCCTCGACGGTGACCTCGAAGCCGTCCAGATGCTTCTCGACGCGCGCGAGCGCCTCCTTAGCCGACAGATCCGGAGCGAAACGGTAGTTGACCAGGGCATGGGCCTCGTCGGGGATGATGTTGGTGGCCAGGTAGCTCTCGAGCTTCACCACGTTGAGGCCCTCCCGGTAGATGCACCCGTCGATGTCGACCTCGCGGTTGTCCCACTCGGCGATCCGCGCGATGGCCGGGGCCAGCTTGTGGGCGGCGTTGTCGCCGAGCCAGCCGCGGGCGGAATGCGCGCGCCTGCCGCGGGTGGTCACCCGCACGCGCAGGGTGCCCTGGCAACCGGCCTCGACGATGGCCCCCGAGGGTTCGCCGAGCAACGCCAGATCGCCCTGCAGCCACTCCGGGTCGCTGTCGGCGAGGTGGCCGAGGCCGTTGTACCGGCTGTCGACCTCCTCACACTCGTAGGCGATGACGGTGAGGTCGAAGGCGAGGTCCGGGGAGTTCGCCAGGGTGGCGAACAGGTGCAGATACACCGCCAGTCCCGACTTCATGTCGACGGTGCCGCAGCCGTACATGATGTCGTCGACCATGTGGTGCGGGACGTTGTCGGCGATGGGCACCGTGTCCAGGTGACCGGCCAGCACCACCCGCTCGGGCAGGCCGCGGTCCGTCCGCGCGGCGACGGTGTTGCCGCGGCGGATGACCTGGACGCCGGGGACGTCGATAAGCGCCTGCTCCACCAGATCAGCGATGAGTTTCTCCTGGTGGGAGGGGCTGGGGATGTCCACCAGCGCGGCGGTGAGGGCGACGGGATCCTGGGTGAGATTGAGGGGTTTCACCTGACCCAGGGTACCCACGCTCACTCAAGGTGTGTCGCTTCACAGCGCCCCGTAGACTCTGGAGATATGACAACTCAGGGAGCAGTCGCGGTCGGCATCGCCAACATCGCCATGGACGGCACCATTCTGGACACCTGGTATCCCGAACCCGATCTCGTCGACGGCACCGGGCTGGTGTCCGGCACCGAGCGCCTCGGCGCCGCCGACATCCCCGACAGCATGCTCAAGCTCGTGCTTCTCGACGAAGACCGCATGGTCGAACAGGTCGCCGTCCGCACCACCATCGCCGACCTGCAGGCCCTGCCCATCGACGCACACGACGTCTACCTGCGACTCCACCTGCTCTCCCACCGCCTCATCCGGCCCCTCGAGCTCAACATGGACGGTTCCCTGCGCCGGTTGTCCACCGTCGTGTGGACCAACAAGGGCCCGTGCACCCCGGACAACTTCGAGTTCGTGCGCACCGCCCTGCGCTCGCGCGGGCTCATCCACGTCTACGGCATCGAGAAGCTGCCGCGCATGGTCGACTACGTCGTGCCCTCCGGCGTCAACATCGCCGAGGCCGAGCGCGTGCGCCTCGGCGCCTACCTCGCCCCCGGCACCCGGGTGCTGCGCGAGGGTTACGTCTCCTTCAACTCCGGTTCCCTCGGCGCCGCCCGCATCGAGGGCCGGCTGTCGTCCTCCACCGTCATCGGCGAGGGCACCGATGTCGGCCTCTCATCAACCATCATGGCCAGGCGGCGCTCCGACGGCCTGCGCGACCCCATCACCATCGGCGCGAACTGCACCTTCGGAGTCTCCTCCGGCGTCATCGGCCTGCACCTGGGCGACAACTGCACCCTCGGCTCCAACATCGTCCTGGAGGCCGACACCCAGGTGTGGGACGCCGATGCCGGCCAGCACGTCACCGCCTCCGCCCTCAACGGCCAGTCCAACTGGTCGGTGCGCCGGGAGGTCGGTCACGCCGAACCCGTCCTGCGCCGCGTCTGGCAGTAAGGGGCCGGTCGTCGGGGCCGTATGACCCCCGGATTATCCTCGGTAGGTATGACCACACGTCACCGCACCACTCAAGCCCCGGAGCAGACGTCACTCGGCACGGGGCTGAAAACCCGCCATCTCACCATGATGGGACTCGGCTCGGCCATCGGCGCCGGGTTGTTCCTGGGCACCGGCGTGGGCATCCAGGCCGCGGGCCCCGCGGTCCTGCTCGCCTACCTCGCGGCCGGCATCATCGTCGTCCTCGTCATGGAGATGCTCGGCGAGATGGCCGCCGCCCGCCCGTCCTCGGGCTCCTTCTCCACCTACAGCAAGCAGGCCTTCGGCCACTGGGCCGGCTTCACCCTGGGCTGGCTGTACTGGTTCATGCTCATCATGGTCATGGGCGCGGAGATGACCGGCGCCGCCGCCATCATGGGCGGCTGGTTCGGCGTGGACCCGTGGATCCCCGCCCTGGTGTGCGTGGTGTTCTTCGCCGTGGTGAACTTCGCACAGGTCCGGGGCTTCGGTGAGTTCGAGTTCTGGTTCGCCTTCATCAAGGTGGCCGTGATCATCGGCTTCCTGGCGATCGGTACGGCGCTGGTCTTCGGGTGGCTGCCCGCCGCAGAGCCCGTGGGACTGGACAACCTCATCGGCGGCGAGGGTTTCATGCCCCACGGCTGGCCGGGCCTGGCCGCCGGTCTGCTCGCGGTGGCCTTCGCCTTCGGTGGCATCGAGCTGGTGACCATCGCCGCCGCCGAGTCGGAGAGGCCCTCGGAGGCGATCGCGGTGGCCGTGCGTTCCGTCATCTGGCGCATCGCCGTCTTCTACATCGGCTCCGTGCTGGTGATCACCCTGCTCCTGCCCTCGGAGCAGATGGGCGCCGCCGAAACCGCCGCCGAATCCCCCTTCACCGCCGTCCTCGGCCTGGCGAACATCCCGGGTGCCGTCGGATTCATGGAGGCGGTCATCGTGCTCGCCCTGCTCTCGGCGTTCAACGCCCAGATCTACGGCACCTCCCGACTGGTGCATTCACTGTCCTCGGAACGTGATGCTCCTCGCATTTTCGCGGCGACCAACCGCGAGTCCGTGCCCATCAACGCGGTCATTCTGTCGATGGTGTTCGCCTTCGCCTCGGTGGGGTTGCAGTACTGGAATCCGGAGGGGTTGCTGGCGTTCCTGCTCAACGCCGTCGGCGGTTGCCTCATCGTCATCTGGATCATGATCACCGCCTCCTACCTGCGCCTTCACCCGGAACTGGAAGCACGTGGAGAGATTGCCACCGTCCGCATGTGGGGCTGGCCGTGGCTCGGATGGGCGACCATGCTCGCCCTGTGGGGGCTGGTCGTTCTCATGCTTTTCGACGCCGCCGCCCGCTCCCAGATCCTCGCCGTCGTGGTGGTCGTCGCCGTCCTCATCGGTCTCGGAAGCATCACGAAATGGGCTCAGAATCGGGTATCGTCTCGGCCATGACTTCAGCCACCGCGCGCGGACTTGCCACCATCACGCACGACGGAACCGTCCTCGACGTCTGGTTCCCCGCCCCGAAGCTGACGGATGATCCCCTCGAAGCCGGCACCCGCCGCCTCGAGGAGACCCCGCAGCAGTTCGCCGCCCTGGCCGGCCCCGATGAGGATCGCGGCGTCGCACGCGTCCCGGTGACCACCTCCATCGCCTCGCTCGACGATGCCCCCGTCGACACCTACGACGTCTACCTCCGTCTCCACCTGCTGTCCCACCGCCTGGTGACCCCGAACAGCATCAACCTCGACGGGGTCTTCGGTCTGTTGGCCAACGTCGTCTGGACCAACTACGGTCCCTGCGCCGTCTCCGACTTCCAGATGGTCCGTGGCCGCCTCACCGCCCGCGGCCCCGTCACCGTCTTCTCCGTGGACAAGTTCCCCCGCATGGTCGACTACGTCGTCCCCTCCGGTGTGCGCATCGCCGACGCCGACCGCGTCCGCCTCGGCGCCCACCTCGCTGAGGGCACCACCGTCATGCACGAGGGCTTCGTCAACTTCAACGCGGGCACCCTGGGCACCTCCATGGTCGAGGGCCGCATCTCCGCCGGCGTGGTCGTCGGCGACGGCACCGACATCGGCGGCGGCGCCTCCATCATGGGCACCCTGTCCGGTGGCGGCAAGGAGGTCATCTCCGTCGGGGACCGCTGCCTCCTCGGCGCCAACTCCGGCATCGGCATTTCCCTGGGCGACGACTGCATCGTCGAGGCCGGCCTGTACGTCACCTCCGGCACCAAGGTCACCGTCTGGGGTGCCGTGGCCAAGCAGGCCCAGGTTGACGACGGCCACCGCATCAAGGCCGCCGAAATCTCCGGCACCAACGGCATCCTCTTCCGCCGCAACTCCCTGTCCGGCGCCGTCGAAGCCACACCCAGCGACTCCCGCCCCGTGGACCTCAACGAGGACCTGCACGCCAACTAGTTGTCCACAGTTTGTTGACGTCTCCTGGTAGTTGTCCACAGGCTGGTTG
>NZ_JAUNRW010000034.1 GCF_030535495.1 Corynebacterium sp.
CACCAGCTCCACTACTCGCGCTTCGTGGACATGGCGCGGGGATTGTGAGCGACGTTGTCGCTGTGCAGTCTAGATTGACAGAATCGCTCTCCAGATTGACAGGATTTGCATGCGGCCAAGCCCAAATAGTGCTCATGACCTGCGAAGATGCCGCGTAACGGTGTTTCTCGGGGTTCCGAACCTGTCAATCTGGAAAATGCGCTGTCTGCATAAGTGCAGGTAGAAGGCCTGCAGTTTTTGTTCGCTTTACATATGTAGATGTCACTGTTTGGCGGTTCTGCCAAAAGTGGAGTGTGTGGCGCATATCGTGGGGCGTGAGGCCAGATCACTTATCTGTGTCGTGCTTGGAGGCCCACCATGTCGCCTGCTGACCGTGCACCTCGGGTTGACCTTCACCCGGCGCGAACTGGCAGGCCTCGTGCGCGTGGACAGCAACTTAGACCGAACGAGCGCGTCCTCGTATCAGCAAGGCTGCCAGCGGAGCTCGCCGCGCAGGTCTATGAAGCTGCACACCAGAGCCAGAAGCCCGTGAGCGGAGTCGTCGCCGACCTACTGGCGCAGGCGCTCAGGAATTCGGGGGAGGCCACGACGTAGAACCACACGTCGGCGTAAGACGCCGAAAATGCGAAGAAAGGCCGGGCGGCCACCCGACCTTCTCGCTGGATCCACCCACACGGAGATTGTGGGGCTTCGCCTGTGATCGCAGGAACAACCTCAGCGGAAGATTCCCTTGTCTTGTCTAGCAGATCGTTTCGAAACCCGGTTCGTCAACCCTTGGCGGGCAGCCGGATGACCAAGGTGACATGGTCGTTTCGGTGGAAAGGAATACAGGGAGCGCAGGAGTGGCGCGAGGAGCTCGGCCCGACCGACTTCCGATGTTTAAGACCTTTCCGAGCAGTTCGCGCAAATGCGCGGTCGAGGAACATCGCGGCCCGACCATGGAGTCACACCATCGGTGGTGTGCTGGATGTGGAGTCTGGCCTCGAACACGACCTCGTGCGCAAGCTGGATAGAGACCCTCGAGTCGATTGGCTGACGCCGCAGCCTTGCCAGATTTCTTGGGAGGCGAGCACAGGACGGCGGTCCCATATTCCGGATCTCTTGTCGGTGGACACGGTCGGACAAGTGACGATCTGGGATGTCCGGCCAGTCGAGAAGCAGGACGAGGACTTCCTCAACGCCATGCCTGTCACTAGAGAAGCCTGCTCAGCTCTTGGGTGGAGCTACACGGTGTTCTCCGAACTCAGCCGAGTGGAGCGGCTGAACCTCCTATGGCTGGGCGGTTTTCGTCGGCCGCCGAGCTGGATCGAATCCGTGCGGCCGCTCCTCATCGAAGAAGTTCGACTCCGCGGCACCGTGCAGCTCGGCGAACTGATGCGACTGGACCGGGGGGACGGCCTCGTGAAAGCGGGGATCTGGCACCTCATCTGGTCCGGGCAACTCGAATGCGACCTGACGAGTCGAATCGATCTCAACAGCGAGATCCGAACCTCGGTTGGTGCGCAATGAGCGATCGCCGGCCAAGGGCGCGTACCCAAATCCAACTAGGTGACCTCGTTCTCGTTCCAGAAGGCCTCCATCGCGTCACCAGTGTCCTACCCAGCGGACTGCAGTTCATGACTGCCACGGGCGAAGCGGTGATGATCCGTTTTGGCGACCTAGCGGAAGCTCGGGTTGTGAAAGATGGGCAGATCGCTGCGATGTCGGCGTCGCTCCAGCCCATGTGGGAGGCGCTGTCAGACCAGGCTAGAGAGGCGGCTCTATTCCGGCTCGAGATCGTAATGGAGGTTGTGACGGGATACAGAGAAGGTCACGCCGAGCTGGCGCGACCCGGCGAGCCACGATATCCGTTCGGCCCAAGTGGGGCATCCGAGGCCCGGCGAGCAGAAGCGATGGCGGACTACCTGGCAAGTGAGTTCGAGCTCGACCGCGCTCGTAGCCGTAGGCGCGCGCAAGGTCACTACTCTGGTGATTCTCCCTCAAGTAGTGCGATTCGAAGTTGGATCCGGAGGTGGCGAGAATTCGGACTCATCGGGCTGATCGACGGACGTGCTCTTAGGCCACGGCAGGAATGGAATCAGATCGACCCGACATATCGAGACGTTGCAGAATCGATGGCCAGGGCGTTTGACGGAGATCGATCCTCGGTCAATATCGGTGAACTCGATCGACGAATCACAATAGCTTTGAAGCAAAGCGGACTGGAATATAAACCACCTGCGAAGCGCACAAAGTCCCAGTATCTGTCATGGCTGATGCACACTCGTGGATCGACGACGAGGACGCAGAAGACCCAGTCGCTCCGCAAGACCTCGGGCTACGAACACTACCCGGCGATTCGGCCCGGCCAGGTGATCGCGATCGATGCGACGCGAGCGGATTGTCTGGTGAGAGACCTTGAAACGGGCGAGGTCTTCAGTGTGGAAGTGCTATCCGCGATCGATGTTGCGACCCGCGTAATACTGGCATTGCGGGTCGTGCCAAAGTCCGCGGACGCCGTTGACGCCGGTTTGCTCCTTTATGACGTGTGCCGGCCCTTCTCCATGCTGGTCGAAGGTACGTCTATCTCTGACTGGAGGTGGTGCGGTCTGCCGGACCAGGTTCACTTGCCCACCACGATTGATGGCAAGACCGACGTAGTACCGGATTACGACACCCTCCAAGGCGAACACGTCATCCCCTCTGTGATGCCAGATGCAGTCCGCAGCGATCTTGGTGCAAACTTCAAGTCGAATCACTTCCAGGACCTCCTGGCGTCCCTCGGAATCGACTTCTTGCCGACGCGGGGAGGTAGACCAACAGACAATCCCCACATCGAGCGTTTCCACGAGACTCTGCAGCGCGCCTGGCAGCAGATTCCTGGATACAAAGGCAGGAACACTGGGGAGCGCGGCGCCAAGGTCGAAACCGAAGCTCTACTCACCGCCCATGAACTGGAACAGCATCTCCGACGATTTGTGAGTCTGGACTACCACCGGACGGCACATTCGGGCCTTCACATCCCCGGTGAGCCCAATGTCAAACTGACTCCGCTCGAAATGTGGGATGCCCTCACCGAAGTCACCGGTCGCATCGATGTGCCGCAAAGAGCCGACATGGTCTTCGACTTCCTCCCGATCCACTGGGGAGTGATTAGACATGACGGAGTAAAGGTCAAGGGCCTCGTTTACGATTCCGAGTGCCTGGATGCCTACAGGAATAGCCGCAAGGGACGCTTCCGGGAGAAGGACGCGAGCGCGCCGTTCTGCCGTGATCCGCATGACCTGAGTCGACTGTGGTTCCGAGACCCCATCTCTGGAGATGTTCATGAGATCCCGTGGCGAGGTGCGGGACTAACCGATGCTCCTATGACGGACGCGCTCGTCGATGCTGCGTGGACGATCGTCAGGAACCGCGACGGATTCAAGCGGATCAATCCCGAACATGTCCGGCAGTTGCTCGCAGACGAGCTGTCCGAGCTCACGACGCACGCCGAGCGGTTCTCTGAACCCGCACGAATCCGCACAGCGCGATTGCGCAGAGCTCAGTCTCGGAAGGACCTAGGCGAAGCAGTCGACGCAGCGGCTAGAGATCCATTGCGAGCGGCGCCACTGGTTTCGGAGGCAGTCGGAAGTGCGGTCGTCGACTTCGATGCCCCGTGGGGCAAATTGGACCTCGGTGATGTCGGAGAACAGCTGTGACTGCGCGCCGATGGCACAGGTCATGTATCGAGCCCGACGTACGCGCACCTGACGTACTCGAAGAGGCATGCCTTTCCGACAAGACTGCCCGTCGCCAGTACGCGACTGAGGTGAGCCAGTGGTACCGCTGGAACTTTCTGATGACCTCAGACCGCGAGTCGATTTCAGCACAGCTCTCAGAGGTCGTCACCGCGAACTTCGATTCGCCGCCTGGCGCCAAGACCTTCGCGTCCATTACCGGTCCGAACGGGACAGGCAAGAGTTCACTCGTTCGGAAGTGGGCAAAGGATCGATATCTGCAGTGGACGGCGGAGTACGCGACTTCGGGCCCAGACGAGACTCCAGTCTGGTTCCCAGATGCTCAGACTGAGTGCGACGTCGTCCCGGTGTGCTGGGTGAACCTGCCTTCGGCGGCGAGAGTCAAGGACTTGAACGCCGTGATCCTCGAGTTCTTGGAGCTGCCCGGGGAAGGCGTGGCCCGCCTTCAGACCGGACGGATGCTCAGGGCATGCGAACGGCATCGCGTACGCCTACTGATCATCGACGATGCACATCTTCTCAAGTCGGGCCAGCGAATCGGCAGGGAAGTTCTCGATCACGTGAAGGTTCTCAACACGGAGCTTGGGGAACTCGGTGCATCGATAGTCCTAGTGGGCGCCGATCTCGAGGGCGGCGAGCTCCTCACGGACCCGCAGATTGCGGCGAGATTGAAGACGCACGCACTTGGCCCTATGGCCGCAGGGACGGACGCCGAACGTCTCCAATGGCAGATGCTGCTGGCGGAGCAGGAGCTCCTTCTCGCGCCGCATCTTCCGCAGTCCGAGCCCGGTGACCTGCATGATCAGCTTGCTGGACTGCTGTGGACGCGCACGCAGGGCTACTTGGGAGACCTGCGTGACCTACTCGCAGAGAGCGCCGGCAGTGCGATAGCGGACGGGACCGGTGCCATCACGCGGGCTCACATCAAGTCGGTTCGACTGAGTGCTCGCGCAGAAGAAGGGCAGGCCCGCCTGGAAGGACGGCAACGATGATGGCCAACGCCCCCAGGCTGCCCACACGGCTGTCTCCAGCCCGGCAGGAGACGCTGGCGTCATTCGTTTCCCGATGTGCTGATGCCAACGACATCCCGATATCGCTAGTACTCAAGGGGTGTTCCGGTCTCACGGCAGCAGACCTGACGAGCCGCAAGACCCTTCCACTCAGTCAGCTCGCTCACCGGCTGTCCGCTCGGGAAGACGAACTTGATGCCCTGTGCGCCCGGCATCGACTGATCCACCCACCGCCCCGGATACCTGGCCTCCTCCAGGGCTCCCGGTGGATCTGTCCGCTCTGCGAAGCACAAGGGATTCGGACTCACTGCGAGAAGACCTGGCTGCGTTTCGCCTGCGAGGAGCACGGCGTCTACCTGCAGGTCGACCATCGTGGACCCCAAGAAGTGATGGTGGCCAGCGATAAGGCCCTGACGCTCCAGGCTCGGGCCAACATGCTCCTGTGCGACAACACCGACGCGTTCTTCGCCGGAGTCCGACTCCTTTCGCTCATGAAGGAACTGCAACGCCTCAGCAAGGCAGTACGGCCCCATGAGGTCCAGCCGGGGACACGCCACGTGTTCGAGTGGCTGGAGCAAGTCCAGATCACACGTGAGTACTACATCCGGACACCTCAACACGCGGCGATACTGCTGAACAGTCTGCTGCCGATCGTGAACTGCAGACATCTCGACGAAGAGATAAGACGAAACCTCCGGGTTCTCTGCGAACGACGTGTCAACCAAGATGGGCGCGAAGAGAGCGTGGAGCTTGCGCGACGGCAGGCGTTAGAGGAGATCGCCAGTCTGCTGCTCATCGGAAAGCGGATCGCCTGGCTCGTCGATGTACATGGCCTTCACGAGGACGACGTCCCGATGATCTTCATTGGGAGGCGGGGCAAGGTTCGGCACACCCTGCAAAGCCAGGATTGGTGGGGTCGTCAAGGCGCGCCGGGAATGTGGAACGCGCTGCGGCAGTCGTGCAACGACGTCCACGAAGCCGTGGCCACATACAGAATGGGGCCGGGAAGCCAGGCGCAATCCGTGCTCAAGGCTGCAGAACGTTCTCGTCGTCCGATTGGCCCTACTGGAGGGTCGCCAATCACGCCTACAAGTTTCGCAGTGGAACTGACGCAGCTTCTTGGCGACCGCCGGACTCGCGGGGCGCGCCCCGGCAGGATCGGGCTTCCCGGTCCGGCAGTCAAATGGCTGGTTCCTGAGATCGGGGCGAGCCCTGGGATGCGTGACGTTCTCGAAGATTGGCTGTGGTTGCAGACCCTGGAGCCCGGGCCGGAGTTGAGGTCGGACGGCGTTGTACCCCTCGAAGAAATCTGGCGGTTGGATGCCCAGATGACGGTCGAACAGAAGCTGCAGCTTCTTGAGCTCCGCGATTCTGTTATTGATGACATCGAAGGCCGAAGTCGCGAGCGTTTCCCCGAGGAGTCGACCGGTGCGGGAACTCGACAGGTCCAACGGGGCCAGCACCGAGCCGGCTGACTTCCATGAACAGCTCGATCCATCGTCTGCCTGCCCGGGTGCAACTCACTGACGGGGAAGCTCTCGACTCCTTTCTGGAGAGGGTTGCAGTCGCCAACGAGCTGACCGCAGTCGACATGGTTCGGCTCCTCGATCCCCGCCCGGGCTCGGGATCGCTGCTGTTCGCACTCGTTCAGCCATCGAACGAGCTACTCGGGCGTATTGAGCTTCTGACGGCTCTGGGAATCGATGACGCTAGGAGCGCGACCCTGCAGCGTTTCGCGTACTGCCGGCCGTTGGACTTCAGCGGCTTCGAGGAACCATCGGTAGCGTCCTTTCGGGTGCTCTCGGCCCGCGGCTGGTTTCCCTTGCAGGGCACACAGGTCTGTCCCAAATGCCTTCGATCAGGACGCTGGCTCATCGAATGGAGGCTTCCGCACATCGCGGTGTGCGACACGCACGTGAGCTACTTGGTGCCCTCGTGCGAGCAATGTGGCCAACGCTTCCGGAGCCGTAGGGCAAGTCCCCTCAGGCCCGATCTTTCCGCCGAGCAACTTTGCGGAAATCCTCTCGGACCCCGACGAAACTGCCGCCATTCGGTCCTGATGCACTCTGTGACACAGGCACCCCCCACAGCCGTCGAAGCGAGCAAAGCGGTGCGCGAAGCGTTAGCGGGGATCCCGCAGCAATGCCTTGGGGTAGTGGCATCGCCGGAGCTCTACCTAGCCGAACTGCGGGCACTGACCGTGCTTCTCATGCACATCGCAACGCGCTCGGCCCCCGACCAAGGGAAGGACTGGGCGAGACGACTGCGAGTGGAAGCGGGCCAGCGGCGGACGGAACTCCGAGGGCCGCGGTGGGGTATCAGGCCGGCCGACGACCCAGAGGTCCGCGGTGAGGCGATAGCAGCCGCACATGAGATTCTGACCGCCTCGACTATCGACGAAGCGGCGGCTCTGCTTGACCCTTGGATAACCCACATCCCGAACACTCAGGCCGGCCAGGCCGCTTGGATACGCAATCGAACTCCACACGCACCGATGCTGGGAACGATCGTGGAGAAGTGCCTGCACACGAACCAAAGCCCGTCCCGCCAACTCGAGATTCGAATTCGAACGGACTTGGATGACTCGCGAATTCCGCAGGTCATACCTGCAGACATCTATGAGAAGCATGTTGCGCCGATCATGAGATCGCGTTCGACTGTGGGTCGGCGATTCATCAGCCTGTGTCTGGCGAAGATCGCGCGACCTGGGCGGTCATGGACAGATTCGGCGGTCGCTCTTGGATTCCAGGCGGAGATTGGACCGAAAACCGCGCGAGCGGTGACCAAGTTCCTCAACTTGTCTGAATCCGAGTTCGCAGGTGCATTGGAGTACGTAGTCGAGGCATTGGATCGCGATACCGATTACCGGAGAATCGAGTTCGTCGTCAGGACGCTGGCCTCGGAGCCCGAGACATGGTTCCCCGACTGGGCCAGTTCCCAGAATCCGCGCCGGCGGGGAGTTGCGCTGCCATACGCGATTACCTGGATGTGGAGCGAAGTCGCCCATGCAGACATTGAGACAAGCCCCGGGTGGGTGGCAGCCCCCACATCCAAGGACAAGGCTTACTTCCGTGCGTTCTGCGAGCGCCTCCAGGAGCCAGCGAAAAGCGGCCTTCGTACTGTAGTGATCGCAGCCAATTGATCCCCACCACTCCAGGGGGTTTACCCCGTCCGCCAGCGGGTCAGGTGCACTTCGAGACTTCCACTTATGCGATTCTCTACACTCGGCTGTTCGATGCCTTCATACCGGGTTACGGCGAGGGGCACACAGCCTTTCAGGCGGGCCAAGCCGGCGCTGGACGCCGGGCTAGCGCCCCACCGGTCGTTTCAAGTTGCGTGGCATAGTCTGCACGCGCCTTGAAGGTTCGTAGCCGGAGACTGTTGGAAACCACGAACACGCTGGACAGCGCCATGGCTGCGCCGGCGAGCATGGGGTTGAGCAACCCGGAAGCGGCCAGTGGGATGGCGGCGGTGTTGTAGGCGAAGGCCCAGAACAGATTCGTCTTGATCGTGCCGAGAGTCTTGCGGGACAGCCGGATGGCGTCGGCGGCGGCGCGCAGGTCGCCGCGCACCAAGGTGATGTCGGCGGCCTCGATGGCGACGTCGGTGCCGGTGCCCATGGCCAGTCCCAGGTCGGCCTGGGCCAGGGCGGGGGCGTCGTTGACGCCGTCGCCGACCATCGCGACGACCTTGCCCTCGTCCTGGAGGCGGGCGACGGCATCGACCTTGTCCTTCGGGAGCACCTCGGCGATCACCTTGGTGATGCCGACCTCGGCGGCGACCTGCTCGGCCACCGTCTGGTTGTCGCCGGTCAGCAGCACCGGCGTCAGCCCCAGCTCGGTGAATTGGCGAATCGCTTCGGCGGACGTGGGCTTGATCTGATCGGAGACCACGAGCACGCCACGCGCAGCACCGTCCCAGCCGACCGTGATCGCGGTCTTACCCTCGGCCTCGGCGGCCTGCTTGGCAGTCTTGAGACCTTCATCGAGGTGCTGGGACCACTCGGCCAGCAGCGACTCGCGTCCAGCGAGCACGGTGTGACCGTTGATGACGCCCTGAACGCCCTTGCCTTCGACGTTCTCGAACGACTCCGGAGTGGGCAGGTCGCCGACCTCGGCGCTGGCACCGGTGGCGATGGCTTGGGCAATGGGGTGCTCGGAGTAGTCCTCCAGGCCCCCGGCCAGGCGCAGCAGCTCGGCCCGGTCGGTGCCGTCGGCGGTAATCACGTCGGTGAGGGTCATCTTGCCGGTGGTGACGGTGCCGGTCTTGTCCAGCACGATCGTGTCCACGCGCTTAGTGGACTCCAGCACCTCCGGGCCCTTGATGAGCACACCCATCTGGGCACCGCGGCCGGTTCCGACCAGCAGTGCGGTCGGGGTGGCGAGTCCGAGGGCGCAGGGGCAGGCGATGATCAGTACCGCGACCGCGGCGGTGAACCCGGCCGAGAGCGGGAACCCGGCCCCGATCCAGGCGCCGAGGGCGGCGACAGCGATCGCGATGGCGATGGGGACGAACACCCCGGAGACGCGGTCGGCGAGGCGCTGGATCTCGGCCTTGCCGGACTGGGCGTCCTCGACGAGCTTGGCCATCTGCGCCAGCTGGGTGTCCGAACCGACCCGGGTGGCGCGGACGACGAGGCGTCCGCCGGCGTTGACGGTCGCGCCGGTGACGGCATCGCCTTCACCTACCTCGACGGGCACGGACTCCCCGGTGAGCATGGACGCGTCGATCGCGGAGCTGCCGGAGGTGACGGTGCCGTCGGTGGCGATCTTCTCACCGGGTCGGACCACGAACTCGTCGCCGACGCTCAGCTCCTCGGTGGAGATCCGCACTTCCTTGCCGTTCCGGAGGACGGAGACCTCCTTCGCGCCGAGTTCGAGCAGGGCACGCAGGGCAGCTCCGGCGCGTCGCTTGGAGCGCTTCTCGAAGTAGCGACCGAGCAGGATGAAGGTGATCACCCCGGCGGCGACCTCCAGGTAGATGTGGCCGAGGCCGTCGGAGCGGGAGATCGTGAACTCGAACGGGTGGACGACGCCGCGGTCGCCGGCGGTGCCGAAGAACAGCGCGATGATCGACCAGATCATCGCGGCGGTGGTGCCGACCGAGATGAGGGTGTCCATCGTGGCGGCACCGTGGCGCAGGTTCATCCAGGCGGCCTTGTGGAACGGCCACCCGGCCCAGACCACCACTGGTGCGGCCAGGGCCAGGGAGGCGAAGCCCCAGTAGTCGAACTGCAGCGCCGGGATCATCGCCATCGCGATCACCGGGACCGCGAGCACCGCGGAGCCGATGAGCCGCTGGCGCAGGACACGCAGCTCGGCTTCCTCACGGGACTCGCCCTCATCGTCCGCGCCTTCGCCGGAGCCCTTGGCAGGCTTGGGGAGCTCGGCGGTGTAGCCGGTCTTCTCCACCTCCGCGACCAGAAGTTGCGGGTCATAGCCCTCCGGGCCGGTGACGCTGGCCTTTTCCGTTGCGTAGTTCACGCTCGCGGTGATGCCGTCGAGCTTGTTCAGCTTCTTCTCGATCCGATTCGCGCACGACGCGCACGTCATGCCACCGATCTGCAGCTCGACGGCCAGGCCCACTCCGGAGCTGGCACTGTCAGCGCTGAGGTCCTCAGTTGCCATGGTCCTCTCCCTCTTCATGCCCGTGCTGATCCCGGGTCTCACCGCTACTCGTCGAGCCACCGCCGCTGCTCCCGGTTGTGTCGATCACCAGCGGCGCGGTGTGCACCTGCCCATCGACCTGGAAGTCCAGGAACAGCAGATAGCGGCCTTCGGTCGGGGCGGTGGCCTCGAACACGACCTCCGGGCCAGATGTCTGCCCGGCCTGGGGAGCGTCGCCGTGGGGGTGGACGTGCAGGTATGCCAGGTCGCCATTACGCAGCGCCACCAGGTGCCCGAACGCGCCCAGATACGGCTCCAGCACGGTCACCGGTTGTCCGTCGTGGGTGATGGTCATGGTCAGCGTCGAGGACTCACCCGCGATGAGCTGACCGGTCACCGCGACGTCGAAGTCGTCGACCGAGGTTTCCGTGGCAGGCTCTGCCGCAACCGCCCGAAAGACGCCGGACACCTGCACCGTCGTAGAGAGCGTGACCGCCTCCCCAGTGTCGGCGGGGACGAAGTCCGCGAACACCCGGTAGGTCCCGCCCACGTCCCACCGCCATGGGATCCCCCAGACGCCGTCGGGATTCATCTCGGGCTGCACGTGACGGAACTGCTGCCCGTCGGCGCGCACGACGATCAGGTGCAGCTCCTTCTCGTGCTCGGTCTCGAAGTCGGTCACCGGCTCCCCGTCGGGACCGGTCACGGTCAGCGACAACTCGCCGTCGGCACCGGTCGCGCTCGGGGCGCTGACGCCGGTGAGCTGGTAGCCGTCCTGTGCCACGCCGAGTCCCAGCGACGACGCGCCCGCGTCATGGCCCGCGTGTCCGCCCTCGCCGTTCATGTCGTCTCCTTCCTCGTCGTCGTGCGCGGCGTGCTCGCCACTCTCTTCCGTCCAGGCCTGCACGGTCTCGGCGGGCACGACCGCGCCCGCCGTGGCGAACGCCACGGCGAACACGGCCACCAGCCCCGCGCCGTACAGGCCGAGCCGCGCAGGCGCCTTCATCTCAGCTCCTGACCGCGGCGTAGCCGGCCTCGTCGACCGCCGCGATCACCGCGGCGTCCTCGACCGGCTGCTCACTGGTCACGGCCAGTCGCCCGGTCTGGGCACTGACCTCCACCCCGGTCACGCCCGGAACCTGCGAGACCTCGGCTCGCACCGATCCCTCGCAGTGTCCGCAGGTCATCCCGGTCACCTGGAACTCCGTCTTCGTTGCCATGATGCTCAACTCCTTCACTCGTGTACGACTTGGATGTCTCCGACAATATACCCCCTGGGGGTATCCCTCAATCGGAGAGGATCGCCACCCGCTCATGCGGCCTTGGCGGGCCTGGGAATCGCGACGAGGGACACCACCGCGGCGATGACGGCAGCCGCAGCGGCGAACCCGAACGCTTGCTGGAAGCCCGACTCACCGCCTCCCGCCGCAAGGCTGGCAGCGGCGAGGCTGGAGACCGTCGCGACGCCGACCGAGGCGCCGAACTCGTGGAAGGTGCTCAGCAGGCCCGACGCGATGCCCGCCTCCTCCGGGCCGACCTGCCCCAGAGCAGTGGCTGAGGCGACCACGAACAGCGCACCGATGCCGAAGGCGCCGAAGCTGACGCCGACCGTGGTTGCCACGGTGGTGGGCCACAGCGCGGGCATCGCGAGTCCGACTGCTGCGACGGTCATCCCGGCGACGCCGAGGGTGCGCGCGCCGACTCGGCCGATGAGCTGGCCGCCGAGGTTGGCTCCGGTCATGGTGGCTGCGGCGATCGGCAGGAACAGCAAGCCGGTGGCCAGTGGACCGTGCCCTGCGTGCTGCTGGAAGTAGAAGGTGCCGAGGAAGAACACGGCGACCATGAGCGCGGTGGCGATCATGATCACGAACACTCCGGCCCCCACCGGTCGGCGAACTAGCAGGCCGAGGTCCATCAAGGGGGAGGTCGCGGTCTTCTGTCGCCACCCGAAGAGCGGGTAGAGCACGATCGCTGCACCTGCACCGATGAGCGTGTGCGCGCTGGTCCAGCCATCCTCTCCGGCGATGGTCAATGCGTAGATGGCCGACCCGGTTGCCGCCGTGACCAGCAGGGCGCCCAGCACGTCGAGCGAAGCTCGCTGTCCGGAGCCCGGCGGTAGGGGCGGCAGTGCACGCAGCAGTCCGAAAAGGACGATCAGGCCGACGGGGATGTTGATGAAGAACACCCACGGCCACCCGGGCCCGGCGGTGATCAGTCCACCCAGGAGCACGCCGACCGCAGCGCCGCCGCCGCCCAGGGCGGACCAGATGCCGAGGGCTCTGTTGCGTTCGTCGCCGATGAACAGTCGCACCACGACGGACAAGGCTGCGGGAGAGAGCATGGCGGCCCCAAGACCCTGGGTGACCCGGCCTGCAAGCAGGGTCGTGCCGCTATCAGCCAGCCCGGCGACGAGCGAGCCCACCGCGAAGGCGAAGAGTCCGGCGTAGACGATCGGCTTGGAGCCGAACAAATCCGCGCTCCGGCCGCCCAGCAGCATCAGGCCGCCGAAGGTCAGGGTGTAGGCGGCGACCACCCAGGTCACGGCCTCGCGTGACAGGCCCAGATCGACGCTCATCTGTGGGAGTGCCACCGCGACGACCGTCACGTCCAGGATCAGCATGAACTGCGCGGTGCCCAACAGGGCGAGTGCCAGCCATCGTCGTGGGTGGGCACCCACTGTTGTGGTGGCCGAGGCGTGAGTAGTCATCTCGACTCCTAACTCAATCAGTGATGTACGGGTTTCAACGGCTACACTATCTCATACATTCCAATACGAGTTGCGAGGTGGAGAATGCCGACCCAGAAGGGCGCCCGGGGAAACCGCACCCGGAAGGTGCCGGCGTCCGGGAATCGGGCCGCCAATCAGCGGGCGGACGCGCAGCGGAACCGGATCAAGATCCTGACCGCGACGGTGACAGCGATCCGCAAGGACGCCGACGCCTCGGTCGCCGACATCGCCGCCGAGGCCGGCGTCGGGCGGATGACGCTGTACGGGCACTTCCAGAACCGAGCCGAGCTGATCGACGCCGCCCTGACCGAGAGCATCGAGCGTGGTGAGGAGGTGCTGCGTGAGGTCCCACTCGACGGAGAACCGACCGCCGCGTTCCGCGCACTAGTCACCTCCAGCTGGGCACTGGTTGATCAGTCCCGAGCCCTGCTCGCGGCCGCGCAGAAGGAGTTGCCCGCCGCGCGCATCCGTGACATGCACACCAAGGCTGAGGCCCGCATGCGCGGACTGCTGCTACGAGGTCAGCGCGAGGGCGCCTTCCGCAGCGACCTGCCGGTGAGCTGGCTGCTCACCACCACCCACGTCGTCATGAACGGAGCCGCCGAGGAAGTGCGCTTCGGACGCCTCAACTCTGACGATGCGCCGTTGTTCATCGAGGCGATCCTCATCCCCGCATTCACTGCCACCGGCGACGTCGACTCGCAATGAGGACTATCGCGCCGTCGAAAAATACCGGAGACTGCCGGGCCGATGTCGAGTCGCCATCCGGTGCGGGCCTGCGGTAGATCGGCAGTGTTAGTATCTGCGTATGAGCGCGGATACTAACGAATGTGCGATCGGTCCCTCGTCGGAGTACGTCGATCTCGCGGCCGAGGTGCTGGGGATCCTGTCCGACCCCACGCGGATCAGGATCGTGCTCGCTCTGCGTGAGTCGGGCGAGCTGCCGGTGAATGCGCTGGCCGAGATCGTCCGGAAGAAGCCCTCCGGTGTTTCGCAACACCTCGCGCGATTGCGGATGGCGCGCATGGTCACCACGCGGCAAGAGGGGACCAGCGTCCTCTATCGGCTCGTCGACGAGCACGCGCTCGCCCTGGTCCTCGAGGCACTCAAGCAGGCCGAGCACGCAGTGGCGGGAGGCCAGATCCCTCCGCACCACCACGCCCCGAGGCCGTGACGGTGTAGCTCACAGCTGATCCACCGTGAGGCGATGATGATTACCGTTCTTCGACATCCGGTCTACGCGAAACTGTTCGGCGCGCAGGTCATCGCTCTGCTGGGTACGGGCCTGCTCACGGTCGCCCTGGGTCTGCTCGCTTTCGACATCGCCGGTGGTGACGCCGGGATCGTGATGGGGACGGCGATGAGCATCAAGATGCTCGCCTATGTCGCCGTCTCCCCGCTCACCACCGCGCTTCTGTCACGGATGCCCCGTAAGACGGTGCTCATCGGCGCGGACGTGATCCGGGCCGGCGTCGCCGTGGCCCTGCCTTTCGTGTCCGAGGCGTGGCACATCTACGTCCTGATCTTCCTACTCCAGTCCGCCTCCGCTACGTTCACGCCCACGTTCCAGGCGGTCATCCCCTCGGTGCTGCCGGACGAGGCCGAGTACACCAGGGCGCTGTCGCTCTCGCGCCTGGCCTATGACCTCGAGTCGCTGGTGAGTCCGATGCTGGCAGCCGCGCTGCTCGTGGTGATGAGCTACCGCAACCTCTTCGTGGGCACCGTGGTCGGGTTCGCCGTCTCGGCGATCCTGGTGATCGCCTGCCGGTTCCCCTCGATCGAGGCGCCGCCGCCGGCGGGATTCCTCGATCGACTCACTCGCGGAGTGCGGGCGTTCTGGGCCAGCGGAGAACTGCGCGGACTGATGGGGCTCAACCTCGTCGTGGCCACCACCACCGCGATGGTGATCGTGAACACCATCGTCCTGGTCCAGGGTGATCTCGGCCGCACCCAATCCGACGTCGCGCTCATGCTCGCCGCCTACGGCGCCGGTTCGATGCTCGTCGCCCTCGCCATACCAGGACTCCTCGAGACCATTTCCGATCGACGGGTGATGCTCACCGGGGGCCTCGCGCTTCCGGTCCTGCTCCTGGGCGCGGCCGCGGTGATGGTGTGGATGCCCGCCGGCCTGCGATGGGGGGCCCTGCTGATCGTGTGGCTTCTCCTCGGGGCGGCTACGTCCCTGGTCCTCACCCCGTCTGCCAGGCTCCTGCGAAGGGACAGCTCCGAGCAGAACCGGTCGGCGGTGTTCGCCGCGCAGTTCTCCCTCTCCCATGCCTGCTTTCTCCTCACCTATCCCCTCGCCGGCGTCCTCGGCGCGAGGATCGGGCTTCCCGGAGTCGCACTGGTTCTCGTGGGAATCGGCGTTCTCGGCGCGATCGTCGCCGTCGTCACCTGGCGCGCGGCCCCGCGCAGGGGAGTTCCAGTGTGAACTGCGCCCCGTGCCCCGGCCCCTCGCTGCTCGCCCGGATCCGCCCGCCGTGGGCCTCCACGAGTGCCCGAGTAATCGACAGGCCGATCCCGCTGCCGCCGGCCTTCCGGCCGCGGGCGGGATCGACCCGGTAGAAGCGGTCGAAGAGATGATCGAGGTGCTCGGCCGCGATCCCTTCCCCGGTGTCGCCGACGGTGATTGCGAAGGTTCCCGGCCGCGGTGTCGCGACCCCCACCGTCACGGTCCCGCCGGTCGGCGTGTGTCGTAGTGCGTTGTCGAGGAGGTTGCCCAACACCTGGCCGATGCGCTCGACGTCCACGGTGACGGCGACCGGGGTGAACTCGTCCGCGCGCAGCTGCACGCCCTTGTCCGAGTACCATTCGCGGGCCGAGGTGATCGCCGCGGCCACCAGTTCGTCGGTGGTAGTGGCGGAGGGGTGCAGGCGGGTGAGGTGCTCTTCCGCGTCGGAGACGGCGATGATGTCCGAGGCCAGGCGCTCGAGCCGACGGGTCGAGGTCCGCAGCACCGTCCGTGTGGCGTCGTCGAACGAACGGACACCGTCGTCCACCGCCTCGAGGTAGGAGTCGATGGTGGCCAAGGGGGTGCGCAGCTCGTGACCGAGGTCGGCGAGCATTCTTCGCCGGGTCGCATCCGTGGAGTCGAGTTGTCGGGCCAACTCGTTGACGCTGGAGGCCAGCTCGTCGAACTCCCGCCCCAGCATCGGGCTCGCCACGCGGGTCGCGTACCGCCCTTGTGCGATGTCGGCGGTCGAGGAGGTGACCACCGTGACGGAACGCTGGACGCGCCGGGTGAGGTACCAGCTGGTGAGCAACGCCAGGAGCACCGCGATGCCCGCCGCCAGCCCCCAGGCCAGGACGATCGAGACGGTGAAGGCCTCTTCGACGTGTGCTGCCTCGGCGGAGTCGTGGTCGATGCCGGCCTGCCCGAGATGGTCGTGGAAGATGCCGGGGGCCAGCGCGGAGGCGACGAGCCACGCGCTGGCCGCGCACCCGACGACCACGCTGGACATGGCCAGGAGCAGGCGGGTGCCGAAGCTGAACCCGGCGAGGCGTCGTCGAGCGGAAGAGGGCGTCCGCGCGGCACCCGGGACTCCGGTGGCACTCATCGGCCGTCACCCATGCGGTAACCGACTCCGCGGACCGTGCGGACGAAACGCCCGAGCGTGGCGTCGTCGCCCAGCTTGCGTCGCAGGTGACCGATGTGGACGTCGACCAGGTGGTCGTCGCCCACCCAATTCGGCCCCCACACCGCCGCCATCAGCTGCGCGCGGGTGACGACGACCCCGGGGTCGCGTGCGAGCGTGGCGAGGATGTCGAACTCGGTGCGGGTCAAAGCGACCGCGTCTCCGGCTACGGTGACCTCTCGACCCGCCGTGTCGATTGTCAGGTCGCCGACCGTCAGCACCCGAGCCGCGGCCTCGACGTCGCCGGTGCCGGTCGGCGACGTCCGGGGCCGACGCAGCATCGCCTTGATCCTGGCCGAGAGCTCGCGTGGGCTGAACGGCTTGGTCATGTAGTCGTCCGCGCCGACGGAAAGCCCGATGAGGGTGTCCACCTCGTCGGTTCGGGCGGTGAGCATGACGACATAGGCGTCGGAGTGCGTGCGGATCTTCCGGCACACCTCGATCCCGTCCAGGCCGGGCAGCCCCAGATCCAGCACCACGACGTCGGGGTCGACCCGGCGGGCCAGGTCGACCGCGGCGAGGCCGTCCCCGGTCGTCGTGACGTCGAACCCGTCGCGCTCGAGGTAGGAGGCGATCAGGTCGGCCAGCGCCTCCTCGTCGTCGACCACCAACGCTCGGAGCCCCGTGGGTACGCGCGTGCCCGTGCGGCCGGCGCCGGGATCAGTAGCAGAGGACATGACGGCCATCATCGCGCCCGAGGAGGTGGGGTGCGTCGACCCGGCGGGCACCTTGACCAAACCTTCACACGAACTCCATCGAGAACCCGCGACGCAGCGGCCACTCTGGCCGAGGAGCCAGCCGCAGGAGGTGAGCCGTGATCGGGATGACCGCACTGACGGGTGTCGCGGCACTGGTCGCCATCCTGTGGACGCTGACGCTGCTACTCGTCACCGCCCTGTTCGGGCACGGCCCGACCTGCGCACCAACCGGAAGGACGTCCCCACCATGACCCGTACCGCTCTGCTCCTCCCCGCGGCGCTGACCGCCGCAGCCCTGACGCTGTCGGCCTGTACCGACAGCTCCGACGACGCGTCGACCGCGTCCGCCACCTCCTCGACAAGCCCTTCGGCCTCCACGGCCGCGAGTGGGACCGCCGTCTCCGACAGCGCCGAGAACCACGCGGACGCCGACGTGATGTTCGCGCAGATGATGATCCCCCATCACCAGCAGGCGATCGAGATGAGCGACATCGTCCTGGCCAAGGACGGCATCCCGGCCGACATCACGACGCTGGCCGAGGAGATCAAGGCCGCGCAGGGTCCCGAGATCGAGCAGATGACGGGGTGGCTCGAGCAGTGGGGCGAGCCAACCGAACCGCAGGACGGTCACGGTGGTCACGACATGTCCATGATGGAGGGGATGCTCTCCGAGGGTGAGATCCAGCAGTTGTCGGACGCCGAGGGTGTCGACGCCGCGCAGATGTTCCTGGAGCAGATGATCGCCCACCACGAGGGCGCCATCACCATGGCCGAGGACGAGGTGTCGTCCGGCCGCTACGAGCCCGCGGTCGAGCTGGCCCGGACCATCATCGACACCCAGCAGCAGGAGATCGACACCATGCGCGGCATGCTGGACGCGCTCTGACTGGGGAAGCGAGCAATACGGAAGTAAAGAGATGAGTCAGTCGGACGTTTACCACGAGCACGCACACGACCACGGCCACGAGGGGCAGCATCACGCCGGCCACGAGGATCACGGCGGTCACGCGGGGCACGGGGACCACGTCGGTCAGTTCCGTCGACTGTTCTGGATCACGGCCGTCCTCGCCGTGCCGGCCGTGGGCTCCAACGTGATGTTCGCTCACCTCGTCGGCTACGGGCTGCCCGACGCCGACTGGGTGCGGTGGGTGTCCCCCGTCCTCGGAACGGTGATCTACCTCTGGGGAGGCCGCCCGTTCCTCACCGGTGCGGTCTCGGAGATCCGCGCCCGCCAGCCCGGCATGATGCTGCTCATCGGCCTGGCGATCACCGTGGCGTTCCTCGCCTCGTGGGGGTCGAGCCTGGGCCTGCTGGGACACGAGCTCGACTTCTGGTGGGAACTGGCCCTTCTGGTGGTGATCATGCTGCTCGGCCACTGGATAGAGATGCGCTCGCTGGCGCAGACGACGTCGGCGCTCGACTCCCTGGCGGCCCTGCTCCCCGATGAGGCCGAGAAGGTCGACGGCGACGAGGTGGTCGCTGTCGCCCCCGCCGACCTGGTGGTCGACGACGTGGTGATCGTCCGTCCCGGGGCGTCGGTACCCGCCGACGGGCGGATCGTCGACGGCTCGGCCAGCATGGACGAGTCCATGGTCACCGGCGAGTCGAAGGCGGTGCGTCGCGGAATCGGCGACCAGGTGGTCGCGGGCACCGTCGCCACCGACTCGGGCCTGCGGGTCCAGGTGACCGCGATCGGCGCCGACACGGCCCTGGCCGGCATCCAGAAGCTGGTGACCGACGCGCAGGCCTCGAGCTCGCGTGCCCAGCGGCTCGCCGACACCGCGGCCGGGTGGTTGTTCTGGTTCGCGCTCGTCTCTGCCGCCGTCACCGCCGCCGTCTGGGCCGCTCTCGGGCTGCCGGACGTCTCGGTGGTCCGCGGGATCACCGTCCTCGTGATCGCCTGTCCGCACGCGCTGGGGCTGGCGATCCCGCTCGTGGTCTCGATCGCCACCGAACGTGCCGCCCGCGGCGGCGTGCTGATCAAGGACCGCCTCGCGCTGGAGTCGATGCGAACGGTCGACGCCGTGCTGTTCGACAAGACCGGCACCCTGACCAAGGGCGAGCCCACCGTCACCGGGATCGAGCCGAACGAAGGGCGCGACGGCGACGAGGTGCTCGCGTTCGCCGCCGCGGCGGAGAGCGACAGCGAGCATCCGCTCGCCAGGGCGGTGGTCGGCGCCGCGCGTGCCCGCGAACTCACCGTGCCGATGGCGACCGACTTCTCCTCCTCACCGGCGGTCGGGGTGAAGGCCACCGTCGACGGCGCCGTCGTCGAGGTCGGCGGCCCCTACCTCCTCGAGCAGCGCGGCCTCGGCGAACTCGGCATCGCGGACCAGTGGCGCGCCGAGGGCGCGATCATCCTGCACGTCCTCGCGGACGGCAGGGTGATCGGTGCGCTGCGGCTGGCCGACGAGATCCGGCAGGAATCCCGCGACGCCGTCGACGCGCTCCACGCCGCCGGGGCACAGGTCGTCATGATCACCGGTGACGCCCGCGCCGTCGCCGAGACCGTCGCCGCCGAGCTCGGCATCGACCGGGTCTTCGCCGGAGTCCGACCCGAGGACAAGGCCGCCAAGGTCGCCGAACTCCAGTCCGAAGGCAGGAAGGTCGCCATGGTCGGCGACGGGGTCAACGACGCCCCCGCTCTGGCTCAAGCCGACGTGGGCATCGCCATCGGCGCCGGGACCGATGTGGCGATCGGCTCCGCCGGCGTCATCCTGGCCAGCTCGGACCCCCGTTCCGTCCTCTGCGTGATCGAGCTGTCCCGCGCGAGCTACCGCAAGATGAAGCAGAACCTGTGGTGGGCCGCCGGCTACAACATCGCCGCCGTCCCGCTCGCCGCCGGAGTCCTGGCCCCGATCGGATTCGTTCTGCCGATGAGCGTCGGCGCCGTCCTGATGTCCCTGTCCACCGTGGTCGTCGCCCTCAACGCGCAGCTGCTGCGCCGACTCGACCTGCGTCCCGACTCGATCACCCGGGCGAACGAAAGGATGAACGTTCGATGACCGCCACCCGCCGCTTCCGGCGACGAGCCGCGATTGCCGTGTTCACCGCCGGCGCGGTGACCCTCACAGGGTGTTCGCCGAGCCCGGCCCAGGACGCGTCGACAGAAGCCTCCGCCTCCTCATTGGAGTCCTACGGTCTCGCCGGACTCGACGCGAGGCAGATCATCGAGAAGCTCGACACGATGCCGGTCGCGGAGAGGCCGGACGACCTGATCGCCTCGGTGCAGCCGACCGATCTGGTCCTCACCAGCAGAGGCCAGGAACTGGCGGCGCTCCCCCTCCCGGAGGACCAGTTCTATCTCTCGATGGCGCCGTACGACACCATCACCCACCCGTGCCACCTCCACAGTCTGACCACCTGCCGAGGCGAGCTCGCCAACGAGGACGTGACCATCACCGTCACCGACGAGTCCACCGGCGAGCGCATCGTGGAGGGCGCCCACACGACCTACGAGAACGGTTTCGTCGGCCTCTGGCTGCCCCGCGACAGCGCCGTCTCAGTGACCGTGGAACGGGGCGACAGGACGGCGACCGCGCGCGTCACGACCGATGACGACGATCCGACCTGCTTGACTACCTTGCAACTGACCTGAAGTCGCCATTGCGCTCAGGCGTGTTCGCCGACCGGGCCGAGCGGCTACCTTGACAGGGTCCTCGGTGCCGCCGGGAATTCGTCAAGTTTCACCGGCTTGCCTCGTTAATCTGGACTGCATGGCGACAGACGTGTCGGGCGGGCCTGGGAGCGGGTACTCACCGTTCCCTCCGTTCTCCGAGT
>NZ_JAUNRW010000147.1 GCF_030535495.1 Corynebacterium sp.
GGAGAACTTCAACTCCAACCACACCGAAGCCAACTTCGAGGGGCGTTCCGACGACAAGGGCCCGGAGCCGGAGGGCGTCGCCCTCGGCGTCATCAACGACCGCACCTACGCCTTCATCGGCCTGGAGCGCATCGGTGGGGTCATGGTCTACGACGTGACCACCCCGTCCGCCGCCCAGTTCGTCACCTACGTCAACAACCGCGACTTCAGCGACAACTCCGGGGACCTCGGTGCCGAAGGTCTGGTGTTCATCCCGGCCGCCGATTCCCCGAACGAGAAGAACCTGCTCGTGGTGGGCAACGAGGTCTCCGGCACCACCACGGTCTTCGAGATCACCCCCCTGACGGGTGGTGGACTGTCCTCGCAGTCCTCGCTGTCGTCCCTGTCCTCCCGCTAGCCCCTCTCGCGGGGGAGGCGGATCACTGATAAGTTCACTATTCGAATCAAGTTATCCCCCATTCAAGGAGTTCCACCCGTGATCCGTCGCCGCCTCGCCGTCGCCCTGGTTGCCGCCACCGGCACCACCCTGGCCCTGGTGTCCCCCGTCCAGGCCGAGGAGTCCACCAGCTCCGTCGATGCCGTGTCCTCGCTGTCGTCGACGTCGTCCAACGACACCACGGCCCCCACCGAGGACTCCAACCTCCCGGAGTGGGCCGGTTCCCTGGCGCTCGACGACGACGCTGCGCTGGCCTTCGAGATCATCCAGGCTGTCATGGCCGTCGGTATGGCCGTCACCCAGGCCGCCGTCGTCGTGCTGCCCTTCATCCCGGGTGGCGTCGATCAGCTGCGCGAGACCGTCGAGCAGCTCGGCCTCTAGGACGACACAAGGCCCGCAGGTTGAACTGCGGGCCTTGCGCGATTCCTAGAAGAGTTCGGCGCTGGCGATGCGCGCACCCTCGACGAGGGACTCGAGCTTCGCCCACGCGATCTGGTGGTTGAGGCGCCCGCCCAACCCACAGTCGGTGGAGGCGACGACATTCTCCGGACCGACGACCTCGGCGAAACGGATGATGCGGTCGGCCACCAGACGGGGATGCTCGACGGCGTTGGTGCTGTGGGAGATGACACCCGGGTAGATCAGTGAGCCCTCCGGCAACTGGTGTTCCTGCCACACACGCCATTCGTGGGCGTGGCGCGGGGAGGCACCCTCGAAGGAGAAGCCACCGACCTCGGCGCGGAGGATCTCCTCGATGATGTCACCGAACTCGACGTCGGTGACGTGCGGCCCGTGCCAGGATCCCCAGCAGATGTGCAGACGGGTCTGCTCCTTCGGGATATCGCGCACCGAGTGGTTGATGGCGTCGACGCGGGTGCGCAGCCAGTCGCGGTAGTCGGCGAGGGAGGGCTCCGGGTTGATCTGGTCCCAGGACTCGGCGAGATCCGGGGCGTCAAGCTGGACGGTGAAGCCGGCGTCGGTAATGGCCTTGTACTCCTGGGCCATCGCGTCCGCGCAGGCCCACACGACCTCGTCGTCGGTGGCGTAGTACTCGTTCTTCAGGCGCGCCGCGGATCCCGGGGACAGGGCGGCGACGAAACCGTCCCGGGCGCCGGCGGCGTCCATGGCACGGCGCATGAGCGCCACGTCAGCGCCCACCTCATCCTGGCCGATGTAGGTGATGGGGCCGGTGAACTTGGGGTTGCCCACCTTGGCGCGGCCGGCGAAGATGCCGGACTCGGGATCGGAGTAGGCCTCGTCGAAAAGCGCGCGGTCGCGGCGGTCGGAGAAGGAGGTCAGCCGGATGTTGCCGGGGGTGGAGCGGATGGCCTCCTGGCTGGCCCAGCGGTCCTCGTCGGTCATCGTGAGACCACCGAGACGGGTGAAGGAGTAGTTCCACCAGGCGCCGTAATCGACGGCGCCGGAGGTGATGTGGCCGTACTCGCCCTCGTTGATGATGTCGATGCCCATGTCCACCTGGCGCCGCACGACCTCGTCGACGGCGGTCTGGAGGGTGCCGAGGAACTCCTCGTCGGACAGCTCGGCGCGGCGGAGGTTGGCGTCGAGAAGCTCAGGGGTGCGCGGCAGGGAGCCGACGTGGGTGGTGCGGATCTTGTTGGTCATGGCCCAGATGGTAATACATTATCTGGCTTCGCCCATGAAACAGGTGACGGTCGCCCCGCCGATCCACACCTTTCCGTCTTCGCGACGCACGGCGACCCGACCCCGCCGCCCGAGCACCGTTCCCTGTGATGCCACGTAGTCGCGGTCGATGACGCCGGTGCGGAAGAACCACTGCGCCAGGGAGGCGTTGAGGCTGCCGGTGACGGGATCCTCGATCCCGCCGAACAGGCCGCGGACCTCCACATCACACTCGGATCCGGGCGGGTACTCCCCCACCAGGCCCAGCTTGAGGTCGCCGAGCACTCCCCAGTCCGGCTCCACCGCCAGCACGGTCTGTGCATCCGCCAACCGCACCGCCGCCCAGCCGGGACCGTTGTCCACCCACTGGTGATCGATGATCTCCACCCCGAGGGCGGCCTGCGCGCGCTCGAGGACCTCCGGCTCGAGGGGACCGGAACGCAGAGTCGGCGGCGCGGCGAAGGACAGGTGCTCGCCCGCGCGGATCTCGATGATCCCGGCCGCGCACTCCTGGTGAATAGAATCCTGCTGCACGCCCTCGAGTTCCCTGAACGCATGCGCCGTACCGAGGGTGGGGTGCCCGGCGAAGGGCAGTTCACCGAAGGGGGTGAAGATGCGCACCCGGTAGTCGGCGTCCGGAACCGTCGGGGAGAGCACGAACGTGGTCTCGGAGAGGTTGGTCCACCGCGCGATCTCCTGCATGCGGTGATCGGAGAGATGGTCGGCGTCGAGAAGCACGGCGACGGGGTTGCCCAGGTAGGGCGCGGCGGAGAAGACGTCGACCTGGGAGTACCTCATCCGAGGATCCCCGCGCCGAGGGTCGCCTTGAGATCACCCATGAGGGAGGGCGAGCGGTCGACGCGCAGGTGCTCGCCGAGAATCATCATGGTCGAGTCCTCGCCGTTGACCAGCTTGAGGTAGACGTCGGATTCACCCTGGTTGGCGGAGAGCACGAGCTTGAGCTTGGCGATGTTCTCCATGGTGCACTGGTCGGTGCGCATGGTCAGCCGCAGCGGCAGCCCGGCGCCGTTACCGGGGCCGAGTTCCGGGACCTTGAGATCGTCACAGAACAGGGACATGCGGTCGTCGCGGATGGAGACATGCGCCTTGGCGAGGATGATGTTGTCCTCCACGATGGAGCCGCTCACCAGGGCGTAGACCTTGTTGAACACCAGCAGTTCCACCTGCGCACCGTTGTGGTCCTCCATGGTGACGATCGCCCACGGAGAGCCGTCCTTCTTGGAGAAGCGTCGGTCCACACCGGAGATGATGCCGCCGATGAGCACCTCCGCTCCGTGGCGCATCTCGCCGGCGAGGATGGTGGTCAGCGCGGTGTCGGTCTGGGCGTCGAGTGCCTCCTCGTAGCCGTCGAGCGGATGTCCCGACACATAAAGACCCAGCATCTCCCGCTCGAGGGCGAGTTCGTGCTTGCGGTCCCAGGAATCATCGGGGACGTCGATGGCGAAGACGCTGGAGGCGGCGGCGTCCTCACCACCGAAACCGGCGAAGAGATCGAACTGGCCCTTGTCCGCGGCCTTCTTCGTGGCCAGGACGGATTCGACGGCATCCTCGTGGATGAGCATGAGCCCCTTACGCGGGTGGCCGAGCGAATCGAAGGCCCCGCCCTTGATGAGGGATTCGGTGATGCGCTTGCTGCAGGGCAGGAGTTCGATCTTCTCCAGGTAGTCGGAGAAGTTCGTGAACGCCCCCTTCGTGCGCCGCGTCTCGACGATCGAGTCGACGACCTCATGTCCGACATTGCGGATGGCCCCCAGACCGAAACGGATGTCCTCGCCGACGGCGACGAAGTCATTCTCCGACTCGTTGACGTCCGGGGGCAGGACCTTGAGGCCGAGGTGGCGGCAGTCCGCCAGATAGATGGCCGACTTGTCCTTCTTGTCGGCGACGGAGGTCAGCAGCGCCGCCATGTACTCCGGCGCGTAGTGGGCCTTGAGGTAGGCCGTCCAGAAGGACACCAGGCCGTAGCCCGCGGCGTGCGACTTGTTGAACGCGTAGGAGGCGAAGGGCAGGATCGTGTCCCACA
>NZ_JAUNRW010000148.1 GCF_030535495.1 Corynebacterium sp.
CGCTTATCGACGCCCGCTCCGGCCTCACCCCCGCCCACCTCACCGAACTACACCGGGCGGGCCTGGGCTTCACCAACCTCGTCGCCCGGCCCACGGCCGTGGCCTCCGAACTGACCCGCCAGGAGTACGTGGAGGGAGGCCGCATCCTGGAGGAGAAGGTCGCCCGCCACCGCCCGCAGGTGGTCATGGTCGCCGGGATCGGGGCGTACCGCCTGGCTTATCGACGCCCCCGCGCCACCGTCGGCCGCCAGGAAGAGTCGATCGGCGGTGTGGAGACCTGGGTGGTGCCCAACCCCTCCGGGCTCAACGCCCACGAGACGGTCGATTCCCTGGCGCGGGCCTACGGCGAGGTGTGGCGGGCTGCTACAGGTAGGCCTGGCCGCTGAGCAGGATGCGGGCGGTACGGGGCAGGGCCACCCATGCGAGCTCCTCGCCATCGGCACGGGCCGAGACCTCGACGTCGCCCTTGAAGTGCTGGAGGGTGACTGCGTCCCGGCGGCCTTCGAGTACATCGTCGATGACGGTGCCACCGAGTGCCACCGCGCCGGCCAGGGCCAGGATGCCGGTGCCGGGCAGGGCGTGGTGGATACGGCCGACACTCGTCATGACGACGCGCAGGTCCTCGCCGGGGGCGACCATCGCCACCCGGGGGATGACCTTCGACGGCTCCAGACCCATGGCCTCACCGGCGGCGACGCGCAGGCGCTCCAGCCGGGCCAGCAGCTCCGCATCCGCATTGAGCGCGGCCATGCCCAGGGCCGGATCCACGCCGACATCCGCGGCGCGGGTGATGACGATGGGGTTGGCGACGTCGATAAGCGAGACCTCGAGGCCATCGACCTGACACCGCCGGCCGGCGGGGAAGAGGGTGCCGCATTTCTCGCCGCCAGGGTCGAGGAAGCGCATGTCGACGCGGTCGTCGACAAGCACGAGCTCGAACAGGGCCTGCGAATTGAGGTTCCATACGCGGGCGGAGTCGCCGGCGAACAGACCCGTGTGGCGGGCGTAGTGGAGGACGGCGGAGGAGATGTTGCCGCAGTTGCCGCTCCAGTCGACGACAGCCTCGGTGGGGGAGACCTGCGCGAAGAGTGTTTCCAGGTCGGCGCGCTCGGAGGGGCCGACGAACATGACCTTGGAGTTCGAGCTCACGCCGCCGCCGAGGCCGTCGACCGCCTGCGGATCAGGCGAGCCGATCAGCCGCAGACACAGGGCGTCGCGGGCGGCCTGCGTCGCGGGGAGCGCGGACATGGGCAGGAACACCGCGCGCGAGGTGCCGCCGCGGGCGATGGTGACGGGGACGGTGCTCATGCCCTGGAAGCCTAGCGCTAGACTGTCTGCCATGACTGCCGCGATTCACGATCTGATGGACTTCGACGAGGTCCTGGAGAAGTTCGACCCCGTCATGGGCCTGGAGGTCCACGTCGAGCTGGCCACGGAGACCAAGATGTTCTCCACCAGCTCCGCCCACTTCGGCGCCGAGCCGAACTCCAACGTCGACCCCGTCTCCCTCGGCCTGCCCGGCGCGCTGCCGGTGGTCAACGCCAAGGGCGTCGAGTGGGCCATCAAGATCGGCCTGGCGCTCAACTGCCACATCGCCGAGTCCTCCCGTTTCGCGCGCAAGAACTACTTCTACCCGGACCAGCCGAAGGGCTACCAGATCTCGCAGTACGACGAGCCCATCGCCTACGACGGCTGGCTCGACGTCATGCTTGACGACGGCACCGAGTGGCGCGTCGAGATCGAGCGCGCCCACATGGAGGAGGACACCGGCAAGCTCACCCACATCGGTGGCGTGTCCGGCCGCATCCACGGCGCGACCGCCTCGCTGGTGGACTGCAACCGCGCGGGTGTGCCGCTCATCGAGATCGTCACCAAGCCCATCGAGGGGGCCGGCGAGCGCGCCCCGGAGATCGCCCGCGCCTATGTCACCGCGCTGCGTGAGCTGGTCAAGGCCATCGGCGTCTCCGATGCGCGTATGGATCAGGGTTCCATGCGCGTCGACTCCAACTTGTCGCTGCGCCCGATCGGGCAGGAGGAGTTCGGCACCCGCACCGAGACGAAGAACATCAACTCTCTCAAGTCCGTCGAGCAGGCCGTGCGCTACGAGATGATGCGCCAGGCCGCCGCCATCGAGAACGGCGAGGAGATCATCCAGGAGACCCGCCACTACCAGGAGCTGGACGGCTCCACCCGCAAGGGACGTCGCAAGGAGTCCGCCGAGGACTACCGCTACTTCAACGATCCGGACCTGCCGCCGGTCATCGCGCCGAAGGAGTGGGTCGAGGAGATCCGCGCGACGCTTCCCGAGCTGCCGTGGGTGCGTCGCGCCCGCCTGCAGGAGGAGTGGGGTATCTCCGACGCCGAGATGCGCGACCTGGTCAACGCCGGGGCACTCGAGCTCATCCTGGCCACCGCCGAGGAGGGTGCCACCGCCGCCGAGGCCCGCGCCTGGTGGGTCAACTACCTCTCCGCCGCCGCCCGTGAGCAGAACGTCGAGCTGGAGGCGCTGCCCATCACTCCGGCGCAGGTCGCCGAGGTGGTTGGCCTGGTCAAGGAGGGCAAGCTGACGACCAAGCTGGCACGTCAGGCTGTCGACGGCGTGCTCGCCGGGGAAGGCACCGTGTCCGAGGTCGTTGCCGCGCGTGGCCTGGAGGTCGTGCGTGACGACGGCGCCATCGAGGCCGCCGTCGACGAGGCCCTGGCCGCCAACCCGGACATCGTGGAGAAGTACCGGGCCGGCAACACCAAGGTCACCGGCGCGATCGTCGGCGCCGTCATGAAGGCCACCCGCGGCAAGGCGGATCCGGCGCAGGTGAACAAGCTCATCGCGGAGAAGCTGAAGTAACCGGGTGAACCTCGAGGGGTCGTATTAACGATGATCGTTAATACGACCCCTTTTGCCATGGGCCGGGAAGGATTTTCCCAGGTCAGCACAATGGTATGACCTCGTTTTTACGATCGTCGTTAAAACGACCACCGAGAAGGCACAATGGATGCCATGAATACCTACCTTCCGGCCCCCGACCGCTACACCTCGATGCCCTACCGCCGTGTCGGACGCTCGGGACTCAAGCTGCCCGCCATCTCGCTGGGCCTGTGGCACAACTTCGGCGACGACAAGCCGCTGGAGACCCAGCGCGCCATTCTCCGCCGGGCCTTCGACCGGGGCGTGACCCACTTCGACCTGGCCAACAACTACGGCCCGCCCGCCGGCAGCGCGGAGACCAACTTCGGCCGCCTGCTCGCCGAGGACTTCCGCGCCCACCGCGATGAACTCATCATCTCCTCGAAGGCCGGCTGGGACATGTGGGACGGCCCCTACGGTTTCGGCGGCTCGCGCAAGTACCTCATGGCCTCCCTCGACCAGTCGCTGGACCGGATGGGGCTCGACTACGTGGACATCTTCTACCACCACCGCCCGGACCCGGACACCCCCCTGGAGGAGACCCTCTACGCCCTGCGCGACATCGTCGCCTCCGGCAAGTCGCTGTACGTCGGCATCTCCTCCTACGGCCCGGAGCTGACGGCCGAGGCCGCGGAGTTCATGGCGGAGGAAGGGTGCCCGCTGATCATCCATCAGCCGAGCTACTCCATCGTCAACCGCTGGGTCGAGGAGCCCGGCGAGGATGGTGAATCACTCCTGGCCTCCGCCGCCGATTCCGGCCTGGGCGTCATCGCGTTCTCGCCGTTGGCCCAGGGTCTGCTGACCAACCGCTATCTGGACGGCGTCCCGGCGGATTCCCGCGCGGCGGCGATGAAGTCACTGTCCGATGACATGCTCAGCGCGGAGAACCTCGAGATGATCACCCGCCTCAACGACATCGCCCAGGAGCGCGAGCAGTCACTGGCGCAGATGGCCATCGCGTGGGTGCTGCGTCAACAGGGCGAGTACGGGGTGGAGACGGTCACCTCGGCGCTCATCGGCGCCTCCTCGGTCGCGCAGCTGGACGAGAACCTCGACGCCCTCTACAACCTCGAGTTCTCCGATGCCGAGCTCGACGCCATTGACGAGGTCGCCCGCGACGCGGGCATCAACATCTGGGCCGGTGCCACTGCTTCTCGACGCCACGCCGACT
>NZ_JAUNRW010000003.1 GCF_030535495.1 Corynebacterium sp.
GGTGCGTGAGTTCCTCGTCTCCAACCTCGTGGTGGTGCTGCGGAAACGGGGCTGAAGCTATGTCATTGACAGAAGCCTCCGGTACTGACTGCAGATAGTTTGCAATGACAGGGACGTTCCTTCCCAGAGATCGAAGAGTCGAGGCCGTTGCCCCGCACAGAATCTTCATTCACGATTCCTGATTGCGAATGCCGACCCTTCATTGCAAGTGTTTTGCAATGAAGATTCACAATGAGGCTCTCGCCTTTTGACATGACCGGAAGACAAGTCCACCCCCCAGGGACCAAGGTCAACCTGGGGGGTGGAAGTTACTCAGCGGGGCCTACTTGTGAGCCTCGATGCGCTCCTTGAGCTTACCCAGCTGCTCGTGCACCTCGGTGGGAACACGCGGGCCGAGGAAGGCGAGGTACTCCTCGTCGTCGGCGACGTCGCGGGCCCAGTCGGCGGACGGTGCGGTCAGAGCCTCCTGGACGTCCTCGAGCGGGGTGTCCAGACCGGTGAGGTCCAGGTCCTCGACGCGGGCGGTCTGACCGGCGACGGTCTCCTCGGCGCCGACCTTGCCCTCGATGCGCTCGACGACCCACTTGAGTACGCGGGCGTTGTCACCGAAGCCCGGCCACAGGAAGCGGCCGTCCTCGCCGCGGCGGAACCAGTTGACCAGGAAGATCTCCGGCATGCGGTCGCCGCCGTCCTTGCCCATGTCGATCCAGTGCTGCAGGTAGTCACCGGCGTTGTAGCCCATGAACGGCAGCATGGCCATCGGGTCGTGGCGCAGGGAGCCGACCTTGGCCTCGGCGGAGGCGGCGGTCTGGCCGGAGGCCAGGGTGGCGCCGATGAAGGTGCCGTGCTCCCAGTCGTAGGCCTGGGTGACCAGCGGGACGGTGTCGGCGCGGCGGCCACCGAAGAGGATGGCGTCGATCTTGACACCCTTGGGGTCGTTGTACTCCGGTGCGGCGACCGGGCACTGCTCGATGGCGACGCAGTAGCGGGAGTTCGGGTGCGCGGCGTTGGTGCCGGACTCCGGGGTCCACTCGTTGCCCAGCCAGTCGATGAGGTGGGCCGGCTTGTCGCCGTCCATGCCCTCCCACCAGACGTCACCGTCGTCGGTCAGTGCGACGTTGGTGAACAGGGTGTTACCCGGCTCCATGGTCTCCATGGCGATCGGGTTGGAGGCGTAGTTGGTGCCCGGGGCGACGCCGAAGAAACCGTTCTCCGGGTTGACGGCGTAGAGGCCGTCCTCGCGCAGCTTGAGCCAGGCGATGTCGTCACCGACGACCTCGGCGGACCAGCCCTCGATGGTCGGGGTGATCATGGCGAGGTTGGTCTTACCGCAGGCGGACGGGAAGGCGGCGGCGATGTTGTAGCTCTTGCCCTCCGGGGAGTTGAGCTTGAGGATGAGCATGTGCTCGGCCATCCAGCCCTCTTCCTTGGCCATGACGGAGGCGATACGCAGGGCGTAGCACTTCTTGGCCAGGATGGCGTTGCCGCCGTAACCGGAGCCGTAGGACCAGATCTCCTTGGTCTCCGGGAAGTGGGTGATGTACTTGGTGTCGTTGCACGGCCACGGCACATCCTCCTCGCCCGGCTCCAGCGGGGCGCCGACGGAGTGGAGGGCGTGGACGAAGTCACCGTCGGTGCCGATCTTCTCCAGGGCCTCCGCGCCCATACGGGTCATGATGCGCATGGAGAGCACCACGTAGGCGGAGTCGGTGAGCTGGACACCCAGCTTGGGGTCCTCGTCGGTGATGGGGCCCATGCAGAAGGGGACGACGTACATGGTGCGGCCCTTCATGGCGCCGCGGAAGACCTCGGTCATCTCCTTCTTCATCTCGGCCGGGTCGGCCCAGTTGTTGGTGACGCCGGCGTCCTCCTCCTTCTCGGAGCAGATGAAGGTGCGGGACTCCACGCGGGCGACATCGTCCGGGTTGGAGCGGGCGAGGAAGCTGTTGGGGCGCTTCTCCTCGTTGAGCTTGATGAGGGTGCCTGCCTCGACCAGTTCCGCGGTGAGACGGTCCCACTCCTCCTGAGAGCCGTCGGCGAAGACGACGTTCTCCGGCTGGAACAGCTCCACTGCCTCTGCGATCCAGGAGAGGAGCTTCTCGTTATCGGTCGGGGCCGGGCCGACGAGGCCCTTGATCTCGGTGGTCATATGTTCTCCTGACGTTGCGGCAGAGTTTCCTCTTTACAGGTTATCCATTAAATCGCGGTTGCGGCGGGCTGACCGGTTAAGCGAGAAGTGTCACATGTCATAACCAGCCCTTTTCACCGTGTTCGATCCAGTGCCACCCGGCCTTTTCCAGGGATGTCCCGGGGTTTCCCGCCCCACTTTCGGGGGTGGTATCGTCCGCCAAACCCCACGACAGGGGTGTTACGGCAGGCGCCACTTCGGGGTCAGGTACAGCCAGTCCCCAGGCTGCGCGGTGCGGATCGGTGGTGAACACGTCCACTCCCCCATCGGCGTGGACCGAGGAGATGTGGTCGATGATGCCGTCGCCGTCGAGGTCCGCGTAGACGGTCATCCCCTCCGCATCCGCGAGGGTGACGGCGTCCCCCGGCTCACCCTCCAGGTGGAACTGGTCATCACCGAGCTCCAGGCGCAGATCCCCCGACCCAGCGAGGGCCTCCAGTCCATGCAACATCACAGTTCCTCCGAAACTTGTCGTCGTAGCCAGGCGGCAGGGGCGCTGGGGCGGGTGCGCAGGCGGGCGGTCTCCTCGCGGAGCCAGGCCCGCCGTGCTTCTCGACGCCCCGTCCACCACCGCATCCCGCCCACCGTCACCGCCGCCGCCACGCCCACGGCAGGCGCGGTCTGCGCGGCCGCCAGCCCCGCCACCGCGCCCAGAGCCACGGCCTGGGCGGTGACCTCCCAGAAGACCGGTGGGCTCCCCGGGGTCACCGGGCGGCGCCGCTCCAGGTGATCGGCTGCCCGCAGCCAGGTCCCGGGGCGGGGCTCGGGCACGGCGACCGGGCGCCGCAGGGCGGACCACACGGCGTCGAGCTCGGACTGCCCGGACCGCAGGACCTGGCCGGGCACATCGGCCGGCAGCGGCGCGGTCGACACGAGGCGCCCGCAGCGGCGGGCCGCATCGCGCAGGGTGGGGTGATCGGCGGCGTTCCAGCCCCCGGGCGGGGCGACGGCCAGGACCACATCCACGTGGGGGTCGTTGACCACCTCGCATCCCGGCAGCTCAACCACCGGGGAACCGGGGCCGATCACCGCCACGCGGGGCACCCCACGCGCGGGAAGATCGGGACCGGCGATGGCAAGCAACTCGCCTGCCACGGCGGGGTGCCGGGAGGCCAGGGCGCGGAGCTCGCCGGCGAGGAGGCGGGAGCGAGCGTCGATAAGCGGCAGTTCGGGGCACCGGGCAGGAAGTTCCGGGACAACCAGAATGACCTGCGGCCCCGCCGCGATCCGCGAGCGCAGCGCGGCGGTGAGCGGGCCGGGGTGGATGAGCACCACGATGTCCGCGCCCGGAGTGAGCACCGGCCAACGGACGCAGACCTCCCGCACGGGCCAGCCGGGCAGCGGGACCGGGCCGTCGAGGGTGCAGGCGCCCACGCGCGGCGGGCCGGTGAGTTCGAGCAGGATCCGCCGCAGGGCCAGGCCCACCGGGCAGCCGAAATCCCGCTCCTGCGCCCAGTCCGCGGCGCGGATGAACATCTCCGGAGTCTCCACCGGCCCTCCCCCCGTGTCGTCAGGCTCATCCTCACCCACGCGTTCCCGGCGCGCAACCGGGGCCGGAAAATTGAAGTTTGCCCACGACAGGGGGAGAATATGAACGATGACTATTTCTGATTTTTCCGATGACCAGCGCCCCCTCGGCGACCTCCCGGCCGGCCGGCCCCTGCAGACCGATTTCGGTGATGACGGCCGCGACTACCCGCGCCTGGGAGCGGTGAGTTTCCGCCGCGGCACGCTCACCGACAACCAGGAGAAACTCTGGGAGGAGAACTGGCCGCGCCTGGGACGTGTGCTGGCCGACGAGCGCCTCGACCTGGAGGAGTGGTTCGGCCGCGAGGCCCCGACGATCCTCGAGATCGGTTCGGGCACCGGCACCTCCACGGCCGCGATGGCCCCGCTGGAGGCCGACACGAACATCATCGCCGTGGAGCTGTACAAGCCGGGCCTGGCGAAACTGCTCGGTGCGGTGGTGCGCGGCGGCATCGACAACATCCGCATGGTGCGTGGCGACGGCGTGGAGGTCCTGGCCCGCATGCTGCCCGAGGCCTCCCTCGACGGGGTCCGCATCTTCTTCCCGGACCCGTGGCCGAAGGCCCGCCACCACAAGCGGCGGATCATCCAGACCGGCACGCTGCACCTCATCGCCACCCGCCTCAAGCCGGGCGGCGTCCTCCACGTGGCCACCGACCACGCCGGTTACGCCGAGTGGATCACCGAGCTCGTTCACACCGAGCCGCTGCTGGAGTACCGGGGCTGGCCGTGGCCGGAGTGCCCACAGTTGGTCGACCGCCAGGTGATCACCAAGTTCGAGGGCAAGGGCCTGGACAAGGACCACACCATCACCGAATTCCTGTGGCAGCGCACCGCCGAAAATTCCTGATTTCTTCTGCATAAAACCGAAAAGAGTTTTCCCGTGAGCGATCTTCACGAATCCACCCACCAGTACGGCGCCCAGGAGGCACCCGGGCCGGAGAACCTGCTTCTCGTCTGGGACGCCCCCAACCTGGACATGGGATTGGGTGCCATCCTCGGCGGGCGCCCGACCGCCGCCTACCGCCCGCGTTTCGACGCCATCGGCCGCTGGATGCTGGCCCGCGCCGGCAAGCTCTCCCATGAGACCGGCAGCCGCGTGGAGGCCGAGGCCACCGTGTTCACCAACGTCACCCCGGGCGGCGCGGATGTCATCCGCCCCTGGGTGGAGGCGTTGCGCAACGTCGGTTTCGCCGTCTTCGCCAAGCCGAAGACCGACGAGGACTCCGACGTCGACCCGGACATGCTGGCGCACATCCGGCGTCGGCACGCGGAAGGGGTGCTGCGCGGGCTGGTCGTCGCCTCCGCTGACGGGCAGAACTTCAAGGAGACCATCGACGAACTCATCGCCGAGGGGCTGCCCGTCACCGTCATCGGCTTCCACGAGCACGCCTCGTGGGCGGTGGCCTCGGAGACGATCGAGTTCATCGACCTCGAGGAGATCACCGGTGTCTTCCGGGAGCCGCTGCCGCGCATCAGCCTCGACCAGCTTCCCGACGAAGGCGCCTGGCTCCAGCCCTTCCGTCCGCTGTCAGCACTGCTCGCCGGCCGCAACCACTAGGAGGGCCCATGTTCGAGAAGTGGGGACATTTCTCCTACCGGCACCGCCGCCTGGTGCCGCTCATCGTCATCGCCGCCATCCTGGCGGTGTACGCCATCTTCGGCACCCAGCTGGGCAACCGGATGAGCCAGGAGGGCTGGGACGACCCCGGCTCCAGCTCGACGGCCGCCGCCCACATCGAGCAGGACGTCTTCGGTCGCGACAACTCCGGCGACGTCATCCTGCTCTTCGAGTCCGCGGACGGGCGCCCGCTCAATGACCCGGCGACGTTCGGGGCGCTGGCCTCGCACCTGGAGTCCCTGCAGGAGCAGTACCCGGACGAGATCATGCACGTCACCAGCTACTTCGACACGCGCAACGCGCAGCTGATCAACGAGGACGGCACCCGGGCCTTCGCCGCGATCGGGCTGCGTGGTGACGGCGAACAGACACTCCGCGATTTCCGGGCCATCGAGGACTCCCTCGTCGACGATTCCCTGCCCGCCGAGATCCGGGTCGCCGGCGCGACCGCTGTCGCCGATTCCCTCGACGACGGCATGGCCGGGGACATCGTCCGCGCGGAGGTCATCGCCCTGCCGGTGGTGGCCGTGCTATTGCTGTTCGTCTTCGGCTCCGCCGTCGCCGCCCTCATGCCGCTCATCGTGGGCATCCTCTCCATCGCCGGTTCCCTCGGCGTGCTCTCGGTCCTCGCCGGGCTCACCCAGGTCAATGTGTTCGCCCAGTCCGTGGTCACCCTCCTGGGCCTGGGCCTGGCCATCGACTACGGCCTGTTCATGGTCTCCCGTTTCCGCGAGGAGCTGGACAAGGGGGCATCCGTGCCCGATGCCGTGGGCACGACGACGGCCACCGCCGGCAAGACGGTGGTGTTCTCGGCGGCGATGGTGGCGGTCGCCCTCTCCGGCCTGCTGGTCTTCCCGCAGGCCTTCCTCAAGTCGGTGGCCTACGGCGCGATCTCGGCGGTCGGCCTGGCCGCCCTGCTGTCGGTGACGGTGCTGCCCGCCCTGTTCGGCATGCTGGGCCGCAACATCGACAAGTGGACCGTCCGGCGCACCAAGCGCACCGCCCGCCGCCTGGAGGACACCGTCTGGTTCCGCCTCCCGGGCTGGGCCATGAAGCACGCCAAGCTGGTCACCGTCGCCGTCGCGGGTCTGCTCATCGCGCTCACCCTGCCACTGGCGGGTGTGAAGTTCGGCGGCATCAACGAGACCTACCTTCCGCCGAGCAACGACGTCCGCGTCGCGCAGGACGACTTCAACGACACCTTCCCCGCCTTCCGCACCGAGCCGGTGAAGCTGGTGGTCACCGACGCCACCGATCAGCAGCTGGTGGACATCTTCGTGCAGCTGCGCGACATCGAGGGCCTCAGCTCCCAGTTCACCCCGGACCACGGCACGGTCGACGGCACCACGGTGCTCTCCGCCGGTATCCAGGACCGCGACCTCAACAGCTCGGTCGTCGATCAGCTGCGTGCCATCGACGTCCCCGAGGGGGCGAACGTCCACATCGGCGGCACCCCGGCGATGGAGATCGAGTCCATCGAGGCGCTCATGGAGAAGCTGCCGTGGATGGCGCTCTACATCGTGGTGGCCACGTTCATCCTCATGGCGCTGGTGTTCGGCTCGCTCATCCTGCCGGCGAAGGCGATCATCATGACCGTCCTGGGCCTCGGCGCCACCCTGGGCATTCTCACCGCCATGTTCGTCGGCGGTGTCGGCGCCGACCTGTTCAACTTCACGCCCGGCCCGCTCATGTCACCGGTGCTGGTGCTCATCGTGGCCATCGTCTACGGCCTGTCCACAGACTACGAGGTCTTCCTCGTCTCCCGCATGGTCGAGGCCCGGGACAGAGGCAGATCGACGGACGACGCCATCCGCTACGGCACGGCCCAGACCGGGTCGATCATCACGGCGGCCGCCCTCATCATGATCGTCGTGGCCGGAGCCTTCGGCTTCTCCGAAATCGTCATGATGAAGTACATCGCCTTCGGCATGATCTTCGCCCTGGCCATCGACGCCACCATCATCCGCATGATGCTCGTCCCCGCGGTCATGCACCTGCTGCGCGAGGACAACTGGTGGGCCCCGCGCTTCATCAAACGCGCCTACGAGAAGATGGGCCACAGCGAGGAGCTGCCGCCGGTACCCGCCCCCGCCCCGACCCCGGCGACACCGGAGCCCGAGGTGGGCGAGGAGGTGCTGCTTAACGACGCCGCCGTCCTCGCCGACGACGAGGAGGCCGCCCGCGGCGGCCGCACCACCGCGGAGGATGAGGAGCTCATTCCTTTCGCGGAGCTCATGGCCCGTCTCGAGGCCGACCGGAACGGCCCCCGCCAGCTGGGACGCTGAGCATGTGGCGCTGGGTGCGCTGGCTGGCCCCGCTGGTGGTGCTCATCATCCTGGGGCTGATGTTCCGGGACCAGATGCCGTTCATCGGCGACGGCGTCCGCCGGCTGCGCGACGCCTCCCCGTGGGCGGTGGTGGCCGCCGTGGCCTGTGCCCTCGTCTCCATCGTGGCGATGGCCGAGGTCATGCGCCTGCTGCTGGGCTCCGGCGGCACCCACGTCCCGCTGCGCGACACCACCGCCATCACGCTGGCCTCCAACTCCTGGTCGACGTCGCTGCCCGGGGGCCCGGCGTTCTCGGCGGTACTCACCTATCAGGTGCAGCGCTCCTGGGGTGCCAGCCGCCTGCTGTGCGGCTGGTTCTTCGTGCTCAGCTCCGCGGTGTCCACGATGTGGCTCGTGGTCATCGGAGTGGCCGGCGTCTTCTTCCTCGGCGCCGACGTCAACGTCTTTTCCCTCCTGCTCACCCTGGCGCTCATGACGGCGCTGTCCTGGGCGCTGTGGTGGGCCGCCAACCACCCCGCCACCCTGGAACGCTGGGCCCGGCAGCTGCTGACACGGCTGTCACCGGACAAGGTCGAGGCGGTGGTGGATCAGATCCACCAGCTCGAGACCGTACGGCTCAACCGAAGGCGCTTCGCCCTGGTGGCCGGCTGGTCACTGCTCAACCGCGCGGCCGACGTGCTCACCCTGTTCCTGTGCGTCTGGGCCGTGACGGATTCCGCGCCGGCCGTGGCGGGGGTGCTGCTGGCCTACACCACGGCGAAAATCGCGGGATCCGCCCAGGTGACCCCGGGCGGGCTGGGGACGGTGGAGGCGGCGATCATCGCCGTCCTCGTCGCCGCCGGTCTCACCGCCGTCGACGCCACCGGCGCAGCCCTGGTCTACCGCCTCGTCTCCTTCGCGCTCATCACCGCCGTCGGGTGGGTGGTCTACTTCCTCCACTACGCGCGCAGAGGTGTCCACGCCAGGGGTTAGGCTGGAGGGCATGAACCGCTCCACCGCTCTGCTGGCCGACGTCGTCGCCATCGCCGCCTTCGCTCTCTTCGCCCGCATCGCGCACCAGACCGATGACATGCCGTTGAACGTCCAGGGGTGGCTGTCCACCTGGTGGCCGTTCCTCCTGGGCGTGCTGGTGTCCTGGGGGCTCATCGTCGGTCTGAAGCTCGACGGCCACCGGGTGTTCCCGGCCGGGATCATGACGTGGGCGGTCACCGTCGTCGTGGGTCTGGGCATCTGGGCAGTGCGCAACGGCGCACTCCCCCACTGGTCCTTCATCCTCGTCGCCACCCTCATGTCCGGCCTGCTGCTGCTCGGCTGGCGCGGGCTCGCCCGGTGGTCCCGACATGCAAAAACCGCCTCCCCGTGACGGGGAGGCGGTGACTGCACGACAGTTTAAGCCTGGATGGAGTGGCTCATCTGGTTGGCGATCATGAAGATGAGGCCAAGGATGTCGGTGACGAGGTCTGCGGCCATGCTCAGCATAGGGATCTCCTTCAGACAGTTGATGGGCAGTGACAACAACTACATCGTCTCACAGTAACCGATTCGTTACATAAAGATCTACATCGGCATGATCGTGTGCTTCTTCGGCAGGTCCACCTCGACCTTGGTCGCCATCTGCCGCACCGCCTGCCGCAGCGCCAGGCGGGTCTGGCTCGGCTGGATCATCGCGTCGAGGTAACCGCGCTCAGCGGCCACATACGGGCTGGTCATGTTCTCGTCGTAGAAGTCCATGAAGATCTTCTTCAGGTAGTCACGCTGCTCCGGCGGGGCCGCCGCGAGCTGCTTGCCCTGGATCATCACCACCGCCGCCGCGGAACCCATGACGGCGATCTGCGCGGTCGGCCACGCCAGGTTGATGTCACCGGTGAGGTTCTTCGAGCCCATGACGGCGTAGGCGCCGCCGTAGGCCTTGCGGACGATGAGCGTGATCTTCGGGACAGTCGCCTCCACCAGGGCGAACGCCAGCTTGGCGCCGCGGTGGATGAGTCCGGCCTTCTCCTGCTCCACACCCGGCAGGTAACCGGGGGTGTCCACGATGAACACGAGCGGGATGTTGTAGGCGTCGCAGATACGGATGAAACGCGCCCCCTTGTCCGCTGCATCGGCGTCAATGCAGCCGGCGAAGTGCATCGGGTTGTTGGCCACGAAGCCGACGGCGCGGCCGTCGATACGCCCGAAGGCGGTGATGAGATTCGGGGCGTAGTTGGCCTGGATCTCCACCAGATTGTCGTCGTCGCCGAGCAGGGGCAGCAGATCGAGCATGTCATAACCGGCGTTGGAGTCGTCCGGCATGAACAGGTCGAGTTCCGGGGCCTGGGCGACCTCCTCGTCCGACGGGGCGCCGAAGACCGGGGCGGGATCATGGCAGGTCAGCGGCAGGTGATCGAGCAGATCTCGGACGAAGTCGAAGGCCTCCTCCTCGCTGGGCAGGACGGCGGAGATGTTGCCGTTGAGCTCCTGCTGACGCGCACCACCCAGTTCCGCGGAGGTGACGTCCTCACCGGTGACCTCGCGGATGACGGCGGGGCCGGTGACATACATCTCGGTCTGTCCCTCGACGGCGATGACGAAGTCCGTCGTCACCGGGGCGTACACCGCGCCACCGGCGGACTTGCCCAGCATGATGGAGATCTGCGGGCTACGGCCCGACAGCGGCAGCTGGCGCCGCGAGATCTCCGAGTACATCGCCAGGGAGGTCACCGCATCCTGGATGCGGGCGCCACCGGAATCCTGAATGCCGATGATCGGGCAGCCGATCTTGATGGCCATCTCCATGACCTCCACGACCTTGCGGCCGAAGGTCTCACCGACGGAACCGCCGTAGACGGTCTTGTCGTGGGCGTAGATGCACACCGGGCGGCCGTCGATACGCCCGTACCCGGTGACCACACCGTCCGAGTAGACGGCATCCTCGACACCGGGGGTCTTGGCCAGGGCGCCGATCTCGACGAAGGAGCCGTCGTCGAGAAGCGCCGCGATGCGCTCGCGCGGGGTCGTCTGCCCCGCCTCGTCACGCTTCGCACGCGCCCGCTCACTGCCCGGATCGCGGGCGCAGTCGAGCCGGGCCCGCAGATCAGCGAGTTTGTCGGCGGTGGTGGTGTCGGTGGACGTGTCAGTCACAGATCACTCCAGTTCATCAATCCGCTTGGCCATGTGCGCACCGACGACGCCGATGGCCGGCTCGTCGGGCACTGCGAGGTGATCGCCCTTGAGCTGGACGATGTCAAGGTCGTCCACGATAGCCGACCATCCACCGTCCGGGTCAATGTGGGCATAACGCGGCTCCAGTTCGATGGCACCCTCGTGCATGCCCTCGGCGCGGAAGAGCAGCACCGGCAGCTTGACCTCCGCCCACCGGGCGAAGTCGAGCTTGTCCAGGATGCGGTTGTCCACGAAGCTGGCGCGCTGGTGCTCGAGAACACCGGCTGCCAGACCGTGCTCGGAGGCGTCGGTGGTAGCCAGGAACTGCTCGAGCATGCCGAGCATGGCCTCCTCACCGGCGGTCTCCAGCAGTTCGAAGGGCACGGGGAACTCCAGGCCGTAGGTGCGCTTGGCGAAGTCGCTGTAGCGCTGCCAGCGGGCCTTCGTCTCCTCCATCGTGTCCGGGATGGGCTCCGAGGGCTGCACCGTGTCCAGCAGGGCGATGTAGGCGACCTCGACGTCGGTGTCCTTGAGCTGGGCGGCCACCTCATAGGCGAGCGCACCACCGAAGGACCAGCCACCGAGGATCACGGGGCGACCCGCGGAGTACTCACGGATCTCCTCCAGGTAGGCGGCGGCGCGCTCCTCGAGGGTGCCCTCCAGGCGCTCGACGCCGTAGACCGGGACATCCTCCGGCAGGCGGCGGGCCAGCGGCAGGAAGACCACGGACGAACCACCGGCCGGATGGAACATGAACACACTCGGCTTGGTGGAACCCTCCGGGCGGGCGCGCAGCACGCGGATGTTGCCTTCGACCTCGGTCTCCAGGAGATCACGCACGACGTTGGCCACCGGCTCCAGGGTCTCGGCCTGGGCCACGACCTCCGGATCGATCTCGGCGCCGACGCGCTCGGACAGTCGCTCGGCGATCTGCTGCGCCGTCTCGGCGGAGATCCCCGGCAGCTGCGAGGTCACACCGGCCGGGGCACGCCCGGTGATGGTGGCCCAGGTGCCGAAGACCATGCGCTCGGCGGCATCACGCGGTGCCACGCCGACGCCCTGGGGCGGCGCCAGTTCCGCGGAGTCCCGCACGTCGGTCGCGGCCTCCTCGACGGCATCTGCGGAGACGACGGGCTCGATGAGGGGGGTGGCGGTGGACGTGGCGGCGACCGCCTCCTCCACGATGCGGACCACATCGGCGACGGAGGCGTCGCGCAGGGCCTGCACCTGCAGTGGCGGGATCTGGAAGTCGTTTTCCACCCGGTTCTTGATGCGCATGCCCATGAGCGAGTCCAGGCCGAGGTCGATGAGCGGCAGCTCACGCGGCAGGTCATTGACGTCATAGCCCATCGACTCGGAGACGATGGCGCGCAGGCGGTCCTCCACGGTCTCGCCGGAAGCCGGGTCCCAGCGCAGCTCTGCGACCTCGAGTGCCTCCTCCGGGAACTCCTCGGCGGCGGAGGCCTGCGGCGCCTGCACGCCCGGCACTGCGGCGGGTGCGCCGAGGGCGAGGGCGGTGGCGAAACCCTCCGCCAGCAGGGTGGTGGTCCCGGTGTCGGAGACCCCGTGAACGGTGATGGTCAGTCCGCCGATGCTGCGCTGCACCACGGTGGTGATCTCACCGTTGACCGGCAGCATCTGGTGTTCCTCGGCGGCCACGAGCTGGGCGCCGGGCTGCACGGACTCGGCGGCGCGCTCGAGCAGTGCCAGGGCGGAGGGGACGAGGTCGGCGGTCGTCGAGAAGCCGATGATGCCGTTGGGCATGGTGACACGCTGGCCCGGCAGGTCACCGGCCCGGTTGCTGGACGGGCGGGCGTTCGTCCAGTAGCGCTGGTGCTTCCACGTGATGGACGGCGCGGGAAGGACCTCACCCGGGCCGTACACCAGGGAGAAATCGACGGGGGCGCCGGCGGTGTAGAGCTTGGCCAGCAGGTCGCGCAGGGACTCGACCTCGCTGACCTTGCGCTTGAGGGTAAACAGCAGCTGCGCGTCGGGCTTGCCGACGGAGAACGCGGTGTTCATCATGCCCATGATCGACACGGGGTTCGGGGCGATCTCCACGAGCGTGGTGTGCCCGGCGGCGAAGGCCTGCTCCGTGGCGTCCTGGAAGTAGACGGGCTGGCGGGTCATGCGCAGCCAGTAGTCGGTGTCGTGGACGGTGGCACCCGGCTGGTGGGTCACACCGCGGTCGACGGAACTGATCAGCGGGGTGTGCAGCGGCCGCGCCGTGATGCCCGCGGTCTCGAAACCGAGCTCACCGAGCAGCGGCTCCACCGCCGAGGTGTGCCCCGCCCCCTTGACGTTGAGCAGGCGGGCGAACTTTCCTTCGGCCTCGAGCTTCTCGACGAGCGCCGTGACCTGCTCCCGCGGTCCGCCGACCGTGGTCATGCCGGGACCGGCGTACACGGCGGGCTCGATGTTCGCGAACGCCTCGTCGGCGTTGAGTTCCACCAGCGCCTCGGTGGACAGTTCGACCACGGCCATGGCGCCGAGCTGGTCCTCGGGCAGGGACTTCTCGCCCTCGCCCATGAGGCGGGCGCGGTGGCAGGCGATCTGGAGCGCATCCTCGGCGGTGAGGCCGCCGGCGGCGTAGGCGGCGGCGATCTCACCCATGGACATTCCCATGACGGCGGCCGGGCGCGCGCCGAAGGCGGCGAGCAGATCGGTCAGCGCGATCTGGATGGCGGTGATGGCGACCTGGGCGGTCTCGGTGTCGTAGGTCTGCTCGTCATCGCCGACGATCTCCAGGACGGACCAGCCGGACTCGAACTGGACGCGCTCGTCGAGCTCCTCGAGGCGGGCGCGGAACAGCGGCGAGGCGGCGACCAGTTCCTTGACCATGAGGCGGTGCTGGGAGCCGAAGCCGGAGTAGACGAAGACGGGGCCGGTGGCGGAGGGGGCGTCCGCGGCGGTGATACCGACGGAGACCTTGCCCTCGGCGACCTGACGCAGGCGCTTGACGGCCTCCTCCACGGTGCCGGCGCTCACCACGGCGCGGGAACGACCGTGGTTGCGACGGGCCAGGGAGCGGGCCACCGGCACCAGGTCGGCGTCGGAACGCTCCTGCAGGAAATCCGCCAGGTCGGCGGCTGCTTGTCGACGTCGCGACGGCAGCAGCCCACTCACCGGCAGCAGCGCGGATGCGGCGTCGGGAAGCTGTGCCTCGGTCGCAGGGGCGGACTCGTAGTCGGCCCGGTCGAAGGAGCTGACGACCACGTGGGCGTTGGTGCCACCGAAGCCGAAGCCGGAGACACCGGCGAGCTTGCGGCCGGAGTACTCGGGCCACTCGCGGGGATCCTCGACCACCTCGAGACGCTCGGCGTCGAAGTCGATGAAACGGTTGGGGGCGGCGTAGTGCAGGGACGGCGGGATGACCCCCTCGCCGATCGCCTGGACGACCTTGATGAGGCCGGCGGCACCGGCCGCGGACTCGGAGTGGCCGATGTTGGACTTCACCGAACCCAGCAGGGTCGGGTGGGACGGCGCGCGGCCCTCACCGAGGACAGCGCCGAGCGCCGTGGCCTCGATGGGGTCACCGAGGATGGTGCCGGTGCCGTGGGCCTCGACGTAGTCGACCTCGGCCGGGTCGACGCCGGCGTCCGCGTAGGCGCGGGCCAGCACGTCGATCTGGGCCTCCGGGTTGGGGGCCGTCAGGCCGTTGGAGTGGCCGTCGGAGTTGATGGCCGAACCCTTGACCACGGCGAGGATGGAGTCGCCGTCGGCAAGCGCGTCCGCGACACGCTTGAGCACGACCACCCCGGCGCCGTCGGCGCGGATGAAACCGTCGGCGTCATCGGAGAAGGCGTGGATGTGGCCGGTGGGGCTGAGCACGCCCAGTTCCCCGAAGGCCGTGGTGACGAACGGGGAGGCGAGGATGTTGACGCCACCGGCGACCGCCACGTCCGCGTCACCGTCGCGCAGGGCGCGCACGGCCTGGTGGATGGCCACCAGCGAGGAGGAGCACGCCGTGTCGACGTTGACGGAGGGGCCGCGGAAGTCGAAGGCGTAGGAGATGCGGTTGGCGATGATCGAGCTGGCCGTACCGGTCAGCGCATAGGGGTGCGCCTCCGCCGGGTCGGCGGTGATGAGCATGCCGTAGTCGTTGTTGGAGGAACCGAGGTAGACACCCACCGACTCCCCGCGCAGCGTGTTCGCGGGGATATGCGCGTTCTCCAGGGCCTCCCAGGTCACCTCGAGCATGATGCGCTGCTGCGGGTCCATGTTGGCGGCCTCCAGCGGCGAAAGCCCGAAGAACTCGGCGTCGAAGTTCGCCAGATCCGGAAGATAACCGCCGGTCAGCGGCTGCTCCGCCATCTTCGCGGACATGACCTCCTCGGAGGCGTACTCGGACCAGCGGCCGATGGGCAGGTCACCGGTGCCGTCGCGCCCTTCCACGAGCATGGACCAGTACTCGCCCAGGGTGCCCGCCCCGGGGAAACGGCCGGCCATACCGACGATCGCGATGTCGTGGGTGCCGGGGGTCCGTTCGACACCGCTGTGCCGGGGCAGGGAACGCTCGCGGGAGGCGGGCTCGCCGTCGACGAGGCGCTGGGCCAGGGCCTGGATGGTGGGGTACTCGTAGGCGATGGTCGCATCGAGCGGCACGCCCAGCAGATTCTCCAGTTCACCGGAGAGGACCACCGCGTCGCGTGAGGAGAGGCCGAAGTTCTCCATCGGCTTGGTATCGGTGATCTCCTCCGACGCCAGCCCGGTGACGTTGCCGACCCAGTCGCGGAGCCACCCACGCAGCTCCTCGACGGTCATTGTCACGGTCGCCTGGCTCTCACTCATTGGCACGGTCTTCCTTTTCCTGCTCTGGTCCAGCACCCACAATCAGTTCGGAACACTATCGACTGTGCGCACCCTGGCCGTTACTTTCTGCTGCTCGGACTATCCGCGCTCGGCGAGATAGGACTTCTGGATCACCCGACGCGCGATCTTGCCGGCGGAGGAACGCTGGATCTCATTCGGCCCGACGAAACGGATGTCGGCCGGGGTGACGCCATGAGCGGAGGTGACGGCTCCGCGGATCGTCTCCACGGCTGCGGCGTCACCGGATTCGTCGGCCTTGTCGTCGCGCTCGATGACGAGGACGAGCTGCTCGGTGGAGTCGGCGGCCCCCTCATCGGCGGTGACGGAGAAGGCGGCGACGGAGTCGGGGCGGACATGCTCGGAGGCGTTCATGACCGTGAACTCGATGTCCTGCGGGTAGTGGTTGCGGCCCGCGATGACGATGAGGTCCTTGAGGCGACCGGTGATGTAGGTCTCGCCCTCGACGATGGCGCCGAGGTCGCCGGTGGCCAGCCAGCCGTCGTCCGGGGTGTCCGCGTCGACCCGGGACTCCGGCAGACGCTCGCCGAGAGTGTTGGCGAAGGTCTCGGCGGTCTCCTCCTCGCGGCCGAGGTAGCCGGCCGCCAGGTTGTCACCCTTGACCCACAGCTCGCCGATCTGGCCGTCGGGCAGCTCGGCCCGGGTCTCCGGGTCGACGATGGTGAGGTTCTGCGGCTTGACCACCTGGCCGTTGGAGGCGAAGGCGACGGCCAGCTCGGAGCCCTTCTCCACGAACTCGACGACACCCTCGGCGAGCTTCTCACGGTTGAAGTAGGAGATGACCGGGCGGTCCTTGGTCTGCGGGGTGGTCACCAGCAGGGAGGCCTCGGCCAGGCCGTAGGAGGGGCGCAGGACGTTGGTCTCCAGGCCATGATCGGCGAAGGCCTCCTTGAAGGAGTCGAGGGCCTTCTCGGTGATCGGCTCGGAACCGATGATGATGCCGTCCAGGGCGGACAGGTCGAGAGTCTCGCCGTCCTGCGGCTTGCCGTAGCGGGCGGCCAGCTCCAGCGCGAAGTTCGGGATGACGGTGTAGACGGAGACACCCTCATCGGAGTCGCGGCGGTTGAGCTGATCGACCCAGCGCTTCGGCTGCTGGATGAAGTCCCGCGGCGCCATGATCTCGTTCGGCAGACCCAGGATGGTGACGAAGAGGGCGAGGATGATGCCCATGTCGTGGTGCAGCGGCAGCCAGGAGACCAGACGCAGCGGCATGCGCAGGCGGGCGGCGGTGAAGATCTGCAGCACGTTGGTGAGGATCGAGCGGTTGGTCAGCTGCACGCCGGCCGGGACACGGGTGGACCCGGAGGTGTACTGCAGGAAGGCGGGCTGATCGACCGGCATCGTCGACATGGACGCCATGAGCTGCTGGCCCTGCAGCGTCATCATCGGGTTCATGTAGGAGGACGCGAGGGTGTCGGGCAGGGAATCCACGGACAGGATGCGGGGACGCTCGCGGGAGGGGATCTCCGCGAAGTGCTCACGCACGGCGGCGGCGGAACCGGAGTTGGTGAGCACGAAGGAGGGCTGGCAGTCGGCGAAGACGGCCTTGAGGTGATCCGCGTGACCCGGCTCGGAGGGGTCATAGAGCGGCACCGGGGTCATGCCGGCGTACAGCGCCCCGGCGAAGCCGAAGATGTACTCCGGGGAGTTGTTGGCCAGGATCGCGACGCGGTCGCCGATCTTGCCCACCTGCTGCAGGCGTGCGGCGACGGCCTTGATGCGGGTGTTGATCTCGGTACGGGTGTAATCGACCGGAGTTCCCTCGCGGGATTCGGAGAAGTCCCAGAAGCGCAGGCACTGTCGTTCGCCGCCACCGAGCTGGAGGTCACCCTGGTACATGAGCTCGGCCAGACCCGCGAGGGTCAGCTGAGGTGCCAGGACGATCTCGCCCTTGTCGTTGAAGAACTGGCTCATCGCCGCTTGCAGGTCCATTTTTCTCCTCGTGGTCTACCCGTGGATGGAGTGTCCAGGGATGAAAGATCGTTCCGGCTAATCTCTTTGTGCCAACCTAACAGAGCAGGCACACGTCTAGTTAGTCCCGGTTTGTGATGGTTCCGTTACCGAACAGAGTACCCGGGTGCCCCTGCCATCGGGGCACAGGATCATCTGTTGATGAGGTCAGTGGCCCATTCGACGAGCCAGGCGTTGGTGGTTGTCCCGGGGATGACGTTCGGGTTGGTGGCGTACTGTGCGTGCACCCCGTTGGCGGCGGCGAGCTCGTGCGCCCTCTCGATCGCATTGCCGATCTGCCGGGGGGCGTCACAGATGCTGTCGTTGGGGGCGCAGATGTCCCACACCCGGTCCTGGAGCTCCCCGAAGCCACCGACGCGCGGGCCGCGCATGGTGGCCCCCGGCACGATCGGCTGGACGAGCAGGTTGAGGGGCTGGAGTGCCACCTCGGCACCGACACCGGCGACCTGGGTGCCGGGAACCTGGCCCACACCAGGTTCCCTGCGGCCGTCCGCGACCAGGGCGACACCCCTGATGCGGTCGGCCGGCACCACTCCGCTGCCCTGGCCGATCTGGTGGGCGACGTCCCCGAGAATCACCGCGCCCTGCGAGAACCCCGCGAGGATGAAATCGGTGTACGGGCACTCGTCGTGCATGGTGACCAGTTCGGTCTCCAGGACGCTCTGGCCCTCCTGGCGCGAATCGTCATAGCTCATCTCGTGCTGCGCCTGGACGGAGCGGAACTGCGCCGTGTACGGCAGGGTCCACACCTTGACGTCCTCGGCGGGGTAGCGCTCCTGGAGCGGACGCGTGACCGAGAGCATGAAGCTCCACTCGTTCGCGGTCGGATGGATCGGATCATCACCGGCCGCCGATTCCCAGGTACCCGGTGCCGAGATGACCTCGACATCAGGACACCACTCGGGCTGGAGGAGTTCGGTCGGTTCGGGAACACCCGGCGGCAGCGGCACGTCCTCGCCGGACTGGAGGAACCGGAAGGTTCCCACGCCGACGAGGAGGACCAGGACGAGGACCGCCAGGATGGTGAGGATCTTGCGCATGGGGGGAGACTAACAGTAGGAGTCGGTGGCAGCGGTCTCGATGATCTCGACCACGTCCTCGACAGGCTTGTCCGTGCGGCCCTGCTCGATGAGCTGGCCGGCGACGGCGGGCAGGGTGGAGCGGTTGAGGTCGCTGTCTCCTCCATCACAGACGGTGGAGGCGGTGCCGATGAGCTGATCCTCGACGCCGTCGACGTCGATCTCCGCGTCACTGATGGCACCGAGGTAGCGGACATCCTCCGGGGTCCGCGGGAAGGCGGCCTCCGGAACCTCATCGACTTCCCGCGCCGCCTGATCCTGCGGCTGCGGCTCGGCCGGGCGGGGCCGGTCGACCGTCTCTGGCTCCTCTTCCGGGGTGGTGGACTCGGTGGTGCTCTTCTTCGGGGCACGCTCGAGCGGAGCGACGGAGGTCGGCGACGAGGCGTCGTCCTCCACCGTGGCGTCCCCGCAGGCGGTGAGCGAGAGAGCACCGACGAGTGCGACAGCAATGAGTCCGAACCGGCGCACTAGCTGGTCCTCTCCTGAATGATGCCGTTGACCTGGCGGATGGTGCCGTTGCGGAACTCGACGACCTCACCACCGGCCGGGATGTTGGCGTGATCGGCGGTCGGGTACCCGAACTTGCCCTGCTCATATCCCTGGGAACCCCAGTGGCTGAAGATCGCACCGTACTTGATGTAGTGCGCCCCGGTGTCCGCGGACCAGTAGATGTTGCCGTTGTCGAACTCCTGGAAGGCGCCGCCCCGGATGGCCCGCTCACTGCCCTTGGGGAAGCCGAGTTCGGAGTTGACGGTGTCCAGCTCCCGGTACTTGTCGCCGATGGCACTGTGGACGATGCGTGCCTCGCCCGCGGCGTTGGTGGCGATGACACCCTTCTCGAATTCCTGCACCTGGCCGCCGTTGACGTCCTTCGGCTCGGAGGTCGGGTAGCCGAGGGAGCCGCGCTCCCAGTTGTCCGCACCCCAGACCGCCATGGTGGCGGCGGGCACCTCGAAGGCACCGGTGGCGGCGGTCCAGTAGATGGAGCCGTGCTCGAAGTGGACGAATCGGCCCTTGCCGTCCGGGGTGGCGGTCTCACCCGTGGTCGGGAAGCCGAGCCAGGAGGCGGGTCCGCCGATGTGGTGGTAGCGGGCGTTGATGCGTCCGTGCAGGGCGTGGGCACCGGTGTCCGGGGACCAGTAGGCGACACCGTTGCGGAAGTCCTGGCGCATGCCGTCCTCGACGGGGTACTCGTTGTTGACGCAGGAACCGATGACGCCGGACTTGGTGGCCTCGGCGATGGCACCGACCGGGGCGCAGTCGGGGCCGCGGTCATCGGCCGACAGGCCCATGGCGTTGGCCATGTGCGGCCAGGCCTGGGTCATCTCGAACTGCCAGTAGGGCCAGGAGTGGACGCCGGAGGGACGGAAGTGGACGATCGGCTGGACACCCTCGGCGCGGGCGTGGCGCACGAAGGTCTCGGAGGACATGCGGGAGATCACCTCGAGGCCCACACCGGCGAGGTTGGCGGGGTTGGTGGCCACGGAGTCGGACTGGCCGTAGTCGTCGCGGCCGGAACCGGCGGAGACGTAGACCTTCATGTCCTTGAGGGCACCGATACCGGTCTTGGGGTCGTGGTTGATCCAGTCCTGGCTGCCGGGCTGGCCCCACATCCGGGTGCCGTCGTAACCGCCGGCGTCACGCTGGGCGGCGAGGATGGCCCGCGGCATGCCGGTGGAGGTGGTGTCGAGGTAACCGGAGAAGGAACCGACGAAGTCGAAGAAGTGCGGGTTGCGCTGCGCGAGGTTCATGGCGGCGGTGCCACCCATGGACAGTCCGACGATGGAGCGGTCCCGGTTGGAACGGAAGCCCTGATCCAGGATGGGGATCAGTTCGTCCATGAGGAAGGACTCCCACTTGTAGTGCTTACCGTTGTCGGGCTGCTGCCAGTCCGAGTAGAAGGAGGACTCGCCGCCGATCGGCAGAATGACGTTGACGTTCTTGTCGGCGTAGAACTGCTCGATGTTGGTTTCGATGGTCCAGCCGGAGTCGTCGTCGCGGGCGCGCAGACCGTCGAGGGCCCACACCTCGGCGAAGGTGCGCTCCGGGGAGGAGTGCCAGTCTCGGGCGAGCAGGAGCTGCACCTGGATGAGTTCCTGCGGCATGGCGGCGGAACGGATGAACAGCGCGACGCGGCGGTTGGTGATCCACTCCATGCGTTCCACCTCGACGCCGTCCGGGAGGTTGTCGATGTCCGGGTACTCCGTGCGGATCGGCTCGCGCTGCGGAGGGTCCGTCGGGCGGATGGAATCAGACAGGTCACTGCTGCCGGGCAGGGAGCTCTGGGCCTGGGCCGTCGGAGCCAGGGTGACGCCGAGGGCCAGGGTGGTCGGTACGACGACAGCGGCGAGCCAGGGGCGCCGGCGCTGCGGGGAACGGGATGCGGTGTCGCGCATGGTGTGGGTCCTTGTGGGTTCGCGGTCGTGTGCCCCGGCGTGGCTCGGGTCCGGGTGGTGCCCGGGGGTTCCCCTCCCCCGGGATGCGCGTGTCGACGCCCACCCGTTCCCGACGTCGTACGCCGGTGCATGTCTGTTCAGTTGTTCTCGCCGTGGGGCGTGCTCAAGTTTAAGTAGAACTTGAGACTTTATCGTAGGGCGCGCCGAGAAAAAGTGCGAAACCCCGGAAGGAGATCCTTCCGGGGTGTCGGTGCCAGGTGGTTACCAGGCGTTCATGACGTCGAGGACGCGCGGCTTGGTCTTGTGCAGCTGGTCCCCGAACTGGGTCCAGTTGTGGATGCCGGTCGCCGGGTAGTCGGCGGTGACGTTGAGACCGGAGGCGCGGGCCTTGCCCTCCCACAGGTGGGTGGACACGCGGGCCAGCATCTCCAGCGGAGCGCCGGACAGCTGCAGGTTCACCGGGTAACCGGCGTCCTGCGGACCCGGGATACCGGTGGCGGCGGAGATGTAGACGTCCTTGCCGCGCAGGCCCTCCATGTTGAGGAAGGGGTCGTTCTCGAAACGACGCGGGCTGATGACGCTGCCGTACATCGCGTTGATGTTGAAGCCGCCGGCGTCGAGAAGCGCGACACGCATGAGGGTCTGCATGCCCGGCATGGTCTGGGTGAGGTAGCCCGACCAGGACATGGCCTGACGGAACTGGCCCGGGTGCTTGGCGGCCAGGTTGAGGGCCGCGGTGCCACCCATGGACAGACCGGCGATGGAGTTGTTGTCCGGCGCCACACCGAAGTGCTGCTGCAGGTACGCCGGGAGCTCAGAGGTGAGGAAGGTCTCCCACTGGTAGGTGACCGGGTTGTTCAGGTCATAGGTGGCCGGGTTGTCCCAGTCCGCGTAGAAGGAGGCGGCGCCACCGACGGGCATCACGAGGGTGATGTTGGAGTCGGCGTAGAGGGCCGGGGCGTTGACGTCCACGGTCCAGGCGTTGGCGTTGTTGGTGGCCCGCAGACCATCGAGCAGGTAGAAGCCTGCGTTGCCGCCCCGGCCGGCCGGCTGGATCTGAACGGTGACGTCGGCGCCGGTGGAGGCGGACCAGACGTTACAGCGCTGGACCCAGTGGGCGACGGGATCCCAGGAACAACCCGGGCGCAGCCAGCCACGGTGGTTGGCACTGGCTTCGCCGGCACCACCGACGACCATGATGGCCAGGGCGGTGGCGATCGCGGTGACCAGCACAACGATCTTCCGGCTCACGCTGCGGGCTCCGGTGATGACGGACATAATTCTCCTCGGCTTGGCGTACTTCTACGGGACTATCGACCGCGCCCGCCAGTTCGTTACCAACCGCGCGTTCGTGCAACAGCATCCCTGCTCGTGTCACTCTAGAGCACAGAGTAACTAAAAGCTCATCACTTCGTTACCTGTCCGTGATTTTACTTGTGTTTACCTGCTGACTTCCGGCGAAACCTCGTACTCCCACGCCAACCTCATTCCGGGGGTGGGCGGGCCGAACTCCTGCAGAACCTCCTCCGCATCATCGCTGAACTCGAGGGTCCGGCCGTCGGTGAGGGCGAAGCGGATGTTGCGCAGGAAGCGACCGGCACTCATGGGTTCGCGGTAGGAGGCCATCAATTCGGCCAGGGCCGGGGTCTGCAGGGCGTCCCGTGCCTGCCCCGTCTTCACCGGGTCGTACCACGGCGGCAGATAATCCAGGTGCAGCGAGGTGTCCGCGGCCTGCCAGGAGAAGGGCAGCCACTTGTCGTGCCCGATCCGGGCCTCGGGATCGCGAGGCTGGCGGGCGGCCAGGGGGGTGGCCAGCCCGACGGTGTCGAGCACGCGCATCTCCAGGGGAGCATTCATGCTCGTCATGCCGAGGTTGATGTGGTACAGCGTCGGCGGCTGGCCGACCAGGCCGGTGGGATCGGTATCGAGGTACTCGCGTGGGATGCGCGGGGCGGTGGTCCACGACATCTCACCCTCGCCGAGGGTGAACATCGTCATCAGGCCCGCGTCCTCCGCCATCGCCCGTTCCATGACCTCGGGGTAGTCGTTCATCACCATGGCGGTGAGGAAGTCGGAGGCGAACATCGGCGGATCACCCTGGTCCCGGTAGGTGGCGAAGGCCCAGAAGTCACGCTCGTCGACGATGCCCAGTTCCTCATAGTCCGTCTCCCAGTCGATGGGATGCCCGGTGATGGTGGTGCTCACCGACCACCAGCACACCGCCGCCAGCCCGAGGGCGGGCACTGCGTCGACACGCAGGGAGGTCTGTCGCAGATCCGCCAGCGGAATGAGCGCCACCGGCAGGAGCAGGGCGAACAGGGGCAGAAGCAGCATTCGGCCGTGCATGAAGTCGCCGCCGACGCGCACCACGTAGAGCACGTGGAGCAGGGCCGCCACGACGATGAGTGCGGTGACCGCCACCGGGGTACGCAGCCCCACCCGGGGCGCGGTACCCACGGTCGCCCGCCACAGGGTGACCGCGGCCAGCACGAGGAGCAGCGCCAGCGCCAACCACAACAGATAGGGATCAGCCAGGTCCTGGACATAGGCCCAGCCCGATTCCCATTCGGCGTCGCCGGCGGACTTGGCCACCGCCGTGTGCGGGGTCAGCAGGCCGTAATAACCCATGCGGAAGATCTGGTACCCGGCCGGGACCGGCAGCGCCACGGCCAGGATGAGCGCCCGCTGGCGCCAGGACGTTGCAGCGAGAAGCAGCAGGAGCCCCGCCAGGCCGCCGTAGAGGGCCAGCTCAGGACGCACCAGCCACGACAGGCCCGTCCAGAAGGCCAGCGCGTAGGTAATGCGGTCCGTCTGAGGCGTGGCCGCATGCCGGGAGGCGGTGGGGCCATGCTGTGCCCAGCTGGCCAACAGCCACCACAGCCCGGCGATCCACAGGAGACTGAGCCCCCATTCCAGGCCCGAGGTGGCGAAGTCCCGCGCCGGAGGCAGCGCCAGGTACACCAGCCCACCGGCGGGCAGGAGGAGCAGGCTGGAACGGCGCCGGTGCAGCACGGCCGTGCCCCACGCACCGATGCCGAGGGCCACGGTGGTGAAGATGAGTGCCAGCCACGTGGCGATCACCTCCAGGCGGGCATCGCTGACCAGTGCCACGAGGTAGATCAGGTACTGCCACAGCGTGGAGGTGTTGGTCTCCACCCGTTCGCCGGCGTTGAAGACCGGGCCGTTTCCGGCCAAAAGATTGCGCACGGTGCGCAGGACGATGAGGCCGTCGTCGCTCATCCAGCGCCGCTGCCATCCGCCCCAGAAGGCGAGAACAGCCAACAGCAGTGCCGCCACGGCACCGCTCCACAACGTCAGGGATGCCCGGCGTTTGTTCGGTTGACCGGACACCCCGGCAGCTGTGGTCATGAGTGCAGATCGTAGCAGGGGGACACCCCGGGACTTACATCATCGGGACCAGGTAAACAGCCATGATGATGCACAGCATCCACAGCACGGCGAGCAGCTGGAGAACGCGGTCGGACAAGGCCATCTCGTCCGGTGCGCCGCCCGCGCCGCGGTCGACATCCGCGGCGTAGCGCAGGATCGCGATGGTGAACGGCACCATGGAGATCTGGTACCAGACACCGGCCATGCCCTCGACGGAGTTGGAGAGCTGGAAACCCCACAGGGCGTAGCTCATCACCACAGCGGTGGCCGCCAGGGTCCACACGAAACGCAGGTAGGTGGCGGTGTAGCCCTGGAGGGAGCGGCGGATCTTCTTGCCGGTGCGCTCAGCCAGCTGCAGCTCGGCATAACGCTTACCGGAGGCCATGAACAGGGAGCCGAAGGCGGCCACGAGCAGGAACCACTGGGAGAGGTCGATGCCGGCCGCCACGCCACCGGCCATGGCGCGCAGCATGAAACCGGAGGAGACCAGCGCGATGTCGATCACCGGCAGGTGTTTCCAGCCGAAGCAGTAGCCGAGCTGCAGGGCGATGTAGACGGCAACGACCGCGGCCAGGCCCCAGCCGGAGGAGGCCAGGAAGGACAGGCCGATCGCGGCGATGATGAGCACCACCGCCATGGCGTAGGCCAGCCCCACCGGCAGCATGCCGGAGGCGATGGGACGGAAGCGCTTGGTGGGGTGCTGCTGGTCGGCTTCAACGTCGCGGGCGTCATTGACCAGGTAGATCGAGGACGCGGCGAGGCAGAAGACGAGGAAGGCGAGGGCGACGTCGAGAAGCGTGCGTCCGTCGAGAAGCGCGTCGGCACCGGCCGCCGCGGGGGCAGCGACGACGAGGACGTTCTTCACCCACTGCTTGGGGCGCAACGCCTTGAGCATGGCATCCGGGAGGTTCTTCGGGGGGCGACGCCGGCGGGTGTTGTCGATCCCCTCGGTGTGCGGCTCCGGATAGAAGATGCCGGTCCTCTCCTCCACCGGGTGTGATTCGGTCACGCGCTTTTCCTCTCGATTGCGGTGATGACCTTGGCCGTGGTGGCTCCCAGAACGGCGCCGGCCAGGGTGTCGGTCGGGTAATGCACTCCCAGAACCATACGCGAGACCATCATGAGCGGAATGCCGAGCAGCGGCGCCTTCGAGCCGCTGAGGTCCGACAGAGCGACCATCGCGGCGGTGGTCGAGGTCGCGTGCGAGGAGGGGAAGGACAGCCGCGACGGAGTGCCGACACCCACCCGGATCCGCGGATCATGCGGACGCGTGCGTCGCACGATGCGCTTGATCACCACGGAGGCGGCGTGGGAGACGAAGGCGGAGGCGCCGAGCGCCAGCCACTGGCGGCGGCGTCGCTTATCGACGACCGCGCCCGCCCCCGAGAGCGCGAACCATCCGAGGGCGTGCTCACCGATGTGGGACAGGGTGGTGGCGGTGGGAATCACCCCCGGCTTATCGACGAGGGCGTCCTGCACCCGGAGCAGCAGGTCCACTTCACGGTTGCTCATTCGAAGATCTTCCTCCAGGAATCGCGGCTGACCAGCTGCGGCTGGGCGGCCCGGTAGGTCTCGCGGAGCTCATCGAAACGCTCGGCGATCTCCTTCTGCAGGGCCCAGGTCTCCTTGAGCAGGCGCTCGGCGAGCTCACGGTCGCGTTTACGGAAGGCGACGCCGTTGTTGCCGGCGGTGGTGACGGTGGCACTGTCGACGCGGGAGAGGGAGAACCAGCGGGCCTCGGACGGGGACAGGTTGACCTGCGGAGTCTCGTGGTGACGCGGGTCCTCCTTGCCCAGGGAGTGCTTGAGGCCCTTGAGCAGCCACCCGACCTTCTTGACCTTGGCCAGACGGCCGCCGATGTCGCGGGTGGGCACGCCCGGCGCGCCGGAGGCCGGCGGCAGGTCGGCGGCGGAGGGGATGACGACGGCATCGGAGTAGTTCTTCCGGATCTCCGCGATGCGCGGCAGGGAGGACTCGAGGATGTCGAAGAGCTGGTCGGGGCCGGCGAGGAAGTCCTTCATCGACTCCAGCTGGATGGCCAGGGTCGAGTACTCCATGCACATGAGGTGCTTGAAGGTGGACTTGCGCATCGAGGAGATGATCCCGTCGACGGGCCCGTTGTGGTTGAGCGCGGCGACGATGAGCCGGTTGCGCAGGTGGAAGTAGGCCTGCCAGTCGATGGCGTCATCCTTGTCCGCCCAGGCCATGTGCCAGACGGCCACGCCGGGCCAGGTGGCCGTGGGGAATCCCGCCTGGGCGGCGCGCAGGGAGTACTCGGTGTCGTCCCACTTGATGAACAGCGGCAGCGGCTGGCCGATCTGCTCGGCGACCACGCGCGGGAACATGCACATCCACCAGCCGTTGTAGTCGACGTCGATGCGACGGTGCAGATCCCGGGAGTTCTTCGCGTCCGGGTCGCGGGCGTCTGTGTCCTGGCCGGTGAAACCGAGCGGGTACGTCGCGAAGTCATGGTCGTAGGTCGAATGCGGGGCCGGGCCCCACATGAAGTCGTGATCCTGGACGATCTCGCCCATGGTGCGCAGCTGGGAGCGTTCCTGCAGGTTGAGCATCTGCCCGCCCACGATGATCGGGGACGCCGCGTAACGGCCCACCTGGACCGAACGCAGGATGGACTCCGGCTCGATGGCGATGTCGTCGTCCATGTAGAGGATGAACGGGGCATCGCTGACGTCACCGAGGGCCTCGTACATGATGCGGGAGTAACCACCGGAGCCGCCGAGGTTGCCCTGGCGGAACTCGTGGAAGCGCCCGCCGAAGTGGGCGACGGCCTCGTCGTAACCGGGCTCATCGGCCGGGTGCTGCGTGCCCTGGTCGGGCATGATGACGGCGTCGATGGCGGCGTCGACAAGCGGGTCCTCGCCGAGTGCCTGCAGTGCCGCGACCGCATCGGTGGGGCGGTTGAATGTCGGGATGCCGACGGCGACGCGCTTGTCGAAGGGGCCGACCTCGGTGCCGTCCGGCATGATCTGCGGGCCCGGCTCGCGGTCGGCGTACCAGCCGGCCTCGGTGAGGGTGGTCGCGGTCTCCGCGGTGACGTCGAACCACAGCCACCCGCCGTCCTCGAAGTGGGAGAGCGGGATGGTGAATTCCGCCACATCGTCGGTGACCAGCTCTCCGCCGACGGCGACACGGGTGCCGTCGATCTTGGAACGGTAGACCTCGATGCTCGCCTGTCCGGCGACCTGCATACGCAGGAGGACATGATCGAGCTGCGACCAGCGACGCCAGTAGCTGGCCGGGAAAGCGTTGAAGTAGGTCTGGAAGGAGGCCTCGGCGCCGGCCGGAACCGTCACCGTGACCCGGTCCTCCCAGGTCAGGCGCTCCTTGTTCTGCTCCGCCTCGATGAGGTAGAGCATGCGTACGTCATGCGGCTCGCCCTTGCGCGGCAGCAGGATTCGCTGCAGCATCTCACGCACGGGGGCATTCGGGTTGTTCTTCACGTCGGGTGAATCCGCCTTTCGACTCATCTCCGGAACAAGGGTAGTGCCCGCGCCCCGGATTCCGCGCCGCACGCACCGAGAACCCACCCTTATACTTGCCGCATGAGAAAGCTGATCACTGCCCTCGTCCTCGGCGTGATGCTGCTCGGCACACCCGCCTCAGCCGCCGTGTCCGCCCGCTCCGTCGAGGTCCTCGACCTGGCTGACGATCTCTCGCAGGCCGATGAGCAGCTGCTCATCGACCGCACCCCGGAGGTTGATCTGCCTGCGGAGGTCACCGACGTGACCTATGTCCTCTTCCCGGACAATGACGACAACCTCAACGACACGGTCCGGCACTTCGGCGAGAACGAACGCCGCGATCTCATCTCGGAGGCCGGCGACAAGTTCGCACCCGGAGCGCTCATCGTCGCGGTCGGCCTCGACCCCCGTCGGATGGGCGTCTACTGCGGTGACGACGTGTGCGACGCCATCGGCTTCTACTCGCCGGGCCGCCAGGACGGCATCCTCGACCGCATGGAACAGCCGCTGCGCGACGGCAACTGGGCCGCCGGCATGCTGGAGGGCACCCGCGCGGCGGCGGATCCGGGCGCGGTGCGCGAGACTTCGGACGGGCCCGGCGTCATCGGCTGGATCATCGGTGCGGTCATCGCCGGCATCGGCCTCATCGCCGGCGTCTTCGTGTGGCTGGGCACCCGCCGGTCGAAGGCGAAGAAGGCCCGGGAGCAGTTCGACGTCATCCAGCGTGACTACGGTCGAGTCGCCCAGGACCTGCAGGCCATCGACGTGCGCGCCCACTCGCTGACCTCTCCCCTGGCCAATGATCAGCTGCGCGGGCAGTGGGAGGAGGTCAAGTCAGGTTTCCTCGGACTCAACGACACCTTCGGCGAGCTCGACGGGCTCAGCGCCTCCTCCCCGGACAAGGATTTCCGCCGTCACCACCAGGCCATCGGCGTGGCCCACGAGCAGGTCACCCGGCTGCAGACGGCGGAGGGCAACATCGAGACCCTCGCCCGGATGGAGCACGGCGACCAGGAGATCCGGCGCCGCGAGCTCACCGACATGCATGAGGATGTGCTCGCCGCCGCTGCCGCCGTGGACGACGAGTCCCTGCGTCACCGCCTCGAGCGTATCGACGCCCGCATCCTCGACCTCCGCGCCCGCCTCGACGACCCCCGGTTCATGGACACCTTCGCCGACCTCATCACGGACACCCGCATCATCCTGCAGGCAGCCCAGGACCGGATGTACGCGGAATCCGACGTGGAGAAGGACGACGATCACCGGGCCCCGGCGGTGTGGGAGTCGACGTGGCGCCCGGGCTACGGATACGGCAACTATGTCCCCTACGGGATGATCCACACCTGGCACTCCGCCGATGTGCAGGCGGCGTCATCGTCGTCTTCTGCGACGACCGGGTATTCCTCGGGTGGTTTCTCCGGCGGCGGCGCCTCCCGCGGCTTCTAGGCGGCGAACTCCACGGAGCGGGCGGGGACGACCAGCTGCGCGATGCGGGCCTCCAGGTCGTCGGCGAAGGCGCGGGCCTGGTCGATGGTCATGCCGTCGGTGGCGGGCACGTCCCACTGCAGGAAGGTGCGGCCCGGGAGGTCGTGGGGCTCGGCGGCGTCGAGGTAGACGACGACGTCTGCGGCGGCCAGGGTGCGGCGGTCGCTGTGGTAGCGGGCACCGTCGGCGGCCAGCCCGCGCTCGTTCATGACCCACTCGATGAGCGCGTCCTCACGGTTCTCGGGGTGGGTGTCGGCGACGGTGGCCACGACGCCGTTGCCGCTGACCTTGCGGGCCAGGGCCGCGGCCAGGACGGCGCGGGCGGCGTTGGTGCGGCTGGCGAAGAGGATTCTCGCGCGTGGAGTCCCCATCTCCCCGTGCGTCCACAGATGGTCCTCGATGCGTCCCGCCGCCTCACGGTGGACGAGGACGGGGAGGAAATCAGTGACCCGCGCGGTGGCGGTGTGCTCGGCGATGACTGCGTCGAGAATCTCGTCGATGACCGTGGAATCGGCGCGGTGGCCGAAGCGGGTGTAGAGGTCCTGGCGTACGGAGTGGAAGTTCATGATGATCCCTTTCTTGTTGTTTACCTAGCGTTAACCTTAAGTGAACAAAAGGTGAACGCGCAACTAAACATCCTGGGACTTTATGGCCAGACCTCAGAAAACCGCAGGTCACCGATGTTTACCTTGAGTTAACTTTTTGACATCAGCCATGTGAGTACGACCACAGAAACGCAACAACGCCCCACGAGGGGGCGTCGATAAGCGGTGGGTGAAGCGGTGTGTCAGGCGGCGTCGAAGGAGGCCTTGCCGAGCTCCACGAGCAGCTCCTTGACATGCGCCTCGATGGCGTCCGCGATCTCGCGGACCTTCTCGATGGGCTGATCGGCCGGGTCGTCGATATCCCAGCGCTCGATGCGATCGCCGGGAATGCCCGGCACCTCGTCGACACCGAGGAGGACCACGACGTTGGCGCGGTGGACCGTGCGCGGCACGATCTCCTTCTGGTACAGGTGTCCGGTGGGGATGCCGCGTTCCTGCAGCACCTCGATGACCTGCGGGTCAATCCCGCCGACGGGGTTCAGGCCGACGGAGCGGACGAAGACGCGATCACCCACGGCCTGCGACATGATGGCGGAGGCCAGCTGGGAACGACCGGCGTTGCGCTCACACACGAAGAGCACCTCCGGGCGGGCGGTGCCGCTGCGACCCTTGGCCTCGGCGCGCTCCTCGAGGATCTCGGAGACCTCGCGCTCGATGATGGTGGGCAGGAAGGTGGTCACCGTGGCGTTGGCTTCGGCGTCGGCGATCTTCTCGTCGAGAAGCTCATCGATGGTGCGGGCATAGAAGTACTGGCCGTAACGGCGGTGCATGTCCTCGCGGACGATGGCGTAGCGGTCGCTGTTCATGGTGTCGGCACCCTTTCGTGGAGCGGAAAACCTGTCGTTTTCCCGTTGTTAACCTAGAGTTAACTTTACGCCCCGGTGCCGACTGACACAACTAGTGACCGCGCTCCTGCTCCAGCTCCACACCGTCCTCGAAGAACGGCACGAGCTTGTTCTCCCACAGGGTCAGCGCCGCCGCGATCGCCATGTGCATGTCCAGGTACTGGTACGTGCCCAGACGCCCACCGAAGAGCACCCGGTTGTCGCGGGCCTCGGCGGCGGCGAGCTCGCGGTAGGCCTTGAGCATCTCGCGGTCCGCGGGCGTGTTGATCGGGTAGTACGGCTCGTCGCCCTCCTCGGCGAAGCGGGAGTACTCCTTCATGATCACCGTCTTGTCCTGCGGATAGACGTCCTCGCGCTCCGGGTGGAAATGGCGGAACTCGTGGATACGGGTGTACGGCACGTCCGCATCGTTGTAGTTCATCACCGGGGTGCCCTGGAAGTCACCGGTCTGCTGCACCTCGGTGTGGAAGTCCAGGGTGCGCCACCCCAGCTGCCCGGCGGAGTAGTCGAAGTAGCGGTCGAGCGGGCCGGTGTAGACGACCGGGGCGTCCGGGGATTCGGCGCGCAGCCCGTCGCGCACGTCGAACCAGTCGGTGTCGAGGCGGACGTCGATAAGATCGTGCTCCGCCATGTTCTCCAGCCATGCGGCATAACCGTCGACCGGCAGCCCCTCGTAGGTGTCGTTGAAGTAGCGGTTGTTGAAGTTGTAGCGCACCGGCAGGCGGGTGATGTTGCCGGCGGGGAGGTTCTTCGGGTCGGTCTGCCACTGCTTGGCGGTGTAGTCGCGGATGAAGGCCTCATACAGCGGGCGGCCGATGAGCGAGATCGCCTTCTCCTCCAGGTTGTTCGCGTCCTGGGAGTCGATCTCGGCGGCCTGCTCGGCGATGAGCTCGCGCGCCTCATCCGGGGAGTAGTAGCGGCCGAAGAACTGGTTGATCAGACCCAGACCCATGGGGAACTGGTACGCGGTGCCGTTGTGCATGGCGAAGACCCGGTGCTGGTAGCCGGTGAAATCGGTGAACTTGTTCACGTACTCCCACACCTTCTTGTTGGAGGTGTGGAAGAGGTGGGCACCGTACTTGTGGATCTCAATGCCCGTCTCCGGCTCCGCCTCGGAGTAGGCGTTGCCGCCCAGATGGTTCCGACGCTCGACGATGAGCACCTTCTTGCCCAGCTGGCTGGCCGCGCGCTCCGCGACAGTGAGTCCGAACAGGCCGGAACCGACAACAATGAGGTCGTAAGTCATGGAAGTGAGGCTAATCGACGCCCCCCTCCCCCGCCCGCTGCAACACCGGGGATCACGACACGCCGACACCGAGTTATTGTCACATCAGTATCATCGGTCCCGGATGTGTACTAGAGTTCACTCGTGACCAGTTTGGCCACACGTGTACCTATTGTTGTTCCACCCAATTTTTCAGGGAGCCCCCACCGTGCAGCAGCGACGCCGTATCGCCACAGGGCAGACCAGCGTCAACCCGACGTTGGCCGTTGTCCTGTCCCTTGCCCTCATCGTCTCCGCCGCCATCGGCGGCAACCAGATCCTCAAGACCCAGGACATCGGATCCGGCCCCATCGAGGTGTCGCAGGCGACCGAGTCCTTCGCTTCCGGTGACAACGTGCTTATCGACGACGCCGCCATCGCCGCGCAGTCCGGCGTTCCCGGCCCGCGCACGGTGAAGGAGTTCAGCCGCGACGAGCAGTTCTCCATGTTCGCCATCACCTGGCTCGATCACCGCGACCTGGCCGCCTTTGTCCGAGCGGAGATGCCGGACGGTTCCTGGGGCCCCTGGTGGGACGCCGAGGCCATCGGCGAGCTCGGACCGAACGGCGAGAACGGCACCGAGCTGCTCTACGTGGAGCCGACCAACAAGGTCCAGGTCTCCATCACCGGCGTCGACATCCTCGGCGCACCGGAACAGGCCCCCGAGGCCGACATCACCATCCCCGAGGAGACTCCCGCTGAGCCCGCAGAGGCCGCAGAGGCCGCCGCACAGCCGGTCGGCGCCGGCCTGGCACCGCTGCCGACCAACTACGGCGACATCCAGCCGGTGGCAGACGTCGCCGCCCCGGAGGACCTGGACGTCGTGTTCATCGACGGTAACGCCGAGGCCGGTGGCATTGCCCTGGCCACCGACTCCGTGACCCGCGGCATGCCGCCGGTGGTCACCCGCGCCGGCTGGGGAGCTCCCTCCGGCAGCCGCTGCGGCACCACGTACGACAACTCGCTGCAGGCCGCCGCGGTCCACCACACCGCCGGCTCCAACAACTACACCCGGGCCCAGGCCGCCAGCATCATGCGCGGCATGCACAACTACCACGCCAACACACTGCGCTGGTGCGACCTCGGGTACAACGCGGTCGTCGATAAGTTCGGCACCATCTACGAGGGCCGCGCGGGCGGTCTGGACCGCAACGTCCAGGGCGCGCATGTCGGCGGCTTCAACCGCGGTACCTTCGGTATCTCCATGATGGGCAACTACGACATCACCCCCACCACGCCCGCCATGGTCCGCTCCGTGGGCGAGATGATCGGATGGAAAGCGGCCATCGCCGGTTTCAACCCGCAGGGTTCCGCCCCGTACACGCCGTCGTCCTTCGGCGGCTCCAAGTACTCCGGCGGCGTCACCATGACCCTGCCCAACGTCTTCGCACACCGCGATGCCCACCACAACGCCTGCCCGGGCCAGTACGGTTACGCGCAGATGGGCACCATCCGCGCCATCGCCCAGGAGAAGGTCCAGCAGATGCGACGCGGAGGCGGCACCACGACCACCACGCCGTCCGCCACGGAGACCACGACCGTGACCACCCCGCCCGCCACGGAGACCACGACCCCTCCGCCGGCGACGGAGACCACGACCGTGACCACCACGCCGCCTCCGCCGGCACCGGCCCCCGCGCCGACCAACAACCCCCTCGGCCTGCTGGGCAGCGCGGCCGGTGGCGACGCCACCTCCCTGCTCGCCATCGCCGGCACGCTGGCGGGTCTGGCCGTGGCCTTCCTCGCCACCGAGGGTTCCCTGCCGGGCACCACCCAGCAGGTGGGTGACATCGAGATCATGGAGAACGTCTCCCTCCAGGACCTCAAGCCGGTGCTGGACATCGTGTCCACCTTCGCCAGCGATCCGCAGATCAACGAAGCTGCGACCCGGGTGGGCACCACCTACGGCGCAGCGCTGGGTGACCCGCGCGGCGGCCTCAACACCCCTGACGCCACCTACGCCCTGTTCGACAACGGCATCATCATCAATGAGGTCGACAGCACCGAGGCCCGCGCACTGTGGGGTGTCATCGGAGACCTCTGGGCGGCCCAGGGCTTCGATCTCGGCCCGCTGGGCATGCCGCTCAACGAGGAGTACAACGACGGCGACCTCATCCGCGTCGACTTCGAGGGTGGCTACGTCACCTTCAACCCCGCGGACGGCAATGTCGACGTCAAGCTGACGTAGCTTCCGCCCGCTGCTTCGCGACGCCCCGGACCACACGGTCCGGGGCGTCGCTTCTGCGTTCCTGACCTGCCGAAACTCCTGGGCCCACCCCCGCTCATCACCCCCATGTCCGGGGCATGCTCTAGCGTGACGTTCGAACAGGTAATCGAGAACAGGTGAGGAGGTGAATCCGATGCCCCAGGCGTCGTGGGCAGTACTTGATCCCCGCAATTTCCACTATGAGTACCGGCTGGCCAAAGTCCAGGCCGAGTACGCGATGTGGCGCTCCGCGCAGCCCATCACCGATGTCCGCAGTGAGGAGGACTGGTCCACCCTGTCCTCGGTTCTCTACTCCGAACTCGGGATACCCAAACATCGACAGGAGCGGTTCCTTGATGCCCTGGAGTGCCTCGACCGCCTGCCCCAACTTCGGTCCTTCCAGGAGAGCACGTGGCTGCTCGACATGGAGCAGCTGTCGGCCATCGAGCGCGCGGTCGGCGAAGCACCCGTCGCCATCCAGAACGACGACTTCTTCTGGCGGGCGCTCGACGAGGATCTCATCGAACGCTTCACCCCGACCCGTCCCCGCCAGCTCGCCCCCACCAACTCGACGATCAAGGCCACCATCTTGGGCACGATCCGCAGCGTGGAGACCCAGGCGATACCGGACTATGCACCGCTGGGTGCCAACCCGGATGAGGGCCCCGAGCCCTGCGAAAACCCGGGTGAACTGATGTCCACGCTTCCCCCGCAGGAGGAGGAGCCCGACATGCTGTCGATCGAGGACCTCCCCGGCGGCCGGGTGCGTTTCGATCTCTTCGTCGGGCAGGCCGCAGGCACCCAGATCGCCGATGCGGTGCAGCAGGCCGCCAGGGAGCGGGAATGCTCCCAGGCGGAGGCCCTGACTCAGCTGATACTGGGCAACATCACCACCTCGGTCACCACCATGGTGTACTCCGCCCGGGATGTCGCGGACTCCCCCGTCCACCACCCGCAGCGGGGCATCCTCAGCGATGCGGCCGCTGCCACCCTGAAGGACCTGGTGACCAAGGTCATCGACATGGACCAGGCTGCGGATGCTGCGACCCCTTCCTACGAGACCACGGCACCGATCCGCGCCTACCTCGTCGGCCGCGACTGGGTCTGCCGCTGGCCCGGGTGTTCGCGCAAGGCCACCTACTGCGACGCCGACCACCGGATCAACCACGGCGATGGCGGTCCGACAACCGCCTCCAACATGGTCATGTTGTGTCGCCACCACCACAACCGAAAAACTGACCAGCAGGCCTTCTACCTGCTGGATCCGATCACCGCCGATGTGTACTGGCTCTTCTCCGACGGCACCTGGGTGGTCGATGCAGCCACCGGTCCTCTGGCCCCGAAGCAGAAGCACTGGGTCCAGACGTTCTCGCAGCGTCGCGAACGGCGCCGGGAGATGCTCGCGGCGCGTGCGGCCGCGGAGCGCTTCGCGGACTACCGGGACAGGATCGACAATCCGCCCGAACCCCGCCGCTACCTTCCCTGGCGGCAGGACGCCGACCCCGAGCCGCGCCCGGTGGAGGTCTAGTCCCAGTTGAGGGAGCGTTCCACCGCTCGGTTCCAGTCCGCCACCAGCGCGTCCCGGCGATCACCGGACCATTCCGGGCGCCATGCTTCATCCGGTGCCTGCAGCGAGCGAACCTCCTCCAACCCTGCCCAGTAGCCGGTCCCGATGCCCGCGGCGAAGGCGGCTCCGAGTGCCGTCGTCTCGATGTTGCCGGGCCTGACCACCTCCGCGCCCAGCACATCCGCCTGCAGCTGCATGAGGGTGTCGTTGGCGGTCATGCCGCCGTCGACGCGCAGGCTGGTCAGGTCGATGCCGGAATCCGCCACCATCGCCTCCACCACCTCCCGGGTCTGCAGAGCCGTGGCCTCCAGCGCGGCGCGGGCGAGGTGGGTGCGATCCGCGAAACGTGTCAGGCCCACGATGACGCCGCGGGCATCCGGGCGCCAGCGGGGGGCGAACAACCCCGAGAAGGCCGGGACGATGAACACCCCACCGTTGTCGTCGGCGGCGATCGTCTCCACCTCATCGGCGGAACGGATGATGCCCAGCTGATCCCGCAGCCACTGGATCAGCGAACCGCCGACGGCCACCGAGCCTTCCAGGGCGTAGACCGGTTTCTCCCCGTCGCGCTGGTAGAGAACCGTCGTCAGCAGGCCGTGCTCGGAGAACTGGGGCTCATCTCCGGTGTTCTGCAGCAGGAACAGACCGGTGCCGTAGGTGCTTTTCGCATCACCGACCTCGAAGCACCCCTGCCCGAACATGGCGGACTGCTGGTCCCCGAGGACGCCGGTGATGGGCACCCCGGCCAGGGTGCCGCGACGGCGCACGGTACCGAATTCCGACAGCGACGGCCGGATCTCCGGCAGCACCTGAACGGGGACCCCGATCTCCGCACACAGCTCCTCGTCCCACCGGCAGGTCCGCAGGTCCATGAGCAGGGTGCGCGAGGCGTTGGTGACATCGGTGGCGTGCAGCGCCGGACGACCCTCATCACCGCGGGCCCCGCCGGTGAGGTTCCACAGCAACCAGGAGTCGATGGTGCCCGCGAGCAGCTCCCCGGCCTCGGCCCGCTCCCGGGCCCCGTCGACGTGGTCGAGGATCCACGCGATCTTGGGACCCGCAGGATAGGAATTCGCCAGCAGTCCCGTCCGATTCAACAGGCGCTGCGGGTCCTCGCCGGCGATATCGGCGGTGCGGGTGTCCTGCCAGACGATGGCGTTGTGGATCGGTCGGCCGGTGGCCGGATCCCACACCACTGCGGTCTCCCGCTGGTTGGTCACCCCGAGCGCGGCGATGCGGTCCGGGGAGACGTCGATGTCCACCATCGCGGACGACACCGCGCGGCGGGTGTTGGCCCAGATCTCCAGGGGATCGTGCTCGACCCACCCCTGCCGGGGCATGATCTGCCGGTGTTCGTACTGGGCGGAGGAGACCACCTGACCGGTGTCATCGATGATGACGCAGCGCGTGGAGGTGGTGCCCTGGTCGATCGCCGCCACATACTGTGTCGGATGGGAAGCCGTCATGGCTCAATCCTAGAACCACCGCTCCAGCACCTGCGCCAGTCCGGCCTCGTTGTTGGTGCCGGTGACGAAGTCGGCGACATCCTTGACCGAGTCACGCGCATTGCCCATGGCCACCCCGGTGCCGGCCCAGGCCAGCATCTCGATGTCGTTGGGCATGTCACCGAAGGCGATGACATCGCGCTGGTCGATGCCGTGCATGGCGGCCAGGGTGGACACTCCGAGCGCCTTGGTCACTCCGGGGGCCGCCACCTCGAGCAGCCCCTCGTTCATGGAGAAGGTCACGTGCGCGACATCCGGGTCGAGGAAGGGCGTGAGCAGGTCGAACATCTCCGGTGCGGTGAGGTCAGCGTGTCGCAGGAGCATCTTCACGGCCGGTTCGCTGATCACCTCGTGCTCCGGCAGCACGCCGAAGCCCTGCACCTCCCAGGTGTTGAGGAAGTCGGGGGCGATGACGAACATCTCCTCCTCGGGGTCGAAGGCCGAGCTGCCCACTCGCTCGCAGGCCACCGACACCCCGCCGACCTCGTGGAACGCCTCCCGCGCCAGCTCGACGACCTCGGCCATGGTGTCCGGGGCCAGGGTGTGGGAGGCGATGACCTGGTCGTTGGCGGAGTCGTAGACCACCGCGCCGTTGGCGGTGACGCACACGGGGCGGATGGGCAGCTGGTCCAGGACGGGGAAGATCCACCGGTGCGGGCGCCCGGTGGCCAACGCCACCCGGGTGCCCGCCTGCTCAGCCCGGACAATGACGTCACGGACCCGCGGGAGAACTCGCTCCTGCGAGGTGATGATGGTGCCGTCAACATCGCTGGCCACCAGTTTCGGTGCCGGACCGGGTGTCTCCATGAGCTATCTCCTGAGTTTTTCCTTCACCTTGTCGATGAAGGAGCGTGCATTGCCGAGCTTCGCATCGGCGCGCTTGTCCACCTTGGCGGCCGCCTTCTTCTCCGCGCGGGCCACCTTGGCGGCCTTGGCCTCGGCGTCGATGCGGCGGGCGTCGATAAGCGTGGGTGCAGAGCCGCCGTCCTGGGCGGGCATCCAGAACTCCCCGGCCGGGAACGGGCCGTAGGCCCGGGTGTAGTCGTCCTGGACGCGATCGAGGAGCACCTGCATGGCGTCCTTGAGGCGCTCGATGGCCACGTCCGGATCACCGGACGGGTCGACGGGTTCGCCCACCCGGATGAACACCGGCGTCTTCGTCCGGCCCAGGCGCTTGGGATGCCCCTTCGTCCAGATGCGCTGCGAACCCCAGATGACCACGGGAATGAGCGGGGCTTCGGCCTCGGCGGCGATGCGGGCCGCGCCGTTCTTGAACTCCTTGAGCTCGAAGGACCGCGAGATCGTCGCTTCCGGGAAGATACCGACCAGTTGCCCGGCGCGGAGTCGCTCGACGGCGTCGATAAGCGAGGACGCCCCGGCGGAGCGATCCACCGCGAGGTGCTGCATGGCGCGCATGAGGGGACCGGCGACGGGGGCGTCAAAGATCTCCTTCTTCGACATGAAACGCACCAGGCGGCGTCCCTGCAGGTGAGCGGGGATTCCGCCGAAGATGAAGTCGTAGTAACCGGTGTGGTTGAACGCCAGCAACGCGGGGCCCTCGAGCGGGATGTTCTCCGCGCCGAAGACGGTCAGCCGGATGCCCTGCGCCTTCATCAGACCGCGGACGATCGGGATGATGGGGCTGTTGTACGGGCGTTCCTTCGCCTCCACCGGGTGATCGGGCACCTCGGGCAGGTCGCGCGGGACGTAGAAGCCCCGGCGCTTGGTGAACGGTCGTGTGGCCATGATCTCTCCCCTACTTCTTCGGCTCGAGTACATCCTTGCCCACGAAGGGGCGCAGCGCCTCCGGAACGACGACGGAACCGTCGGCCTGCTGGTTGTTCTCCAGGATGGCGACGAGCCAGCGGGTGGTGGCCAGCGTGCCGTTGAGGGTCGCGGCGATCTGGGCCTTGCCGTTCTCGTCGCGGTAACGGGTCTGCAGGCGCCGGCCCTGGAAGGTGGTGCAGTTCGACGTCGACGTCAGCTCGCGGTAGGTGTTCTGGGTCGGGATCCACGCCTCGGTGTCGAACTTGCGGGCCGCGGACTGGCCGAGGTCACCGCCGGCGATGTCGATGATGCGGTAGGGCACGCCGACAGCCGAGAGCATGTCACGCTCCATGTCCAGCAGTGCCTGGTGCTGGGCGGTGGCGTCCTCCGGCTTGCAGTAGACGAACATCTCCAGCTTGTCGAACTGATGGACGCGGATGATGCCGCGGGTGTCCTTGCCGTAGGAACCGGCCTCGCGCCGGAAGCAGGAGGACCAGCCCGTGTACTTCACGGGGCCGTTCGACAGGTCGATGATCTCGTCCTTGTGGTAGCCGGCGAGCGCCACCTCGGAGGTGCCCACCAGGTAGAGCTCATCGCGCTCGAGGTAGTAGATCTCCTCGGCATGGTCACCGAGGAAGCCGGTGCCGGCCATGATCTCCGGGCGTACCAGCACCGGCGGGATCATCAGCTGGAAGCCGGCCTCGCGGGCCTTCTGCGCGGCGAGCATCATCATGCCCAGCTGCAGGAACGCGCCGTCGCCGGTGAGGTAGTAGAAGCGGGAGCCGCCGACCTTGGTGCCGCGCTCCATGTCGATAAGCCCCAGGGAGGTACCCAGTTCCAGGTGGTCCTTAGGCTCGAAGTCGAACTCGCGGGGCTGCCCGACGTTCTCCAGGACAACGAAGTCATCCTCACCGCCCGCGGGAGCGCCCTCGACGACATTCGACAGCTGCATCTGCAGCTCGGCGACGGTGGCCTCGGCGGTCTTCTGCGCCTCCTCAGCCTCCTTCACCTTCGCCTTGAGCTCGTTGGAGCCCTCCAGCAGCGCCGGGCGGTCCTCCGGGGCGGCCTGGCCGATCTTCTTGCCGAAGGCCTTCTGCTCGCCGCGCAGGGCGTCGGCCTCCGAGATCGCGGAGCGACGCTGTTCATCAGCGGCAATGAGCTTATCGACGAGCGCCGGGTCCTCACCTCGGGTCACCTGGGAGGCGCGGACGAGGTCGGGATTCTCGCGAAGGAATTTGAGATCAATCACGCATACGAGCCTACCCTCCGGAGGGCGTGATCATCCCGACAGGCCGACCCCCCACACTGGTCATAACCAGCGGCGTAGGATTGTTGCCATGGCTGCTGCACCTTCTCCCCCCGAGTTGCCCGCGACTCCCATCACGGACGGGCCGAAACCCAAGCACGCGCAGCTCCGGGCGATCCTGGAGGAGATGTGCGCCACCCAGCTCCACCCCGGCGACCTGCTGCCGGGCGAACGTGTCCTCGAGGAGACCTACGGGGTCTCCCGCATCACGGTGCGGCGGGCCATCGGCGATCTCGTCGCCAGTGGCAGGCTGCGCCGGGCTCGCGGCAAGGGCACCTTCGTGGCCCCGAACCCCCTGGTCTCGCGCCTGCACCTGGCGTCCTTCAGTTCGGAGATGGAGGCCCAGGACGTCGCGGCCGCCTCGAAGATCCTGCTGTCCGAACGCGCCCCCGCCCCACCGGAGGTTCTCGAGTTCTTCGGTTCGGCGCCCGCCACCCCGCACACGCACCTGCGGCGCCTGCGGCTCGGCGACGGTGAGCCCTATTCCATCGACGACGGCTGGTACAACGCCGAACACGTCCCGGACCTTCTGGAAAATGACGTCTACAACTCCGTCTACTCCATCCTGGAGAAGCATTACCGCGTCCCCGTCACGGAGGCCGATCAGGTGGTCACCGCCGTCGAGGCCGACGAGCAGCAGGCCGCGCTTCTCGACGTCACCCCCGGCACCGCCCTGCTTCATATCGTGCGGTTTTCACGTTCCGGGACACTGCCGGTGGAGTGGTGCTCCTCGGTGTACCGCACCGACCGCTACCGGTTGAACACCCGTGTCACCCGGGTGAGTGGGTAGAATCCGGACATTATGACGACTCCCACCGCACGTTCCGCGGCAGCCGTACGCACCGGACTGGTGGCGGCACTCGCCGCCTCCGTCGCCGTCGGCTCCTACGGGATCTTCTCCGCGGACGAGGTCACCGGAAACGGCACCTCTCCGACCACCGTCGCGGGTGCGGGCGGGGACGACGGCTCAGGCACCGACACAGACGCAGACAACGGAAACGGTTCCGCCCCATTCACCACGGCCGACGTCGGGGCCTGCCTGACGTGGGACATCGCCGCCGACGGCACCATCAGCAACTTCCAGCAGGCCTCCTGCGACGGGGAGCACCGCTTCGAGATCTCCGCCCGGGAGGATCTGGCCGCCTACCCGTCCTCCGAGTTCGGCCAGAACGCCTCGATGCCGGATCTGACCCGCCAGGCCCAGCTGCGGGAGGAGCTGTGCCAGACCCCCACCCTGCGCTACCTGGGTGGCCGCTTCGATCCGGTCGGCCGCTACTCCATCGCCCCGATCCTGCCGCCCGCCGAGGCGTGGGAGGCCGGTGACCGCACGATGCTGTGCGGGATCCAGGCGACCGATGCCGCCGGTGTGCCCATGCTCACCACGGGGGCCGCCGCCGAGCAGGATCAGGCGGTTGTCGCGCAACCCGGTGAATGCGTGTTCGTCGATGACTCCCGCTCGCTGCGCACCGTCGACTGCGCCGAGAATCACCAGCTGGAGACCACCTCCATCGTGGATCTCGCCCCCGTCTTCCCGGAGGGCACCCCGAGCATCGAGGATCAGGACCGCCACCTGCAGGACGTGTGCACCCGGGCCGCCATCGACTACCTCGGGGATGAGGAAGCCCTCTACCAGTCCACCCTGCAGCCCTACTGGGGCACGCTCGGCCAGGCCTCGTGGATCGGCGGCTCACGGTCGGTCAACTGCTCGTTGTTCCACGCCAACCCGGAGGGTGGGTTCTCCAACCTCAACCGTTCCGCCCGGGAGGACCTGCTCATCGACGGGGAACCTCCCGCCGAGCAGCCTCCCCGCAACCCGCTGCGTGAGCAGCCCGCCCCCTGATGGTCGACATCAGCGACGAGGCCTTCGACGACCTGGTCAACGACGCCCTCGACCAGATCCCGGACGAGTTCGCCCGCCGGCTGGTCAATGTGGCCATCCAGGTCGCGGACTACAACGAGGAGCATCCCAGCTACCTGGGCCTCTACGTCGGGGTGGCACTTCCGGACCGCACCCACCACCACACCGGATACCTCCCCGACGCGATCTTCATCTACAAGGAACCGCTCAAGCGTTACTCCCGCTCCCTGGAGGACCTGCGCGAGCAGGTGAAGGTGACCGTCTTCCACGAGGTCGGCCACTACTTCGGCCTCGAGGAGGAGGATCTCGAGCGTCTGGGGTGGGGTTAGATCTGGTGGTCCAGGTCCGCCCAGCGCACCAGCTTCCACTCCCCGAAGGGCCGGTCCCCGGGTTCCAGCACGATGAACCGGCAGTTGCCCAGGTATCCCGCGAAGGCGAAATCGGGATCGACGCTGGCCGCGTGGGCCGCCATGGTGCGGATCGCCGCACCGTGGCTGACCACCAGGACATCCTGGTCCGCTCCATCCGCCAGGTGGGTGAGCACGAGGTTCTCCATGACGGGCCGGTAGCGGTCCATCAGTTCCAGGTAGGTCTCCCCGCCCGGGATGCGCGCCTCAGCGTCCGCGTCCAGCCAGCCGCGTAGGGCGGTGGCGTACGAGCGGTGGGAGTCCTCGTCGGAGAGCATCTCGTGGTCACCGGCGAAGATCTCGTGGAGGCCGACCTCGACGTCGATGGGTATCTCGCGTTCCCGCAGTCCAGCGGTCTGCTCGAAGGCGGTCATGGCGAGCAGCGCGGTCTGCTGGGCGCGCAGCGCCACGGAGGAGACCACCGCGCCGAGGCGCCCGGGTGAACCACCGCCGGCCTGGCAGACATCGACGAGCTCGACACCGACGTTCCATGCCTGGTTGCGGCCGTTATCCGTCAGTTCCGCCCCCGGCGGGCGGGTGTCGAGCTTGCGGGCGACGTTGCTGTGGGTCTGGCCGTGGCGCAGCAGAATGAGGCGGCCGCTCATGCCTTCCCCTCCCGGGCGTCGCGGACCCAGTCGGTGGCCCGGTCCAGGCGGGCCAGATCAGTGGCCGGTGTGCCCTCCCCGCGCCCCGGGGCGGGCCAGGACCCGAGGTAGGTGATGTCCTCGGCGCGCAGCCACAGGGCGCGCAGGGCCTCGGCGACGGGGGCGTCATCAATGTGCCCGACCAGGTCGACATAGAAGTGGTAGGTGCCGAAGGTCCGGCGGGTGGGGCGCGACTCGATACGGCTCATGTCGACCCCGCGCAGGGAGAACTCCGTGAGCGCCCCCACGAGGGTGCCCGGCTCATTCGGCAGGGTGAACACGACGGTGGTCTGGTCGGTACCGGTGCGCGGCGTCGGCACACCCCGCGGTCCGACGACGACGAAGCGCGTGCGGGCACCGGCCACGTCGGCCACGTCGCGGGCCACCACGTCGAGGCCGAAGAGGACCGCGGCGCGGTCCGGGGCCGCAGCGGCATCCGCCCGCCCCTCGGCGACGGCTTCCGCGGCCGCCGCATTGGAGGAGGCGGGCACGAACCGGGCTCCCGGAATGTGCGCCGCCAGCCACTGCCGCACCTGCTGATGCGCGACCGGGTGGGTGGCGAACGTCTGCACGTCCGCCAGGTCCGTCCCGGGGCGCAGCATGATGGAGAACGCGATCTCGATCTCCAGCTCGTGGTAGATCTGCACGCCCCCGGCCTCCACGAGAGCATCGAACGTCGAGGTCACGGCCCCGTCGACGGAGTTCTCGATGGCCACGCACGCGAAATCGGCCCGCCCGGCGCGCACGGAGTCGAGCGCCTCGCGCGGTGAGCTCACCGGCAGCTGGGTCACCTCACCGGAACCGAACGCCCCCTGATCCTGGAAGCGGATGAGCGCGGCCTCGGTGAACGTGCCCGCGGGGCCGAGGTAGGCGACGGTGGTGGTCTCATTCATGTCTGCCAGCCTATCCAGTCGTATTCTGGTCCGCATGACCACGCCCGTGCCCGAGCTCGTCGCGCAGCTGCGCTCCGGTGAACGCCTGGCGGCTGACTCCGTCGAGCAACTGGCCGCGCGCGTGCAGCCCGGGGACGGCTTCTCCCACCTCGCCCTCGAGCAGGCCCACGACCGGGCCCGGCTCCTCGACCGGCAGGCCGAGCGCGGCCGTCTCCACGGCCTGCTCATGCCCGTCAAGGATCTGATGGATGTCGCGGGCATGCCCACCACCTTCGGCTCCGCGCACCGCACCCGCCTGGCGGAGGCAACCGACACCCTGCCCGCCGCGCTCCTGGACCAGGGGGCGATCATCCCCGGCAAGTCCCACACCGCCGAACTGGGGCTGATGATCTACACCGAACCCCCCGGCCTTGAGGCCCCCGACAATCCGCTCTGGCCGGGCCGCACCACCGCCGGTTCCTCCGGTGGCGCCGCGGCCCTCGTCGCCCGCGGGCTGGTCCCCGCCGCACACGCCTCCGACGGGGGCGGTTCCATCCGTGTCCCGGCCGCCGCCTGCGGCGTCGTCGGCTTCAAACCCTCCGCCCCGCGACTCGCCGCGCAGGGCTACCTCGCCCGCTCGCTTATCGACGCCGCCTTCCTCCTCACCATCACCCCCACCCCCGGCCGTCGCCGGATCGGGGTGCTCACCGAACCTCTCTTTGCTCAGGCGCCCGTCGAAGAGGCGCATCTGCGGGCGGTCCTCTCGGCAGCAGATGCACTGGCTGCGGCCGGGCACGAGGTCGTCGTCGTGCACCCCTACCCGGAGGCGCAGGTCACCTTCGCGTCCTTTCGCACCATCTTCACCGCCAAGCTCGCGGGGCTGCCGGGGCCGGCGGAGGGGCTCGTCGCCTGGCTGCGGGCGCAGGGCCGCGCCGTCACCCGCGGCCAACTGGATCAGGCCAACCGGCATGCCGACGCCCTGCCGCGTCACCTCGCCGCACACTGGGACATCGATGCCCTGCTCACGCCGGTGACCACCACGGATCCCCCACCCATCGGGCATTTCGCCGCCATGGAACCGGAGGAGAACTTCCTCGCCCAGACCCGCTGGTCACCCTGGGGCTCACTGTTCAACATGACCGGCGCGGCTGCCGTCTCCGTGCCGTGGGAACGACCCCTCAGCGTGCACCTCGGCGCCATCCGGCTCAACGACGGCGAACTACTCGCCCTGGCCCGGGAGCTCCACCCGTGAGCCGCCAGCGCCTGTGGACCGAGATCCTCATTGTCCTCGCCGTCAGCTTCGGCATCTCCGGGGTGCGGGCGCTGCTGCGACTCACGGATGCGCTGCTCGACACCCGCCCCCTCAATGAGCAGCAGATCGCCCTCTACCGCTCCCTGTCGAATGCCCCGTGGATCGACCTCGGCCTGCAACTGGCCTCCGCCGGCACCCTGCTCGCCTACGGCGCCCTCGCCCTCTACCTCCTCGGCGGCAGCATCCCCCGGCTGCGCTGGTCCGATGTCGGCTGGGGCGCGGGCCTGGCCGCCGTCATCGGCCTTCCCGGCCTCGCCTTCTACGCCACCGCCCTGCACCTGGGGTGGACCCGGGAGATCATCCCCACCACGCTCACCCACCCCTTTACCGAAGTCCCCGTCCTGCTCACCTGGTCGTTCGCCAACGCCTTCGGCGAGGAGGTCGTGGTGGTCATGTACCTGCTCACCCGCCTGCGCCAACTCGGCTGGGCCTTACCCGCGGCCCTGGCCTTCTCCAGCGTGCTGCGCGGTTCCTACCACCTCTACCAGGGAGTATCGGCCGGTTTCGGCAACATCGCGATGGGCCTGCTCTACGGCTGGTTCTACTGGAAGACCGGCCGCATCTGGCCGCTGGTCATCGCCCACTTCCTTATCGACGCCGTCGCCTTCGTCGGCTATGCCGCCCTCGGTGGGGATCTCTCGTGGCTGGGGATCGGGTAGGCGATGAGTATCAACGAGGTCATCTATTCCGCGGGCAAGGTCTTCGACAACCTCCGGACGGGACGCCTCGACACCGACTCCTTCCTGCGCCACGGTGATACCTCGGGAATTGCGTCCCGAGCAGACCTGGAACTTCTCCGCGATCTCCAGTCCGCGGCCGGAGTGGCAATGAGCGCCCGCCAAGCCGAGGAGACCCCGAGTGCACACCTGGCGGTTCGGATAAACGGCAGCATGACCCGCTCCGCTGCGCTTCGACCCGGCGTCCTGCGAACCGCTGAGCAGAACATCGGTGTAGCCACACCTTATGGTCGCCACAGCCCCCCGGCGTTGACCCTGGAAGAGTTACAGGCCCTCATCGAGGGGACGCAGGGCTTGCCTGATGTTCCGCAGCGAGCTGCACACCTGTTCGTGGCGGTGGCCGCAGCCCAGCCATTCGAGGACGGCAACAAGAGAACCGCACTCCTCCTGGCCAACACCCTGCTGCCTGGGCGGACGATCCTCGCCGCGCCCTATTCGGAGGACGACGCCACCGTCTCCTCCCGATTCCACGATCTGCTGTCCCAGGCCTACATGTTCGGAGAAACAGGTCCGGCTGCGGAGTACCTGGTGCACCACGGCCTGCAGGAGCGTCCCGACACGGACTCCGGCGGGGACTAGTCTTATCCCCATGCATGAACGTGACCCACGGCGGCATTCCTCCGATCCCCGCGACTCCGCTGATTTCGTCATGGGTCGCGACGGTAAGCCGCTCGTCGACCGTTATGGTCGGCCCGTTCGACGGCGTGCCGCCCGACCTCCCCAGCGTCCCCCTCGCAGGGAACCGCAACGACCGCCGCGTCGAGAAGCACCGCCCCCGCAGTACCTGCCGCCTCGTCGGGAGGAACCGCAGTACCGCCCTGCTCCTCCCCGCCGGGAGGAACCGCAATACCGGCAGCAGGCACCTCGGCGGCGTCGGAAAGCATCGTTTCGCCCGCTGCGGACCCTCGGCGCGCTGGTGGCCATCGTGGTGGTGCTCTCGGTGGCGATGATGCTGTGGGCCGATGCCCAGCTCAACCGCGTCGATGCCCTGCCGGAGCAGCGGGTCGCCAACACCGCGGGCACCAACTGGCTGCTCGTGGGCTCGGATTCCCGCGCCGGCCTGGACCAGGAGGACATCGACCGCCTGGGCACGGGCGGCGATATCGGAGTCGGGCGCACCGACACCATCATGCTGCTGCACATCCCCACCGTCGGCGAAGCGCGCCTGGTCTCGCTGCCACGCGATTCCTACGTGACCATCCCCGGTTACGGTGACGACAAGATCAACGCCTCCTTCACCTACGGCGGCCCGCAGCTGCTCACCGCCACCGTGGAGAGCGCCACCGGGCTGCGCATCGATCACTACGCGGAGATCGGTATGGGTGGACTGGCGAATGTCGTCGACGCCATCGGCGGCGTCGAACTGTGCCCCGAGTTCCCCATCAATGACCCCCTCGCCAACCTGGACATTCAGGCCGGCTGCCAGACAATGGACGGGCCCACCTCCCTCGGATACGTGCGCACCCGCGCCACCCCGATGGGAGACCTCGACCGTGTTGACCGGCAGCGGGAGTTCTTCGCCGCGCTCATGGACGAGGCCACCGCTCCCAACACCCTGCTCAACCCACTGGAGTTCTTCCCCCTGGTGACCAACACCGCCAACTCCTTCACTGTCGGGCGCGGCGACCACGTGTGGAACCTCGCCCGCGTGGGCCTGGCCATGCGCGGCGGGGTGCAGACCGAGACCGTGCCCGTCGGTGGCTTCGCCGACTACGCGGTGGGCAACGTCGTGCTGTGGGACCCCGCCGGCGCGCAGGCGCTGTGGGACTCCATGCGCTAGGAAAAGCGAGAAAGAGTGCGCGGCTGCGCACTCTTTTCCGCTTCTGACCTGCTTCGATACTAGCGAATGGTCACCTGGCGGGACTTGATGTTCTGCAGCTGCTTGCGCTCGTCGGCGCTCAGCTGGGCGTCATTGGACACCTCGGTGGCGACAGCCTCGGCGACACGATCCAGCTCCGCGCCGTAGGAGTCATGGGACACACCCGGGTCGAGGTCGAAGACCGGGACGATGATGCCGTGCGTGCGGAAGACACCGGCGAACTTCGTGCCCTCGCCGAGGTGGAGCTCACCGCGGGCGGCGACACGCGCCAGGGCGTTGAGCAGACCGTCCTCGTTGTCGTCGGGGCGGACCCACCGGATGTGTGCCTTGCCACCACCGGGGTTGACCCACCACACGGCGCCGGGGATGTCGGTGTCCACGCGGTGCGACTCCACGACGGAGTCATTGGCCTGCTGCAGGGCCTGGGCCGTGACCGGATCGAGCTGGGTGTCCTCCGGCATCCACCAGTTGAAGTCCTGGTACTCGGTGATCTCCAGTTCGGCGTCGGCGGCGATGAGGTCCGTCAGCGCGGGCTGGGATCCGTCGGCCACGCCCTGCTCGAGGGTGGCGCCGGAGGCCGCGTCGCGGACCCAGGTGAGGGCATAGGCCAGGTCGCGGCCCGGGTTCTGGGAGGGGATGCGGGTCTGCAATGCGACGAAAGCCGTGGTGCCGTCCTCCCGGACCAGCGCCGCAGCACCCCCGGGCAGGACCGTCGCGATGTAGACGTCGCGATCGGTACCGGCGACCGCGACCTTCGCGACCGCCGCGGGGACGAACTCCTGCAGGGCGATGAGATCCGCTTCCGCGTCGAGGCCGCCGTAGGGGCGGGCGTCCTTTTCCAGGGCGGCGCGCTCGGCGGCGCGGGCGGCGAGCTTGGCCTGACGGCGGCTCATGCCCTCGGGCAGGTTCTCGTTCTTCTTGTTCTTCTTGGCCATGGCTCAAAGATACCCGGAGCCACGATTCCTCAGCCGCCGAGTACCTCCAGCGCCAGCGACACCTCGTCCGTGGCCATGAGGTCGACGCCGTTGTCGCGCGCCCAGAGCATGTCCTCGGGCTCATTGACGGTCCACATGTAGGTCGGCAGTCCCATCTTCCCGATGAGGTCCGGTCGCCCCTTGGCCCGGCCCAGCGAGAGACCCAGTCCGGTCGGCTTACCGGGGTGCACGTCGAGGGGGTTGGCCCAGCGCTCGTACTTCCGGCGCAGGTGGAAGCGGTCCACCTGCGGGGCGAGCCGCTTCATGCGCACGACCGCTGCCGCGGAGAAGGTGATCACGTGGATGCGCGGGTCGTCGAGCATCCCGGCGTGCTGCAGCACGCGGACCACCTGCTCCTCCACCATCGGTCCGTAGCGGGACGGGTGCTTGGTCTCGATGTAGAGGTGCTTGTCGGTCGGCCTGACCATCTCCAGCAGCTCGGGCAGCGTGAGCACGGACTGCGGGTGGTCCTCGGTGCCGTAGTTGTACTTCAGCAGGTCATCGAGGGTCATGCGCGAGACGCGCCCCCGGCCGTCGGCCACGCGGTTGATGAGGGGATCATGGATCGCCACCACTTCGCCGCCGCGACAGAGCCGCACATCGCATTCGACTCCGTGGATGGGCATCCCCAGGGCGCGCTCGAAGGCGACCTCGGTCAGTTCGGGGTATTTCGCGGAGTAACCGCGGTGCGCAATGATCTCCATTTATCCATTCTCTGGCATCCAGCTACCGATCTGCCGCAACATCTGCCGATTCTTCCGCTGGGAACGCCCCAACTTGGTCGACAGGGTGTGCAGAATGCGGATCGCGTCGGTGATGTGCGGGCCCTTATTGAGCATAACGGCCTCGGAACGTAGGGCGTAGGCGGCATCGGTGATCTCCGCGCGCGTGGGCAGGCCGGACTTGGCCAGGCTCTCGAGCACCTGGGTCGCCATGACGACGGGTACGTGCGCGGCCTCCGCCATCTGGGCGATGAGGCGGGGCACCTCGGCCATGCGGTCGAAGCCGAGCTCGACGGCCAGGTCACCGCGGGCGATCATGATGCCCAGGTTGGGGTGGCGCATGCCGGCGAGCAGCACCTGCGCGAGGTTCTCGTAGGCGGGGATGGTCTCGATCTTCAGCACGATGCCCAGGCCGCGCACCCGCTCCGGGTTCTCCGACTCCGCGGCGATGCTCTCCAGGGTGTCCAGCACGAAGGCGACATCATCGACATCGCGGATGAAGGAGACGTTGGCGATGTCACCGTGCTCGGCCACGAAGCGGAACGCCTCGATGTCCTCCTCGGTGAGACTCGGCAGCGGCAGCACCGTCTCCGGCAGGTTGATGCCCTTGTAGGCGGCCAGGTTCGTGCCGCCCCCGCTGGCGTAGGTGATCTCGAGTTCCACCTCGACGTGCTCGCCGTTGTCCCGCTTATCGACGGCGCGCCCGGCGATCGAGCCGTCGTCGAACAGCACGCGCTGCCCGACGCGGATGGCGCTGACCGCCTCCGGCAGGGTGCAGCTGATGCGCGGGGTCCAGCCCGGCGCGGGCTCGGCCGGTGCCGGGTCGTCGGTGAGAATGAGCGTGTCGCCGACGTGCAGGCGCAGCTTCTGCTCGGTGGCCGGCACCCCGGACACACGGCTCTTGGTGTAGTTGGACTGCAGCAGGGTGGAGTTGGTGATGTAGGCGTTCTGCTGCCCCTCGGCGAGCACGCCGCCGTCCTCGACCCGGGTGACGGTGAACTTCCTCTTCGAGTCGCGGTTGTCCCACAGATCGATGATCTCGCCCTCGGTGAGGCGCTCCAGCCAGTCCCTCTCCACGCGCAGCGGCAGGGTGGGGCGGCCGGGCAGGTCGGCGGGGACCGGAGCTGCCTCGTCCACGTCGTTGGGGGTCAGCCAGATCTTGGAGGGGGTGAGCACCAGGCCGGTGTCCAGGCGGGTGACGCGTGCGCGGCCCACCTCGGGGCCGGGGGCGATCCGGCCGGTGCGCACCTTCGGTCCGGCCAGGTCCATGGCCACCTTGATCTCCCGGTCGGCCTCGGCGGCGGCGGTGTGGACGTGGTCGATCATCCGCTTCCACACCTCCGGGCCGTCGTGGGCGCAGTTGATGCGGGCCAGTTCCATGCCGGCGGCGACGAAGTCACGCACCATGTCGAGGTCCTCGCCCGCCTCCGTCGGCAGGGTGACCATGATGCGTGAGTGGGTCTCGTCGGAGGAGTCGCCGAACAGCGCGGTGGCGTGGTCCTCGAGGATGTCGTCGGCCCGGGCGAAGGCGTCGCGGACCTCGGAGCCGGTGTACTTGAGCTGCTCGCCGCTGTAGGCGGAGAGCACGTTGCGCGCCGCCTGGAGGCGGGCGAGGACGGCGGGCTCGGCCGTCGACAAGCGAGTCGCGCCGATGGAGGCCAGTCCGCCCTGCACCGCGCGGATGTCGTGCTGGCGCAGCTCGGCGTAGTGCGTGAGGTTGACCGCGCCGTCGCGGTGGTTGTCGGCGACGCGGGAGATCTCCTCCGCCGCCCGCGACTCCTCCGCCCGGACGGCGTCGATAAGTCCGTCGACCTCGGTGATCAGATCCTGCAGTCTGGCTTCCACAGCCGTCCTCCCGTAACGCGCGACAATGTCCCCCTCATTGTGCCTGCGTTCGGAAGCTTCGGCATCTCGAGCGTGCTCAGTCCTCCGCCGGGAAGAACTCCTCCTTGATGGCGCGCAGGGTGGCCGCGGAGTGGGCGAAGCGCTCCTTCTCGTGGTCGTTGAGCTGGAGTTCCACCGCACGCGCGATGCCGGCGCGGTTGATGATCGCCGGTGTGCCGATGTAGATGTCGTGCTCGCAGTACTCGCCCTCCAGGTACGCGGAGACCGGCAGGGCGACGTCCTGGTTCTGGACGATCGCCTTGGTGATACGCGCCAGGCCCATGCCGATGCCGTAGGAGGTCGAGCCCTTGGCGTCGATGATCTCGTAGGCCGCGTCGCGGGTCTCCTCGAAGATCTTCTCGATGTTCTCCGCGAAGCCGGGCTCCTTCTCGGCCCGGGAGTTCATGGTCACACCCGCGATGGTGGCGGAGGAGACGACGGGCAGCTCGGTGTCCCCGTGCTCACCGATGATGTAGGCGTGGATGGAGGTCGGGGAGGTCCGGGAGAGTTCGCCGAGCATGAAACGGTAGCGGGCGGAGTCGAGGACGGTGCCGGAACCGATGACCCGGTGGTGGTCGAGGCCGGAGTACCGCCACACTCCGTAGGTGAGCAGGTCGACCGGGTTGGTGGCGACGAGGAAGATGCCGTCGAAACCGTGGCCCATCACCTCGTCGGTGATGGCCTTCATGATCTTCATGTTCTTGTCCACCAGCTGCAGGCGGGTCTCGCCCGGCTTCTGGGCGGCGCCGGCACAGATGACCACGATCGCCGCGTCCCGGCAGTCCTCGTAGGTGCCTTCGGTGACACGGGTGCGGGAGCTCGACCACACGACACCGTGGTTGAGGTCCATGACGTTGCCGCGAAGCTTCTTGGCGTCGATGTCGATGATGGCCAGGTGGTCGACGGTGCCCTGGTTGACCAGAGCGTAGGCGTAGGCGACGCCGACATCACCGGCGCCGATGAGTACCACTTTGTTTCCGACTGCTGTGCGCATGGGATCTCCAAGCTTTCCGAATGTGTCTGGATTGTGTGTCCGGGTTCGAGCTACCTCTATTATTGCCTCTTCCGATCGGACATGCAGTGTGTGCTGCACGACAGTGCGTGGTCTGCCACAATCAGGGCCCATGAGGCTTCTGCGCCGCGTCCTCCTCCCCGCCGCCGTCGGGGCCCTCAGAGGCATCGCCTTCGGCCTGGAGGTGGTCAATGACCTCACCCCCGGTTTCCGCATGGCCCGGCGACGCCGCCTGCCGGACAATCTCGGCGCGGGCATCCTCGGGGCGGAGATCGCCACGTGGTGGGCAATCTCACCCTCCCTGCTGCCGCGGCCCTGGTGGGTGACCGCGGCCAATGTCGCCATTGTGCAGGGTGTCGGGCACCTGGCGGGCACCGCTGTGGCCTACCCGCTGCGTCGTCGCTGGTCACCGCGTGCCTGGTTGTGGGCGGGAACCGGACACATGCTCATGGTCGGCGTCACCGCCAGCGCCGCGCTGCTCAGTCTGCGGCGCCAGGAGCAGCAGGCCCGGCTGGTGCGCGTACGTAATCGGGGTAGCCGGCACGCGCTGGCAGGGGCGGTGGTGGGCACCGCCGGTTACGGCGCCCTGCTGCTGGTCGGCGATGCCGCCCAGGCGTTCGTCGACCGGACCGGGGCGCGCCTGTCCCGGTGGATGCCCCTGTGGGTGGCCTGGCCCCTGACGGCCGGCGGGCTGACCTGGATCGCGCTCCTCCTCAGCGACAAGGTGCTGGTGCGCAGAGTCCTGGCCCGACTGTCCCGGCAGGCCGCGGTGTTGAACGCCTCGGTCTTCCCGGGATCGATGATGCCCTGGGAGCCGGAACGCTCCGGATCCCCGTGGTCGTTGGAGCCGTGGTCGGCGGTGGGCTCCCAGGGCCGCGCGGTGCTGTCGCTGGGCCCGCGCGCCCGCGACATCGCCGAGATCACCGGCCTGCGTGAGGTGCGCGAGCCGATCCGCATCTTCGTGGGCCTGGTCCCGGGCCGCACCGTGGAGGCCGCGGCGCGGCTCATCCTCGCGGAGATGGACCGCACCGGCGCTTTCCGACGCGACACCCTCGTCATCCAGACCTCCGCCGGCACCGGGTGGGTCACCGACTGGTCCGTCGACGCGGTCGAGTTTCTCACCGGCGGCAACTGCGCCACCATGTCGATGCAGTACTCCTACCTGCCTTCGCCGGTGGCCTATGTCGTCGACCGCGACACCCCGGTGCGGGCCGCCCGCGCCCTGATCGCGGCGGTGCTCTCCCGCCTCGAGCAGATGGATCCCGCGGACCGCCCGAGGCTCTACGTCGCCGGCGAGTCCTTAGGCGCCTACGGCACGGCCGCGGCTTTCGACGACCTCGACGATCTGTTGCGCCGTACGGACGGCGCTCTGCTGTCCGGCGCGCCCCGTTTCACCCGTCTCATCCGGGATCTCAGCGACCACCGTGACGCCGGTTCCCCCGAACGCCTGCCGCTTATCGACGGCGGCCGGCACGTCCGCGTCGTCGCCACCCCGCTCCACCTGCGGCAGGACCACCTCGGGCGCGCCTACCGCCATCCCTGGCAGTACCCCAGGGTGGTGATCGCCCAGCATGCTTCCGACCCCATCGTCTGGTTCTCCCGGGACATGGTGTGGCGCCAACCCGACTGGCTGCGCGAACCCGGCTCCCGCGGGGTGCCCGCCCCCCGCCCGCAACGCCTCGACGTCTTCCACGGCATGCGCTGGGTGCCGTTCGTCTCCGGGTGGCAGGTCGGCCTCGACCAGCTCAACTCCCTGGCTGTGCCGGGCGGACACGGGCACAACTACCACGAGGAGATGCTCTGGTACTGGGACGCCGTCCTCGGGGAGCACGCCAGCGTGCGGATGGACCATGCGCTGGAGCGCCGCGCGAGCGCCTTCATCCGCCGGGATGCGATCAGGCGGTGATGAGGGCGCCGTCGTAACGCATGGTGGGCCCTGCGACCACCGGGGAACCGGCGACGGTGACGTCGACGACCCGCTGCCAGGACATCTCGACGCTTTCCGGACGGATGTGCAGCAGGGCATAACCGTGGGCGTCGAGGTCCACGTGGTTGATGTGCCGGTTATGGGAGAGGACGTGGCGCTCCGCGGTCTGCGAGACGGGATTGTTCTCCACCGCACCGAGAAACTCGTCGACGTTGGCGGCGGTGATCGAGGAGCACACCAGCTCCGCGGCCACGATGCGGTCCCCGTGCCAGATGTGGTTGGCCCACTCGGAGTGGATGTCACCGGCGAGGAAAACGGTCCGGCCGTGGGGGTGCTGGCCCGCCAGCTGGGCGAGCAGGCGCTCCCGATCGGCGACGTAGCCGTCCCACTGGTCGACGTTGACCGGGGTCCCGGCCGCGTCGAGCCCCACCATCTGCATGAGCTGGGACCGCAACCCCGGATCAATGTGGACCAGGTTGAGCGGGGCCATCATGACGGAGGTGCCGATGAGATTCCAGGCCGTCGAGGCGGTGGACAGCCGCCCCGAGAGCCAGTCGAACTGCTCCGAGCCCATGATCGTGCGGTCCGGGGCATTGCGGGCGGCGGGCTGCATCATGCCCGGCGCGCTGCGGTAGGAGCGCAGGTCGAGCATGTGCAGCTCCGCCAGGGTGCCGAAGCGCAGCGTGCGGTAGATCCGCCCGCCCCGCGAGGGGGACGTGCCGCGCACCGGGAGCCACTCGAGGTAGGCCTGCATGGCCGCGTCCTTGCGGGTGTGCCAGTCACCGTGGAAGGGCCCGTGCCCCTCGGCGCCGCCGGACCAGAAGTCGTTGGCCACCTCGTGGTCGTCCCACGTGACCACCCAGGGGGCGGCGGCGTGGGCGTCCTGCAGCTCCACGTCCCGCCGGTAGTGGCCGTAGCGGGAGCGGTAATCCGCCAGGGTGCGGATCTCCCAGGTGGGCACGTGCGGGCGCACGACGCCGTATTTCCCGGCGTACTCGCCGGAGGCGTATTCGTAGATGTAGTCGCCCAGGTGGACGACGACATCGACCTCCCCGGCCTCTGCCCGGCGCGCGATGTCCGAGTACGCGGAGAAGTAGCCCGCCTCGAAGTTCGCGCAGGAGCACACGGCCAGGGTGAGCTTATCGACGCCCGCCCCATCCCCCGGAGCCGTCCGCGTCCGGCCGACCCGGGACATCCTTCCTGCGTGCTCACCGTCGAGGACGGTGAAGCGGTAGTGGTAGACGGTGTCCGACTCCAGGCCGAAGGGGTCGACGTGGACGGTGTGATCGTGGGTGGCGGAGGCGGTGACGGTTCCCGCCCGGGCCAGCCGGGTGAACCCCGGGTCGGTGGCCATCTCCCAGCGCAGCAGCACGTCCGGGCCGACCCCGGAACCGGGGACACACTCCGGGGCCGGGGTCACTCGGGTCCACAGGATGACCGAGGTGGGCACCGGGTCCCCCGAGGCCACACCGTGCATGAACACGTGGTGCTCTCCGTCGGCGAAAGGCCGCGGGGCGTGGAGGGTGTCCAGGTCAGCGTCCGCGTAGGCCTGCACGTCCGAGGCCCGCACGCGCGGCAGCGAGCTCGGGACCGCCGCTGCCGCCCCCGCGATGAGGGTGCCCTGCAGTAGGCTCCGTCGCGTGATCGGGTGGTCACTAGGTTGCCTCACGGCGCCTATTATGTGGCCGTGGCTGGGGTGGCGCAGTACGGGGAGCCAAGAATTCATCGTGGCTTCATATAGGTAAGAGTGTTGTCACATAAAGTGTGACCCATGCAACTTCCCGCCCACCTCACGGCCGTGTTCTACGACCTGGACGGCACCCTCGTCGACCATGACCACGCCGCCCGCCTCGGCGTCAATGCGTGGAGTCAGACCTTGGGTTTCAGCGGTGACCAGTGGGAACGGTGGGCGCGCATCGAGAAGAAGTGGTTCACCGCCTTCGAGAACGGCCAGGTCAGCCACCTCGGGCAACGGGTGGAACGTTGCCGTGAGTTCATCGGCCGCACCGACCTGAGCGATGAGGAGGCGTTGGCCATGTACGAGGACTACCTCGCGGTCTACCGTGCCAACTGGCGGGCCTTCCCCGACGCCCTCCCCTCCCTGCGGGAGGCCCTGGGCCAGGGGCTCCGTGTCGGCATCCTCACCAACGGCGCCGAGGACCTGCAGCGCGCCAAACTGGAGCGCACCGGCCTGTGGCTCGACGGGATGGTCATGTGCGCCACCGTGGAGCTCGGCGCCCCGAAGCCGCAGCCGGAGTCCTACCTCGCGGCACTCGACAAGCTCGGCGTGAAAGCTACGGACAGCGCGATGATCGGCGACTGCCTTGTCAACGACGTCGAGGGAGCGCGGCGCGTGGGCATGCACGCGATCCACCTGGATCGGACGGGGGCGACGGTGGCGTCGATAAGCAGCCTCGCCGAGATCAGCTGGGCGTAGCGAAGACCATGTGGCGGGCCAGGTGACTCACCGCGGCCACGCGCTCCGGGTCGGGGCTGCTGCCCAACGGATCAGGCCCGTGGGTCAGAAACTCCAGCAGGGTACGGGTCTCGCTGAACGGGTAGGGAATGGAGGAGTGGGGATGCTCGATGCGCCACCCGACATCCCCGACCAGTTTCCGGGTGAGATCGGCCCACCTGTCCACCGCGGCCTCCGATCCGGCGACCACCAGGTAGAACCACGCGGCGTGCACCTCGAACTTATCGCGGGAGTTCGGCCGGGCCTGCTGCGCCTGTTCCCAGATGAGCCCCGGATCCAGCAACGCCCGCTCCCCGATCTTCGTGGGCAGCAGGCGCCCCCGGTACTTGCGCAGGAGCCCCAGTTTCTTCGCCAGGCGGTGCAGGGCCTTCACGGGCGGCAGGTTGGCTTCCCGGTTCGCCTGCCCGTGGAGAGGACCGCCGAGGTCAAGCCGGTCGCACAGCTGCGTCACCAGCACCGGGGGAAGGTAACCCTGCCCGGTGAGGGTCACACCCTCGCCCACCAGATCCAGCAGCTGGCTGAAGGGCTCGACGGCCTGCGCCACGACGGCGGCCGACGGTGGGGTCTGCTCCGCGGTCCAGGCCGCGGACTCCATGAGGCGGATGAGGGTGGAGGCGCGGTCGGCCGGAACGAGGTCGAGGACGGCGGCCACCTCCTCCCGGACGATCACCTGCGCACCATGATCCTCCAGCGCGGCGTTGACCTCCTCCGGATCGAAGTGGTCCGGGTGCCACTCGAAGTCGAGCCAGTCCTCCATCTCCTCGTTTCCGCCGTCGCCGGTGCGCACCCACTCGGCCATCTCGTGATAGCCCTGGACACCTCCGCAGTCCTCCGGAGGGCACGCCCGCCGTCCGCCGATGCACCGGGGTGCCGCCGGCTCCTCGGCCAGCACCTCCTCCACCTTGATCGTGTGGGTCCAGCCGTCGCCGAAATCGTACTCGTAGCGCAGCTTGTCACCGACGTCGTGCAGCACCTGGTCGAGGCGGACGTCGTGTTCGAAGATCCCCTGCTCGCCCTCGGCGCGATCGAAGTCGGTGAGGAAGTCGCGGCGCTCGAACACCGAGCCCTGGAAGAACTTGTGCAGGTGGGAATTCTCCCATCCCATGGCGATCTGGAGGAGCAGGTGGACCTCATGCAGTCTCATCTGTCCGGGAATGAGCAGGCGGCGCCACACCGGCGGGTGTGTCTCCTCGAGATCGACCCGCACCCGGAAGCCGACCGGGGTGGCCGGAGGCGCGGTGACGTGCGGTGTCTGGCGAGGTGGGGGCTCGAAGTTGAACATGGGTGTCACTCCGGCAGACGGCAGGCCACGCCGGTGGAGTGGTGCGGGCAGTAGCCGTGGGGGACCTTGTGCAGGTACTGCTGATGCTCATCCTCCGCGAGGAAATACGCACCGGCGGGCGTGTCCGCCAGCGGCATGACCTCGGTGGTCACCTCGCCGAAACCCTCCTGCCGCAGATCAGCGGCGTAGGCGTCGACGATCTCCTGCACCCGCCGGGCCTCGGCCTGTGCATCCGGGCCGGTGGTGTAGAGCGCGGAGCGGTACTGGGTGCCCACATCATTGCCCTGGCGGTTGACCTGTGTCGGATCGTGATTCTCCAGGGCCATGGCGACGAGCGTCTCCAGGGAGATGCGCTCCGGGTCATAGACGACCTCGACGACCTCGGTGTGATTCGTCTTTCCCGTGCACACCTCGCGGTAGGTGGGGTGCGGGGTGACGCCACCCGCGTATCCCGCGGAGGTCCCCTCCACCCCCTCGGTCTCCCAGTACATCTTCTCCACGCCCCAGAAGCAGCCGATGCCGACGATGAGCGAGCGCTGCCCCTCCTTCCACGGGCCGGTGATCGGCGTGCCCAGCACCATGTGCTGGCGGGGTGACGGCAGGATGGGGGCTTCGCGGCCGGACAGGGTCTGGTCGGCGGGGAGCAGTTCGGGGGTGCGTTGGAACATCCAGGACATGCCCCCAGGGTACGCGCCGCCGCATTTAGGAAACACTTTCGTTGCCAAATTCGCATTTTGTCCTATCATGGTGGCACCGCGCTTTTCGACGGTACAGTCGAGGGCGCACCCGTTAGCAACAGAAAGAGGACCACCATGGCCGTGTACAACCTTCCGGAGCTCGACTACGCCTACGACGCACTTGAGCCGCACATTGCAGCCGAGATCATGGAGCTGCACCACTCCAAGCACCACGCCACCTACGTCGCCGGCGCCAACGCCGCACTGGAGGCACTCGAGGAGGAGCGCAACGGCGAGGCGAACCCGGACAAGATCCGCGCACTGTCCAAGAACCTGGCCTTCAACCTGGGTGGCCACACCAACCACACCATCTTCTGGAAGAACCTCTCCCCGAACGGTGGCGGCGAGCCGACCGGCGAGCTGGCTGAGGCCATCGACCGCGACTTCGGTTCCTTCGACAAGTTCAAGGCCCACTTCACCGGTGTCGCCATGGGCATCCAGGGCTCCGGCTGGGCCGTCCTGGGCTACGACCACATCGCAGGTCGCCTCATCATCCAGCAGCTGACCGACCAGCAGGGCAACATCTCCGTCAACTTCACCCCGCTGCTCATGCTGGACATGTGGGAGCACGCCTTCTACCTGCAGTACAAGAACGTCAAGGCCGACTACGTCAAGGCCGTCTGGAACGTCTTCAACT
>NZ_JAUNRW010000149.1 GCF_030535495.1 Corynebacterium sp.
AGGCAGAACAGGGAGACCTCGGGGCCGTTGAGGAAGGACTCCAGCAGCACCGGGTTGCCCAGTTCGTGGACGGCACGCACGTGCTCGCGGGCGGCTGCCCGATCGGGGGTGACCACCACTCCCTTGCCGCCGGCCAGGCCGTCGTCCTTGACCACCCAGGTGGGACCGAAGCGGTCGAGGGCGGCGTCGATGTCGGCGTCGGAGGTGCCGGGGGTCAGCTGCTCGGCGCGGGCGGTCTTCACACCGGCGTCGGCCATGACGTCCTTGGCGAACTGCTTGGAGCCCTCGATCTGCGCGGCGGCCTGGTTCGGGCCGAAGACGCGGAAGCCGGCCTCGCGGAGGGCATCGCCCACGCCTGCGACCAGCGGAATCTCCGGGCCGATGACGACGAGCTCGGCGTCGATCTCCTGCGCCAGGGCCACCATGGCGGCCGGGTCGTCGACCTTTCCGGCGTCGGCGTGGACGGTGGCCAGGCCGCTCATCCCGGCGTTGCCCGGGGTGACGTGGAGGTCAGTGGTGGCGGGGTCGGCGGCCAGGCCCTTGAGGAGGGCGTGTTCGCGGCCGCCCGAACCGATCACGAGAATGCGCATGGACATTAAGTCTAGGAGACTGCCCTACCGCTTGTGGATCCCGGTGGGAGGTCCGTGCGGCGAAACGCTCGAAATCCTCGTTTCCGGTATCGGCGGCACTTCGAGGAAATCGAGCGTTCCGCTCCGACACCCACCATCGCACTCCAGGTAGCCTGGGCGGCATGACTAGCGTGTTCACCAAGATCATCAACGGCGAGCTCCCGGGCCGCTTCGTCTACCGCGACGATCTGGTTGTCGCCTTCCTCACCATCGAGCCGCTGCGCTACGGGCACGTGCTCGTCGTCCCCATCGAGGAGGTCGACCGCTGGACCGACCTGGCGCCGCAGCTGTGGGGCCACCTCAACGAGGTCGCGCAGAACGTCGGACGCGCGGTCCGCGAGGCCTTCGGCGCGGCGCGCGCGGGTTACATCATCGCCGGCTTCGACGTCCCCCACACCCACATCCACGTCTTCCCCACCGACGCCATGTCGGAGTACAACTTTTCCCAGGCCATGGCCATGGACGCCACCGATCCGGAGCTCATGGACGACGCCGCCGCCCGCATCCGCGCGGTCATGGAGACCGACGAGAACGGCCACCCGCGTTAGAACGCGGTAGCTGGCGGTTTCCCCCGAATCGGCCGTGGCGCCTTGGTCAGCCGCCTACAGTTATTTTCATGAACCTCACCCCGCGCCTGCACGACAATCCCGAGATCCCCGAGGGCGAAGCCCGCGAGACCATCCTGCCCGCCTACTTCGGCAAGTTCGGCGGCCAGTTCGTGCCCCCGATGCTCTACCCCGTCCTCGACGAGCTCGAGCGCGCCTACGCCGAGGCCCTGGAGGACCCGGAGTTCATCGCCGAGCTGGACACCCTCTACCGCTCCTACCTGGGCCGGCCCACCCCGGTGACCGAGTGCGTCAATCTGCCGCGGGAGGGCAAGGGCCGCGGCCATGCCCGTATCTTCCTCAAGCGCGAGGACCTGGTCCACGGTGGCGCCCACAAGGGCAACCAGGTGATGGCGCAGGCGCTGTTGGCCAGGAAGCTGGGCAAGACCCGCCTGATCGCCGAGACCGGTGCCGGCCAGCACGGCACGGCCACCGCCATGGCCGCGGCGCGTTTCGGCATGGACTGCACCATCTACATGGGTGCCCGGGACATCGCCCGGCAGCAGGCCAACGTCTACCGCATGCGCCTCATGGGTGCGGAGGTCATCCCCGTCGACGAGGACGGCGGCAACGGCCTGCAGAACGCCGTCGACGTGGCCCTGCTCGACTGGGTCGAATCCTACGAGACCACCCACTACCTGCTGGGCACCGCCGCCGGACCGCACCCCTTCCCCTCCCTGGTCAAGGAGTACCACCGGGTGATCTCCAAGGAGTCGCGCGAGCAGATGCTCGCGGAGGTCGGCCGGCTTCCTGACGCCGTCATCGCCGCCGTCGGTGGTGGCTCCAACGCCATCGGTGCCTTCGCCGAGTACCTCGACGACGCGGACGTACAGCTCATCGGCGTCGAGCCCGCCGGTGAGGGCCTGGACACCGACAAGCACGGCGCCCCGCTCAACCGGGGACGGGTGGGCATTCTCCACGGCTCGCGCTCCTACGTCATGCTCGGCGAGGGCGAGGAGGACGTGCTCAACTCCCACTCCATCTCCGCCGGCCTGGACTACCCGGGAGTCGGCCCGGAGCACGCCCACCTGTTGGAATCCGGCCGCGGCACCTACGTCGGTTCCACCGACGCCGAGGCCCTGCAGGCCTTCCGCATGCTCACCCGCTACGAGGGCATCATCCCGGCGCTGGAGTCGTCTCACGCCCTGGCATATGCGCTCAAGCTCGCCGAGGAGGATGAGGCTGCCGGCCGCACCGACCGCGTCTACCTGGTCAACCTCTCCGGCCGCGGCGACAAGGACGTCAACTACGTTCGCCGCATGCTCGGCGATGCCGCTGACCTGGATCCGGACGAGCACGGCGTCGAGAAGCTCGATGTCGCCGGTGCCATCGCCGCCCTGGAGGCGGAGGCCGACTAATCCACCGGGTCGGTCGGGAACATCTCCTGGCCGGGCCCGAGCTTGACCTCCACGGCGGACGACGGCAGGTCCACGCCGTGGGTCTCGAAGGCCTTTTTCACCGCGATCATCGCGCGGCTGCGCTTGCCCGGCGCGGACTGGTCCGGGTCGTACCAGTAGTGGATGAGCAGGGTCACCGCGGCGGTGCCGAACTCGGTGACATACGCCGCCGGGCGGGAGTCCGCCCCGAATCCGTCGAGCTTCTCCACGGCCGCCTCGGCGATCTCCCGCGCCCGGTCCAGGTCGGTGTCATAGGAGACGGCGATGTGGAACTCGCCGCGGCGCGAACCGTTGCGGGTGAGGTTGACCAGCGGTTCCTTGAGGATCGCCGCATTGGGCAGGTAGACGCGCAGGCCGTCGCGGGTGCGCAGGCGGATATACCGCAGGGAGAGTTCCTCGACGCGGCCGGTGAGTTTGTCGGAGACCATGATCTCATCACCGATGAGGAAGACCCGGCGGAAGGCGAGGATGACGCCGGCGATGTAGTTCTCGGCGATGTCCTTGAGCCCGAAGCCGACGATGATGCCCACCACGCCGGCGCTGGCCAGGACGGGGCCGAGGTCGATGCCCACGAGGTTGAGCGCCGTGGCGATGGCGATGATGACGATGAGCGACTGCACCACCCGCGCCACCAGTGACACGGCGGTGGCCACACTCCCCCGCTCCCGGCCCAGTGCCCGGATCCCGCGGGCCACGCGGTTGGCCACGATGAGGCCGATGATGACGATCAGCAGCGCGATCACCCACCCCGTGACCGGGGAATCCTCCACCCGTTGCACGACCTCGCGCCAGTCCATCTACTCCTCCTCGACCTTGCGGGGCAGCCGGACGGTGAACACGGAACCGGAGCCCTCTTCAGAGGCCACGGTAATCGTCCCGCCGTGTTTTTCCACCAGCGACTTCGTGATCGCCAACCCCAGGCCCGATCCGCCCGAGGCGCGCGAGCGGGAGGCGTCCTCGCGGTAGAAACGCTCGAAGACCTTCCCGGCCACCTCGGGGGACATGCCGCGGCCGTCGTCGGAGACCTCGAGGACCACGTCCCGGCCGTCGAGATGCAGCAGCACCGACACCGTGGCCTCGGGACCGCCGTGGGTGAGCCCGTTGGAGATGAGGTTGAGCAGCACCTGGTGCAGGCGGGAGGCATCGCCCTTGACCACCGGGACCGAGGAGGTCTCGTTGGTCACGCACACTTCCCGGTCGGGGAAGGCGGCACGCGCCGAGGACGCCACCGACAGCGCCAGCTCGAGCAGGTCGACGGTCTTGAGTTCCAGGCGGGAACCCTCGGCGCGGGTCAGCGCGAGGAGGTCCTCGACGAGAAGCGACATGCGGCGGGATTCGTCGTCGATACGCGTGAGCACCAGCTCGACATCGTCGG
>NZ_JAUNRW010000035.1 GCF_030535495.1 Corynebacterium sp.
GCGATTCGCTCTTTCGTCGCCGGTCAACACCGCAGCGCCCTTCTGTATAGTTGTGGTGTTGACGTGCGCTAAGGTGCATATGACCCCCGATCGACCAGGTGGAGGAGGCCGAACGTGGAGATGTTCCTGAATGTCGCGTTCATCGTCCTCCTCCTCAACTTCGCAGTGGCGATGGTGGCGATCCTGCGTCGCGCCCGCCGGGGCAGTTGGTTGCTGGTCCTGCTGTTGTCCGGCACCACGGGTGCGGCGCTGGCCGCGATCGTGGCCGCCTCGGATGTCGGGGCCTCGCGCTACGGGGACCTTCCGCTCACCTTCACCGGTTTGGCCGCCATCAGTGCTCTTGTTGCCGTTGCTGCGTACCGGACACGGGAGCGTCGAGAAGCGGAGGCGGCAGATGATCACTGAGTTTCTCGGCGCCGGCATCATCACGGTAGGCATGGTCTTCTTCACCGCCGGCACCATCGGCCTGATTCGGTTTCCGGATGTCCGCAGTCAACTGCATGCGCTGACGAAGGCTGACAATCTGGGTCTCGGGCTGGTGCTGCTGGGTGTCTCCGTTCTGTCAGGTAGCCTCGTCGTCGCCGGTGCCCTGCTCATCGCCTGGGTGATTGCGCTCGGCTCGGCGTCGGTGTCGGCGCAGGCACTGGCGGAGATCGACGCGCTCGAGGAGGCCCCCGCGTGAGCGTCGGCGCCGTGGATGTAGCGCTGGGGTTCGGCATCCTCGCCAGTGTCGCACTGATTGTCGTGGTGCCCCATCGGCGAGGGCAGGTCGGTGCCTTCCTCAGTTTCGGGGTGATCATCAGCCTGGTGTGGCTGCGTCTCGGAGCGCTTGACGTCGCATTCGCGGAAGCAGCCCTGGGTACCGGCATGCTCAGCGCGATCCTGGTGTGGCTGGCGGTCAGGCAACCTGTGGCACCGGCTCACACGAGGGATCCGGACGGGCCGGGCACACCGTACTGGGTGAAAGGCGTCATCGGGGTGACCGCAGGCAGCGTCGTCACCGTGGTGCTCGGGTCACTGGTGATGAGGTCGGAACAGCTGCTGCCGCAGTGGGACCCCGGGACGGGCTTGCCGGGTGGCGTCAGTCATGAGATCACCGGAGTACTGCTGGCCTTCCGCGCCTATGACACCCTGCTGGAGAGCGCGGTGCTGCTCTTTGCCGGGGTGATCGTCCTGGTCCTCGGCGACGGCAGGATTCCACGGGGACCGGCGGCGGAGCTGCCGGGTGTTGCCGTGTGGTTCATCCGCATGGCTGCTCCGGTGCTCCTGCTGCTCGGACTCTGGTTGCTGTTCGCCGGTAGTTCGACGTCGGGCGGGGCCTTCCAGTCGGGTGCCGTCCTCGCGGCGATGCTCATCCTCCTGCATGTGGCCGGAGTGAACATGACCGCCACCCACAGACTTCTCCGCCCGGCGTTGATCATCGGTGTGGTGGTCTTCATCGCCGCAGCACTCATCGGATCGGTCCTGGGTGGGCCCTGGCTGAGCTGGCCGGAGCCCGGGGCCTTCGCCCTGATCCTCACCGTCGAGATCGCCCTGACCATCGGCATCACCGCCGGCCTGTACCTGCTCTACCTGGGACTGGAGGAGGCTCGATGACGCTTGTTCAGTTCTATCTCGGTCTCGCGGTCCTGCTCATCGCGGTCGGCATGATCCGTATGCTGCTGGTCCGGGATCGCGTCGCGCGGCTGGTGGCCATGAACATCGTCGGCGCCGGCAGCCTGCTGTTCCTGGTCGCGTTGGCGGCGCGCACCCAACCCGCCGATCCCGTTCTGACCGCCCTGGTCATCACCGGACTGGTCATCACGGCAGCGTTCACCGCCGTGGGTGCCCTGCTCATCTCGCGGATCGAGGAGGAGCAGTGAGCCTGGTCGAATTCTGCCTCGGGGCCCTTGTCCTGCTGCCCCTGCTGGCGGCGTCCCTCGCGGTCTACCCGCGGCTCGGCCGCCCGCTGGGGCTCGTTGTCGCCGGCATGATCCCGGCGTTGCTGGCCCCCGTGCTTATCGACGTCGCCCGTTCCCGCCCCGCCGAGCTCACCCTCGGCGGATACGACATCCCCCTCGGGATCACCCTGCGGGCAGACGGACTGTCCGTGCTCTTTCTCCTGCTCACCGCCGTGGTCGGAGGGCTGGTCACGGTGGCCGCCCGCCAGGAACGCGGATTCTGGCCGCTGTGGCTCGGCTGCTGGGCCGGACTCAATGCGGTCTTCGTCTCCGGGGACCTGTTCAACACCTATGTCGGGCTCGAGGTCGTCGGCCTGACCGCCGTGGGGCTGGTGGCACTGGGTGGGCGGAAGGCCCGCCTGGCCGCACTGCGGTATCTCTTCGTCGCGGTCGTGGGTTCACTGCTCTTCCTCGTCGCGGTGGGACTGCTGGTGTCGGTGAGCGGCACGCTCGACCTCGGTCAGGTCGCCGACCGGGCGGCGGGCCACCCGGAGGTTCTCAGCGTCGCGCTCATCCTCGCCACCGTGGGCCTCGGCATGAAGATGGCACTGGCGCCCATGCACGGCTGGCTCATCCCGGCGCACGCCGCGGCACCGAGTCCGGTGTCCCCGCTGCTGTCGGCACTCGTCATCAAGGCCGCCTTCTTCGTGCTGCTCCGGTTGTGGCTGTGGATCGCCACCCCGGACCTGGTCGCAGAGCTGGCCGTGGTCACCTGGGTTCTGGCCGGGGCAGGAGTGCTGGCCATTGTCGTCGGCTCCGTCATGGCCCTGCGCCAGACACACATGAAACCCCTGGTGGCGTACTCCACTGTGGCCCAGGTCGGCTATTTCTTCCTCTTCTTCCCCCTCATCCCGAATGCGGCAGCGGTGCCCGGGGCGTTGGCCGGCACCCTCGGCCTGGTCCTCGGTCACGGTATCGCCAAGGCCGCACTCTTCCTGGCGGCCGGCTACCTCAAGGAGCTCTACGGCACCGACGAGATCGCCGCGCTGCACGGCGTCGGACGTGATCACCCGGGTCTCATCCTCGCGATGGGCCTGGCCGCGGTCGGTCTGGCCGGCATGCCGCTGTCGTTGTCGTTTTCCGGCAAGTGGCTGCTCAGTACAGCCGCGGTGAGCAACGGACACTACTGGCTGCTGGGTGTCGTGGTCGTGGCGACGCTGCTCTCGGCGGCCTACCTGCTAAAGGTCCTGGGCCCGCTGCTCATGGAGGAGGACGCCGAACCCGAGAAGACCACCCCCCTGCCCGCTGTCGCCCTCGCCCCACCGCTGGCCCTGGGCACGCTGACACTGCTCAGCGGATTCGGCGGTGTGTGGCTCACCCGGCTGCTGGAGGTGGGCGCCCCATGGTAGATCTCGTCCCCACCGCATGGCTCGCCTATGTGCCGGTGCTCATGCTGCTCACCTCGCTCATCGCGGCGATGCTCATCTTCCCGCTCCCGGAGAAGGCGCGGCGGGCGCGCTCGAGCATCAACCTGGCGGCGGCCGTCGCCAAGCTGGGTCTGGTGTTCCTGCTCTTCCCGGTGGTCCTCGACGAGGGCCTCCGGCCCGAGTTCGCCGTCCCTTTCCTGCCCGGCATCGACCTGGTGCTGCGGGTGGACGAGTTCTCACTGTTCTTCGCCACCCTGTCCGCGGTGCTGTGGCTGCTCACCACCATCTACGCCATCGGCTATCTGGCGGAGGGGGAGCACCGCTCGCGCTTCTTCGGCTTCTTCAGCCTGTGTGTCACGGCCACGGTGGGCATCTCGTTCTCCGGCAACCTCATCACCTTCCTCGTGTTCTACGAGATGCTCACCCTGGTGACTTACCCGCTGGTGGCGCACTGGGGGACGGCGGCGTCGATACGCGCGGCGCGGCTCTACCTGCGCTACACCCTCAGCGGCGGGTTGGCGCTGCTCATCGGCGTGGTGTGGCTGACCAGCTACGCCGGTCCGGTGGATTTCGCCCCCGGTGGTGCGCTCGGCGTCGCGGAGCTGGTGGCCGAGCAGCCGGTGGTCGCGGCAGCCATCTTCGCCCTGCTCATCGGCGGTCTGGGCGTGAAGGCCGCGCTGTTCCCGCTGCACGGTTGGCTGCCGACGGCGATGGTGGCTCCGGCACCCGTCTCCGCCCTGCTGCACGCAGTGGCGGTGGTCAAGGCGGGGGTGTTCGGCATCGTGCGTGTCATCGACGATGTCTACGGCGTCAACGTCGCCGCCGATCTCGGGGTGCTCGATCCCTTGCTCATCGTCGCGGTGGTGACCATCCTCTACGGTTCCTACCAGGCCCTGCGCCAGGTCGATATCAAGGCCCGGCTGGCCTATTCGACGGTCTCGCAGGTCTCCTACGTCACACTCGGTATCGCACTCGTCTCGGTGGCCGGGGCGACCGGCGGAGTGGTGCATCTGGTGCACCAGGGCATCATGAAGATCACGCTCTTCTTCTGCGCCGGCCTGTTCGCCGAGGTGGCGGGGGCGAAGACGATCCCCGAACTCGACGGCCTCGGTCGCCGCATGCCGGGCACGTCCGTGGCGTTCACCGTCGGGGCGTTCGGCATGATCGGCCTGCCACCGACCGCCGGGTTCATCTCCAAGTGGCAGCTGGGCCTCGGCGCGCTCGATTCCGCCCATCCGTGGGTGATCGCGGTGCTGCTGGCGTCCTCGGCGCTCAACGCCATGTACTTCCTGCCCGTCGTCTACCGGTTGTGGTTCCGGGAGTCAGCGGGTGAGCGCCTGGCCGAGCCGCGCGCCCTGCTGGCACCGGCCCTGTCGACGACCGCCATGGTCCTCGTCTTCGGCGCCCTGGCGTCTGCTCCGTTCCTGCCCCTCGACATCGCCGGCCAGGTGGCAGAGCAGGTGTTCCGATGACCCTCGACATTCCCTGGCTGCTGTTCGGCTCCACATTCCGCCTCGACGCGGTCGCGGCCCCGCTGCTCGCGGTGGCCAGCGTGCTCTACGCCGTCGCCGCCGTCGCCATTGCTTTTCGACGCCCCGCCCTCGACCGCCGCGGTCAGCTCCTCGCCTTCCTCGGCGCCAGCTACCTCGGCAACGTCGGCGTGTACCTGGCAGCGGACATCGTCACCTTCTACCTGGCCTTCGCGCTCATGAGCTTTTCGGCGGTCGGCCTGGTCACCCATGCGCGTACCAGGCAGTCCCACCGGGCGACCGGGGTGTATCTGGTGATGACGGTGCTCAGCGAAACCGCCCTGCTGGCCGGGCTGTGGCTGACCGGGGCGGCCGGGGGCCGACTCATCGCCGACGCTCCCGCCGCCATCGCGGCCTCCTCTCACCCGGGAGTGATCATGGCGTTGCTCATCATCGGTTTCGGGGTCAAGGCCGGCCTGGTGCCGCTGCACGTGTGGCTGCCCCTGGCACATCCGGCGGCACCACCGGCCGCCAGCGCCGTGCTCTCCGGCGTCATGGTCAAGGCGGGTGTCATCGGGTGGCTGCTCTTCCTTCCCCCCGGGCTGGATGCCCTCGCCTGGGTACTTCTCGTCCTCAGCCTGGCCGGTGCCTTCGCCGCCCCGGTGATCGGGATCCTGCAGACCGACCCGAAGGTGATCCTCGCGTACTCGACGATCTCCCAGCTCGGCTTCCTGGGGGCGGTCATCGCCGCCGGGATGCTTATCGACGCCCCCGTCACCGCCGCCGTCGTCATCTACGCCGTGCACCACGGCCTGGCCAAGGGCGCGCTGTTCCTGGGGGTCCCGGTGTGGCAGGCCGCCGCCGGGGCCCGCCGCCGGGTGGCCACCGCCGGGCTGGCCTGGGCCGGCCTGGCTCTGGTGGGTTTCCCGCTCACCTCCGGGGCACTGGCGAAGTACGACGCCAAGGACGCCGTGGCAGATCACTGGGTCTACCTCGTCCTGCCGTTGGTGGCCACCGGATCCAGTCTGCTGCTCGTGCGCTTCGCGTGGGCCCTGCGCCGCATGGAGGACACACCGCGCCGGGTCGACGGGGAGTTTCTCGGCTGGCTGGTGCTCTGCGTGGCGGGTGTCTGTCTGCCGTTCATCTATGCGCATCCGGCTCTCGAACCGGGCACCCTGTGGGACATGCTGTGGCCGCTGCTGATCGCCGTCCCCCTCGGCTGGTGGTGGTGGCGGCGCGGCCCCGCCGAGGCCCCGGTCCCGGTCCCGGCAGGGGATGTGGTCGTCATCGGCGAGCGGGTGTTGGACAGCCTGCGGTCCACCACCGTGCTGGAGCGGGTGCACGGGGTAACGGGTGATGCCGCGAAGCAGTGGGCCCGGGGATGGGCCACCACGGGTGAGGCCACCGAGAATGCGGTGGAGGGTATCGAATCGCGCGTGCGCGTCTGGTCGCTGTCCGGCCTGGTGACGGTCATCCTGCTGAGCGCCCTGCTGGCACTGGGGTGGTGGATATGATCCGGTTGCTCTTCTTCGCCTGTCTGTGGCTGGTGCTCGCCGGCACCGACTATCTCGTCTACGGGGTGATCAGCGTGGCGGCGGCCACCGCCCTCAGCCACCTCCTAGTCCCCCGCTCGGATCTGCGCCTGCACGTGGTGGGCACGGTGCGCCTGACGGGGTGGTTCCTGCAGCAGACCGGCATCGGCGGTGTCGATGTGGCGCGCCGGGCCGTGGCACGGACCCCGGACATCGCCCCAGTGGTCGTCGAGACGCAGGTGTGGCTGCCCGCGGGGCCCGCCCGGCAGACGGCGCTGCTGCTCATGAACCTCATGCCCGGATCCATGGTGCAGCGTGAGGTCACCGGCGATCGCGTGGAACTGCACACCCTCGCCCGTTCCCTGGAGCCGGAGCAGCAGTTCGACGACCTGCAACGACGCGTGGCCGCAGCCTTCAGCCTGGCTGTCCCGGGAGCAGACGAGACGCAGCGGTGAAGGTCCGGGGCGCCCCGCTGAGCGGATCGGTGAAGGACAGGCCGGTGGACACCAGGTGCAGGGGGCGGGAGAAGTCCTCCTCCGCTTCGGTGTGGATCCGCGGATAGATGTTGTCGCCGAGGATCGGCACCCCGTGCTCCCACATGTGCAGGCGCAGCTGGTGTGTGCGGCCGGTCTCCGGGGCCAGGACGTAGCGCGCCAGCGGCGGCTGCGGGCCGTGCACCGCCTCCAGTCGGGCCTGCTCGACGGCGGTGAGCGGGGTGGCGTCGATAAGCATCGTCACGGCGTTGGGCTCACCGGGCACGATGTGGCCCTGGATCTCACCGGCGACCTTGCTCATGCGGGAGCGCCAGACGCTGCCGGGTGCGAGGGCGGGATCGTGGGCCGCGATCGCCTCGTAGGTCTTCGACACCGCGCGATCGGCGAAGAGCTGCTGGTACGCGCCGCGCACCTCCCGGCGCAGGGTGCACAGCAGCAGCCCGGAGGTGAGCCGGTCGAGACGGTGCGCCGGGGTCAGCTCCGGGATGTCGAGCGCCCGGCGCAGGCGCACCGTGAGGGTCTCGGTGATGTGCCTACCCCGGGGCATGGTGGCCAGAAACGGCGGTTTGTCCGCGATGAGCAGATCCTCGTCGCGGTACACCACCTCCACCTCGTAGGGGACGTGCACCTCCGGAGCGGGGATGCGGTAGAAGAAGACGTCCTGACCGGGGGTGATGATGTCATCGGGCGCAAAGGGGACACCCCGACGGTCAACCACCTGCCCGGCGGCGAAGCGCTCCGCCAGGGCGTGGGCGTCATCGGCGGGGTGACGGTGCCGCTGGGTGGCGATGAGATGCCCCACCCATTCGGCGGCGCTCCAGGTGGTCGCGTCCGCGGGGAGGCGCGCCCGGGTGGCCGTGAGGCCGTCGCGGACCGGGAGGGGGGACCGCTGGCCGCGCGGAGGCTGTAATCTGTCAGACATGAACTTCGACGCCATCCTTAACCCGGCCATTGCATTTTCCTCCGAGGGTATCGGAGAGATCATGCTCAAGATCGCAGAGGTCTTCTACGCCCTCATGTACCCGGCGAACGCCGAGGCGGCCCACCCCATCGTCATCCCGGACTAAAGGCGCTAAGACCAGGCTAACCTGGCCTGCCGGAGTTTCTCGACTGGTTGTAACAACTCGTTCAGAGCGGTCATCAACGGGCTACAATTGTTGGTGATACGCAATATTCATCCTCATGACAGGAAAGGGCGGAACGATATGACCCAGGAAGATATCGTCGTCGTAGCAGTCGACGGCTCCGCAGCCTCGCACAACGCTGTCCGATGGGCCGCGAACACGGCCAACAAGCGCGGGATCCCGCTGCGACTGGCGTCCTCGTACACCATGCCGCAGTTCCTCTACGCGGAGGGCATGGTCCCGCCGCAGGAGCTGTTCGACGACCTCCAGTCCGAGACCATGGAGAAGATCGACGAGGCCCGGGCCGTGGCGCACGAGGTCGCGCCGGAGCTCAAGATCGGCCACACCATCGCCGAGGGCTCCCCGATCGACATGCTGCTGGACATGTCCCGCGACGTCACGATGATCGTCATGGGCTCCCGCGGCCTGGGCGGACTGTCCGGCATGGTGATGGGCTCGGTCTCCGCGGCCGTGGTCTCCCACGCCGCCTGCCCGGTGGTGGTCGTCCGTGAGGACAACACCGTCGACGAGTCCACCAAGTACGGCCCCGTGGTCGTCGGTGTCGACGGTTCCGATGTCTCCCAGCGCGCCACCGAGATCGCCTTCGCCGAGGCGCGGGCCCGCGGCGCCGAGCTCGTCGCCGTGCACACCTGGATGGACATGCAGGTCCAGGCGTCCCTGGCCGGTCTCTCCGCTGCGCAGCAGCAGTGGGAGGAGGTCGAGCGTGAGCAGGTGGACATGCTCACCGAGCGTCTGCAGCCGATGACCGACGCCCACCCGGAGGTGGAGGTCCGCAAGGTGATCACCCGTGACCGCCCGGTCCGCGCGCTGGTGGAGAACTCCGAGGGCGCGCAGCTGCTCGTCGTCGGCTCCCACGGCCGCGGTGGCTTCAAGGGCATGCTCCTCGGATCGACCTCGCGTGCGCTGCTGCAGTCCGCCCCCTGCCCGATGATGGTGGTTCGCCCCGAGAACGCCTAGGTCGCTGCCGACGTCCCCCCGTGGTCACCCTGGGGGGACGTCTCCCGTTTCTGTGGGTTTCGGGCCGGTAAATTTCTGTGTACGTATCTACAACGATCCGATTACGTTGTGTTCCCTGGTTAGGTGTGGTCGCGTCATTCGTGGCACACTAGGCATGTTCAATTACGCATGAATAACAGAACTTAAGGGAGAACACCATGCTCGGTATGGGTATCATCGGTTGGATCATCATCGGCGGCCTGGCAGGCTGGATCGCCTCCAAGATCAAGGGCACCGACGCCCAGCAGGGCCTCCTGCTCAACATCATCGTCGGTATTATCGGCGGCTTCATCGGCGGCTGGCTGCTCAGCCTCTTCGGTGTCGATGTCGCCGGCGGCGGACTGATCTTCAGCTTCATCACCTGTCTGCTGGGTGCGGTTATCCTGCTGACCATCGTCAACATGGTCACCGGCCGCAGCCGCAAGTAACCTCCACGGTTGCCTGAACCCGCCCCTCGGGGCGGGTTTTTTCATGCCTTCTTCGTTCTCGACTGTCAAAAGACGTACCGGTTTGTCTATATTGAGTGGGAAGAGCCAGTAGCGCACAACCCCAGAAAGGAACGGGTACGTCCGTGGCCGCAGGTGCAGCGAAGAAGAAGACGACGGGCAGTCGCCGTCGCAACCGTCCGAGCCCGCGACAGCGGTTGCTGGATTCGGCGACCAACCTCTTCACCACCGAGGGCATCCGGGTCATCGGCATCGACCGCATCCTCCGGGAGGCGGACGTCGCCAAGGCCAGCCTGTATTCCCTGTTCGGATCCAAGGATGCGCTGGTCATCGCCTACCTGGAGACCCTCGACGAGCAGTACCGGCAGGCCTGGGAGCAGCGCACCAGGGAGATGACTGATGCCGAGGACAAGATCCTCGCCTTCTTCGACATGGCCATCGCCGAGGAACCGTCCAAGGAGTTTCGCGGTTCGCACTTCCAGAACGCCGCCAACGAGTACCCGCGTCCCGAGGCCGAGTCGGAGCATGGCATCGTCGCCGCCGCCCTCGAGCACCGTCGGTGGATGCACCGGACGATGACGGAGCTGCTCACCGCCAAGAACGGCTACCCCTCCGCGACGCAGGCCAACCAGCTGCTCATCTTCCTCGACGGGGGTCTGGCGGGGGCGCGTTTCGCCCGCGAGGTCACTCCGTTGCAGACGGCCCGCGATCTGGCTCGTCAGATGCTGTCGGCTCCGCCGGCCGATTATTCGATCTAGCCTTCTTCGCCTGCCGCTTCGCCTGCCAGGCGGCGATCTTCTTCACCGTCGGCTTCTGCTCGAACGCCGCGATCTTCTCCTGGGTGCGCTCCCGCTGAATCTCGGAGCGCACCTTCTGCTTCTCCTGGGCCAGCGCCTTCGCCGCCGCCTTCTTCTCCTCCATCTCGGCCTTCCGGGAGGCCTTCTCCGCCCGGAGCTCGCGCCGGATGGCGGGGATCTTCCAGGGCATCACGGCACCTGCTGCTTTTCGACGTCGCGCACTCCACGTCCGCTGCCGCTTCTCCCGGTCTGCGGCCCGGGCGATATCCCGACGCTCCCGGGCGTAGTCGTGGAAATCCTCGGCCAACGGGACCTGCCGGTGCACCAACGGGTAGATGATGAGGGTCTGGACGAGGGTCCACAGGTTGTTGGCGAACCAGTAGAGGATGATCGCCACGGGCAACGGACCCAACAACGCCAGTGCCGCCAGCATGACCGGAATGACGAAGGCCATGCCGATGAGGAACTTGTGCATGCCCCGGGCGAAGCCGGAGTCCCAGTCGAGGGTCTGGGTGTTGCGCCAGATCGAGATGAGCAGGTTGCCGGTGGTGAACACGATGGCCGCAATGAGGAAGGGCAGGATGAAGTCCTTGACCTCGGCGCTGGTGGTGCCCAGGCGGCTGAGGATGTCCTCCGGCATGGCGATGTAGGCCGGGAGGGGCACACCGTTGACGGTGGCGTCGAGAAAGGCGTTGATCTCATCGGCGTTGAGGAAGCCGATCCGGGTGTCGGCGGTGACCTCCAGGCCGTCGCCGGGTCGGGCCATGCGCAGCAGCACCTGGTAGAGGCCCAGGAAGACGGGGATCTGGATGAGCGCCGGAACGCAGCCGGCGGAGACCTTGTGTCCGTACTGCTCCTTGAGGTCCTTCCGCTTCTCCTCGAATTCGAGGATGGACTCCCGGTCCGTCCTGTCGGCGTACTCCTTCCGCAGCGCCGCCTGCGCCGGGCGCATGGCCACGCCGATGCGGGCGGACTTCGCCTGCGCCCAGAAGAACGGGATGAGGAAGGTGCGGACCGTCAGCACGAGACAGAACATGGACACCAGCCATGCCACCGAATCGTCGATACCGAAGACCGAGTGCAGCAGCAGATGCCACAGTTTGAGGATGCCGGAGACGGGATAGATGAACGGTTCGAGCACGGTGGAGACACCTTGACCTTTAACGGGACGTGCAAACAAGACGCTAGACTGCAGGCAGCCTCAACTGATCGTAGCGTTTCGAGGAGAGTATCCCCATGAGTCACCGTTCCGGAGCCGCTCAGGCTTCGTCGCAGGCGGGATTCAGCCTGCGCCAGCTCCTGGGGGAACTGCTGCTCACCGCCGGTGCCGTGATGCTTCTCTTCGCCTTCTACGAGTCGTACTGGACGAACATCGCCTCCGGTCGCCTGCAGGACGAGAAGGCGGCGGCCCTGGAGACCCAGTGGGACGAGGGCGGGGACCGTGCCAACCCCCGACAGTCGATCACCCCGGAACTCGGCGAGGCGTTTGCGCGCATGTACATCCCGGCGTTCGGCTCCGACTTCCAGTTCGCGGTCATCGAGGGCACCGACGACGATGATCTGCTGGCCGGACCCGGACGCTACGTGGAGACCCAGATGCCTGGCGAGGCAGGCAACTTCGCCGTCGCCGGTCACCGGGTGGGCAAGGGTGCCCCGTTCAATGACCTGGGGAATCTGCAGGTCTGTGACGCGATCGTCGTCGAGACGCAGACGGAGTGGATCACCTACCGGGTCCTGCCGATCGATGCCACCGGTGACCTCCGCCGGGCGGAGGCGACCGACTGCCTCACCCCGGAGCAGGTCGACAGGATCGTCCACGGTGAATACGCCTCCGTGCAGGGACGTCACATCACGTTGCCGGGTGCCGTCGAGGTGATCAATCCGGTGCCGGGCCTGGACGCGACACAGGTCAGCCCGGACCTGGAGGGCATGATCACCCTGACCACCTGCCACCCGCAGTTCTCCAATGCGGAGCGCATGATCGTGCACGCCATGGAGGTCGAGGCCACCGAGAAGATCGCCGGTCAGCGACCGGAAGTACTGGAGGAGACGTAGATGTACGGACCACTGTGGCGGGCCCTGCCGGGTCCCTGGCCGGTGAAACTACTCGTCGTGCTCGTGCTGGTGGCAGCGGTGTTCATGCTGCTCATGGAGGTGGTGTTCCCCTGGGTCTCCACCCTCATGCCGTACAACGACGTGGCCGTCTGATCGCCGCCCGATTACAGGCCCAGAGAGGCGATGACCTCCGTGGCCACCAGTTCCGCCTTGAGTGACTGATCCTGGTTGGTGAACACCACCACGGCCATGTTCTCCTTCTGCACCGCGTAGAGCGCACCCTCGCGGTCGGGCACCATCCCGCCGCCGGCCCGCCCGCCGGACCACCCGGCCGGCTCTTCAGCCGGCTCCGTGGAATCCACGGGAGCGGCCCAGTCCACGACGTTGATGGCGGCAGCGGTGTCCGGCATGGTGCGCACGAGCACCGTCAGGTGGGGTTCGTCCGGATAGGACCAGAAGACGCAGGCCGGGGTATCGAAACGCGGGTCCACGCCCACCCCCAGAGTGCGTTGCCCGTTCGTGTCGGACACCCAGTCCGTGTCCAGGTACGGGCACTCGTCCCAGCTGCCCCGACCGCCCGGAATGTCCGGGAGAGCGTCATGGGGGAGGCCGGAGTCCATGACGGGCACCTCGGGGGACGGTGATTCGACGGTGGTCTCGACGGGTGTCGCGGATTCGGCGACCGGGCTCTCGGCGGTGGGGGAGCAACCGACGAGGGCGACGGCGAGACAGGCGACGGGAACAACGCTCGGTAGGCTCAGACGCATGGAGACCAGCCTAGATCCCCGGCAGGATGTCGAGAAGCTCGGGCGTACCCCCGCGCCGGATGAGGATGCACTGATCGACGGTGTCCACATCCTCACCACGATTCTGCTTATCGCGACGCTGGTGTCCTCCGTCAACCTCCCCTTCGGCGAAGCGGCCCTCAATCTGCTCCTGGGCTCCGGATTCGCGGTGCTCTATTTCTACGGCACGGCGTTGCAGCCGGGCTGGCGGGAAGGAACGAGCCTGGCGTGGCTGCTGAGCCTGACCATGCTGTGGGTGCTGGCGATGCTGCTGTCCCCGGTGGGCATCTACCTCGTCTTCTCCCTGTTCTTCCTCTACATGCGGGTGATGGATGATGTCCGTGGAGTGGTGGCCGTGGTGGCGGCGACCGCGGCCTCGGTGTTTACGCAGGTGCCCGACGGATTGACGGTCGGTGGAGTGATGGGGCCCGCGGTGTCCGCGGCAGTCGTCCTGGCGATCCACTTCGCTTTCCGTACCCTGGTGCGCATCAACCGGGAACGCGAGGAACTGATCACGCAGCTCATGGACACCCGACTCCAGCTCGCGGAGACCGAGCGCGCCGCCGGTGTCACCGCGGAACGCCAACGCCTGGCGCATGAGATCCACGACACCGTCGCCCAGGGCCTGTCGAGCATCCAGATGCTGCTGCACTCGGCCGAACGTGACCTGCACCGTCTCGGCCTGAGCGAGGAGCAGCTGGCGGGACCGACGCGCTTCATCGACCTGGCCCGCACCACCGCGAAGGACAACCTCGGTGAGGCGCGCGCCATGATCGCCGCCCTGCAGCCGGCCTCCCTGTCGGAGACCTCGTTGGAGTCCGCCCTGGAGCGGATGGCGGCCGGTTTCGCGGCGGCCGGTGATCTGCGCATCGAGGTCGGAGTGGAAGGCGCCGAGCGCCAGCTGCCGATGAAGACGGAGGCGGCTCTGCTGCGGATCGCCCAGGGGGCGGTGGGCAATGTGGCCAAGCACGCGGCGGCGAGCCGCTGCCGGGTGACGGTCACCTATGAGCCCACGGAGGTGCGACTCGACGTGGTGGACAACGGCCAGGGTTTCGATCCGGATGCGGTGGCGGCCCGGCCGGCGGGCCTGGGGCATGTCGGCCTCGACGCGCTGCGACGTCGCGCGGAGGAACAGGGCGGGACGGTCGAGGTCGAATCGAGTCCGGGGTACGGCACCGCCGTCTCGGTGGCAATCCCCGTTCCTGCCGAGACCGGTGTGGCGGCTACACTCGAAACAGAAACGCCGACCGAGGAAGGGGTCTGATGCTCTCATGATCCGAGTGCTGCTGGCCGATGATCATGAAATCGTCCGCATGGGACTGCGCGCCGTGCTGGAGGAGGCCGAGGACATTGAGGTGGTCGGTGAGGTCGCCACCGCCGATGCCGCTGTCGCCGCTGCCCAGGCCGGCGGCATCGACGTCATGCTCATGGATCTGCGCTTCGGTCCGGGCGTGGAGGGCACGCGCGTGACCACCGGGGCAGAGGCCACCGCCCGCATCAAGGAATCCATGTCGAATCCGCCGCAGGTGCTCGTGGTGACCAACTACGACACCGACGCGGACATCCTCGGAGCCATCGAGGCGGGGGCCGTCGGGTACATGCTCAAGGACGCCCCGCCGACGGAACTTCTCGCGGCGGTGCGCTCAGCGGCGGAAGGTGATTCCGCGATGTCCCCCGTCGTCGCCGACCGGTTGATGACGCGCGTGCGTACCCCCCGAACCTCACTGACCCCCCGTGAGCTTGAGGTGCTGACATTGGTGGCGGCCGGATCCTCCAACCGGGAGATCGGCCATGAGCTCATGCTGTCTGAGGCGACGGTCAAGTCCCACCTCGTCCACATCTACGACAAGTTGGGTGTACGTTCGCGAACCTCCGCCGTGGCCGCAGCGCGTGAGCAGGGAGTTCTCTAGGACCCGGAGGGGTTGGCCTTGTCATAGGCCTCGATGACCGAGGCCGGAATCTTGCCACGCTCGGAGACATCGAGCTTGTTGGCCCGTGCCCACTCCCGAATGGCGCGGGAGCGCTCACGCTTGGCTGCCGCGGAGGGGCCCGACTGACGTCCGCCACCGGACTTCTGTTGGGCGGGGGCCGGCTGAGCGGCCGCGATCCACGGTTCGAGAGCCGCCCGGAATGCCTCCGCATTATCCTCGGAAAGGTCAATGACATAGTGTTCGCCATCAACACTGAAGCGAATGACATTCACTTCTGTGTCCTTGAGGGGGGAATTGTCTAGGTCATCAAAGAACTGGGTAATTTCACGTCGGGACATGTCATCTTCTCCTCATACATTTCATGGACAATACTCATGGTACGTGTCCATGGCGTTTCATGTGAATGTGATTGACATGAAGGGAGAGAAAGGGGAATTGCCCCATCTACTTCTGAAAAAAGTAAATGGGGCAATTCAATTTACGTGGAAATCACTAAGCGCGTGAAACGCATTAAGGGCGGTTCAGTCGCTCCTGAATTTCCTGAGTGACACCATCAATATCGCGGTTAATGGTGGCGTGGGCGCGCTTACGCTGCTCCGGGGTCATGAATTCCGCATTGTCGGTTGCCGTGTGCAATTCGGACAGGCGATCCTCGACGTCCTGGACAAAGCCCACCGGCAGGTGATCCTTGGTGAGGGTGCGGTTAATGCCGTCGATCCGCGCCTTCAATTCCGCACCATGCCCGGAGAACTGGGCGAGCTGGTCAGCGCTGACACCCAGGCGGCGGGCGCGGGAATCCACGATCTGTTCGCGGCCGGCGGTAATGGCGCGGTAGATAAGCGGGAGCATGACGGGCAGCGCCACTCGCGCCAGACCGGCATAACGCTTGAAGGTGCCCGCATTGAGGCGACCCTGCTTCATCTGGTCGAGGGTGTTCTCCGCCATCTTGCGCTCATGCTTGCGCTTGGCCTTGAGTCCCTTCTTCTCCTCCTTGAGAAGATTCTTCTCGAACTTCTGCAGCAGCTTCTCCTGCTTCAACTGCAGTTTCGCCTCCTGCTTGGCGTCATGCTTGGCGCGGGCCTTTGCCGCCTGGATCTCTGCCTTCGTCTTTGCACGGCTCTTACGGATGGCCTCGAAAATGCCCATGGGAATCAGCCTCAGAATTCATGGAATATCAGATACGTCAATGGTCGGTTTCAACATTACCTGTGATCGTGGGTTATGCTCACGGCATTGTGAATGCCCAGTACGTGAGCGCCGCTGATCTGGTGGGCTGCCGCTACCGGCAGGTCCAGCGGTTCGTCCACCCGGAGGTGCCGCGCACCCGGGCCGCTCTTCTCAGGCTGGAGCGTGTCGAGGCCGGACGGGAGGCCGTCCACGCACTGCTTCCCACCCGGCCGGCCCGCGGGGACCGGCAACGCTTCCGGCGCCTGGACGTCGATCCCGTGTCCCATGACACCGACCCTTTTCATGCGGAGCTGGCGACGTTGGAGGCGCTGGCCGCGGAGGCGAATCTCATCACCGGGGCGGTGTTCACGGGACATTCGGCCGGTGTCGACTGGCGCGTGGATGTCGATATCCTCGTCCGTCGTCCGGACGGCACGTACCTGCCGGTCATCGTCAGCAACCATCGCGTCGCGCGTGCCGACGAGCGGGGTAACGTCCCCGTCCTGGCCACCGCCCGGCTGGGCCTCGGCGAGCCGGTGGCGGGGCGATTTCGACTTCGTCATCACGTCATGGACGGCTACCGGTTGGCACTGGCCGCCCGCGCGCTGCAGGAGATCGGGGTCGATGCCGGGGTCGGTGCGGCCATCGGGCAGGACCGTTCCCGTGCCTTCCTCGCCCCCACGCAGCCCCTGCAACCGGCACTGACGACGGCCCTGGAGCAGGTCCTGCCGACGTTTCCGCGCCGGGTGAAGGAGTGTGCGACGTGTCGTTTCTGGCCGCTGTGCGAGCAGGAGCTGCAGGCGGCCGATGACATCTCCCTGTTCCTCGCGGGGGATCGCGCGCTCCCCTTCCGCGAGCGGGGGATAACGACGGTGTCCGCGCTTATCGACGCCGACCTGGGCGAGCCTTCCCGTCTCGCGGCGGCGTGGCGGGACGGTGTGGTGCTGCTCCGGAGAACCGATACGGTCAGTGCCCCCGTGGCGGACGTGGAGATCGACGTCGACATGGAGGCCTACCTGGACCAGGGCGCCTACCTGTGGGGGGCCTTCGACGGGCAGGACTATCACCCCTTCGCCACCTGGCTGCCACTCGGCGGTGAGGCGGAGGCGGAGAACTTCGCGCGTTTCTGGCAGTGGCTCATGGGCCGTCGCGCGCAGGCGCAGGCGGAGGGAAAGACCTTCGCGGCGTACTGCTGGTCCAACCACGGGGAGAATCACTGGCTGACGATGAGCGCCCGCCGCTTCGCCGGGCAGGAGGGCGTGCCCACCGAAGGGGAGGTGAAGGAGTTCATCTCCTCGCCCGAGTGGGTCGACGTGTTCCGTCTCGTCCGCTCGCAGCTGGTCGGCACCGGCGGGCTGGGGCTCAAGGTGGTGGCCCCGCAAGCGGGTTACACCTGGGAAGACGGGGATTTCGACGGCGAGGAATCGGTCCACGCCCGGCGCATCGCCCGCGGATCCGACCCTGCGGCCCGGGAGGCGCGGCGTCGACTCCTGCGCTACAACGAGGATGATTGCCGGGCGACGGCCGCGGTGCGGGCGTGGCTGCGGCGGGGTGCACCGGGCGTCGAGAAGCTCTAGGCGGCGTTGCGGGCCTCGGCCCGGGCCAGGGACATGGCCGTGATGACGACGAGGGCCAGGATGGCCGCCAGGATGAGGATGAATCCGGACCACCCGGTCATCCCGAAGACGAGACCGGTGGCAGCGCCGATGAGCGAGGATCCCGCGTAGTAGGAGAACAGGTACATGCTGGATGCCTCGGCGCGATGGCTGGTGGCCGCCAGGCCGATCCAGCTCGAGGCCGTGGAGTGCATGGCGAAGAACGAGGCGGTGAACAGGAAGAGTCCGATGAGCGCGCCGGGCAACCATCCCGACATGGTCGCCAGCAGCCCGAGCAGCATGAGTCCGGCTCCGGCGACGAGGACCCGGCCGCGACCGTACTTGTCGGTGAGGGCCCCGGCTTTCGCCGAGCTCCACGTCCCCGAGAGGTACATGAGGAAGACGACACCGACCAGCGCCGGGGACAGCCCGAAGTGGTCGATCATGCGGAAGCCGAAGAAGTTGTACAGGGAGACGAACACTCCCATGCCCACGAAGGCGATGATGAACAGGCCCACCAGACGGGGGTTGGACAGGTGGCCGAGCATGGCCGACACCTCGGAGCGGAGACCGATCTTCTTCGGGGTGAAGCGGCGCTGCCGGGGCAGCAGGATCGTCATGAGGATCGCCATGGCCAGCGCGACTCCGGAGCTGACGACCACAGCGACGCGCCAGTCGACGATCTCCAGCAGGCCGGCCGGGATGAGACGCCCCGTCAGCCCGCCGACCGTGGTGCCGGCGACATAGATCCCCATGGCGCGGCCCAGGTGAGCGGGGTCGACTTCCTCGGAAAGCCAGGTCATGGCGACGGCGGGTACTCCGGCGATGGCCACACCCTGCAGGGCGCGCAGGAGGATGAGGGTGAAGGCGTCGGGGGCCAGTGGCAGCAGCAGGCCGAGCGCGGTGGCGCTGAGGGCGGAGAGGATGAGCAGTCGGCCGCGCCCGAAACGTTCCGAGAGAATGGACATGGGCACGATGCACACCGCCAGCATGCCGGTCGTCGCGGAGACGGTCAGCGCGGCGACGGTGGGGGTGATCTCCAGGTCGTCGACCAGCGTGGGTAGCAGCGCCTGCGTGGCGTAGAGCGCATTGAAGGTGGCCAGGCCCGCGGCGAGCATGGCGAAGACGGCGCGGCGGTAGTCGCGGTCGGAACGGGTCAGGCCTGGGCTCATGTGTCCATGGTGTCCTACCGGTGGTCATGTGTAAAATGTCAAAAATAGCGCCAGTTGATACACTTTATGCATGAACGACGTATCGGCCGTGGACCTGCAGGGATTCGTCGAGGTTGCGGAGTCCGGTCACCTGACGGAATCAGCGGCCGTGCTCGGTATCCCCCAGCCGACGCTGAGCCGTCGCATCCGACGGGTGGAGGCGGCTGTCGGGGCCGGCCTCTTCGATCGGGTCGGGCGGCGCCTGGTGCTCAACTCCCGGGGCCGCGCCTATCTCCCGCATGCCCGCGCGGTGCTGGCTGATCTGTCGGAGGGCCGGACCAAGGTGGCGCGCCTCATGGACCCGGAACGCGGCACCGTGCGCCTGGATTTCATGCATTCTCTGGGGACCTGGATGGTGCCCGACCTGCTCCGTAACTACCGCGCTGTGCATCCCGGGGTGGAGTTCCAGCTGCACCAGGGCTCGGCCCGCGTGCTCATCGACCGGATCATGGACGACGCCGCCGATGTCGCCCTCGTCGGCCCCCGCCCCGTGGAGGCCGAAGAAAGCCTCGGCTGGCACCAGCTCGAACTGCAGCGCCTGGCCCTGGCGGTTCCGGAGGGGCACCGCCTGGCTGAGCCGGGTCCCGTTGATCTGCGGGAGGCCGCCGCCGAGCCCTTCATCGGGATGCATCCCGGCTACGGCACCCGCCTGCTGCTCGACCGCATCGCCGGGGAGCTGGGGTTTACCCCGGACCTCGTCTTCGAGTCGATGGAGCTGACCACCGTCGCAGGTCTCGTCTCCGCTGGCCTGGGTGTGGCGCTGCTGCCCCTCGATGATCCTTACCTCGCGCCCCGGGGCATCGTGCTCCGGCCCCTGGACCCGCCCCAGCACCGTGAACTCGGACTCGTGTGGCGTGCGGGGATTCAGGAGGCTCCGCCGGTGGATCAGTTCCGCCGTTTCGTCATGGGGAGGTGACAACGACACACGCCGCCTGCCCCCGGGAAGGGGCAGGCGGCGTGGGACAACCGGGTGACTACTTGGCGTCGGCGTAGCGCGCGGCGACGTCCTCCCAGTTGAAGACGTTCCAGACGGCCTTGACGTAGTCGGCCTTGACGTTCTTGTACTG
>NZ_JAUNRW010000150.1 GCF_030535495.1 Corynebacterium sp.
GAACCTCAGGCCGCCTAATTCAGCAAGACCCTCCGGCGGATCCAGGGTGGTTCACTGGCGGCGCAACTGCCAGTAACGCGGAATCGCCCACCGCAACGGCGTCTTGTCGATCACCACCAGCGCCAGACGCGACCGGTAATGCACGTCATTGCGGACCGCGAACGACCAGTGCCCGACAAACCACGCCACCATCCCCAACGCCATCACCGTCGGCGCCCAGGAGCTCGACTGCACCACCCCACAGAAGCCGATCACGGCGCAGATGCCTCCGATGCCGCGTGCCAGCGGCGGCACCAAAAGCGAGGCCACCGCGACCACCACCACGGCCTGTACCGCGGTCTGTAGATCCCACATGACACCCCTCCCGTGTTGGCGTTCGTCCCGTTACGGCCCGACCGCACCTGACGGAAGTCCGGGCCGCTTGTTCATTGCCTGTCCTGCTTTGTCAGTGTGCTCGCCCGGTCCGACACGACAAGACCATCACGGTGCGGATCGCTACTTGTCCTCGTCGGCCTGCCCGGAGGAACGAAACGCGTCCAACAGTTCACGCAAGGTGTCCGAGGTGGCCTCGGCCCGCACCCGGGCACGGTCGGCCTCCTCGGCCTGGACGCGCGCCTGCTCTGCCTGACGCTGCGTCTCATCGAGCTGCTGGCGAACCTGGGCCAGCTCGGCCCGCAACTGCTCCGCGTCCCGGACCGCCTCCTCCCTGGCCGCGTCGGCGTCTGCTTGCTGCGCCGTGGCGGATTCCGCCGCAGCGAGGGCATCGGCCTCGCCGGCACGGGCAGCATCGAGCGCCACCGCAGTGGCCTCGTCTGCCTGCTCGGCGGCGCGCTTCCACGCCGCCGCCCACACCGAGGCCACCATCGCCGACATCGGCTCAGACAAGTCCGGGGCCTCGGGAACCTCGCCTGCTGCGCCCGTGGCGTGCTCGCGCATCCACGCCGCTACCTCGCCGATCCGCACCCCCGCCTGTTTCTGCACCGCCCGCACGGTGACCTTGTCCCCCCGCGCGACGATCACCCCATAGGCGTGAGCGATCTTCTCCGACGACGACATGACAACCCCTTCAGCTTCAGCACCCGGTAACAGGTAACCGGGAACGTGTTTTGTTGCCTGCGTTACCGACACTAGTTCACGCCCGCGCCCATGTCGAGGATCGAGCGCTGACCGCTGCTAAGGCGCCAGGCGTCCGGCGTCGAGCAAATCGGCGGCGGCATGAGCCGGGTGGACAATTCCACGTACCAACGACTGAAACGGAGAAGATTGTGGATCCAACAATGCTCGCGCTCACGCTTAGCGTGAGCGCGTACGGTGCGATCGCGGTGACCGTGATGGTCGCAGTACTCGCCGCTCGCGGACACCACATTGGCCGGCCGGGGCAGTTCGTCGGCATCGCGTCCGGCGTGACAGGCCTGGGACTGCCCGCAGTCGCCGTACTGGCCTCGTCGGCGATCCTGCCCATGGTGGCCGGAGGTGCCATCGGTGCCGGTCTCATCGGCGCCGGCCTCGGGGTGGCCCTGAGTGAGACGGTGAAGGCCCTTCCAGCCGGCGGAGGCTGAAAAGGGGTGGCCCGGTCACTGCGCCCGGGCCACCCCCTTTCAACGTCAACGCGAACCGAGACCGCCAAATCATGGGGGCAATCGACCGAGGCGTAACCGCCGCCACTCTCGGGCAGCGGTGCGAGATCACACCAACACGGGTCCGAGAGATCTACCTCAACAACACGTGAAGCCTCCATCGCCGTGTCTCGTTTGACGAGCGCCCAACAGGACGCCAATTGCGAGCCAGGTGAGGCTGCAGTGTATTGCCGTCCGGCGTGCAGGTTCGCAGGGGCGAACCTGTCAGGATGGACGGGTGAACACCCGGGACCTGGACCTGCCAACCAACTACGGGCGCCTTATCGAGGACCTGAAGAACAGGGTCAAAAGCGCACGGATCACGGCGCAGCGAAGGGTCAACACCCAACTGATCGAGTTGTACTGGTCCATCGGACAGGCAGTGCGCGAGGAAAGTACCCGACACGGGTGGGGCAGCGGTGTAATTCGCAGGCTCGCCGAAGATCTTCGGGCCGAGTTCCCCCAGATGAAGGGCTTTTCCGCCCGGAACCTGCAGTACATGGCGACCTTCGCCGGCGCCTGGACCGCTGGACCAATCGCGCAACAGCCTGTTGCGTACTTGCCCTGGGGGCACGTGACTGTCCTGCTGGACAAGCTCAGCGCTCAGGAAGACCGGGACAAGTATGCGGCCGCGGCCGTCGAGCACGGCTGGTCGCGCAACGTGCTCACCAACATGATCGCCAGCAGCGCCCTCGAACGCACAGGTGCGGCACCGTCCAACTTCGCGCAACAGCTTGTTGCGCAAGATTCCGAGCTCGCCCAGCAGATCGCCAAGGACCCGCTGATTCTTGATTTCCTGGATCTGTCCGGCGAGGTCGCCGAACGTGAACTCGAGGAGTCCCTGACCGACCGAATCGTCGATACGCTGCGCGAGCTCGGCCCGGGATTCGCTTTCGTGGGAAGACAAGTGCACTTCGACGTCGGGGGCGAGGACTTCTACGCTGACCTACTGTTCTTCCACGTCGAGCAATTGCGGTACGTCGTCATTGAGCTCAAGACCGGCAAGTTCAAGCCAGAACACGCCGGGCAGCTGCAGTTCTACGTCGCCCTGGTCGAGGATCGCCTGCGCCGCGCCTCGCATGCCCCGACTGTCGGGATCCTGGTCTGCGGCAGCCGCAATGATCGTGTCGTCCGCTACGCACTGAACCAAGCCGGCGCACCCCTGGCCGTCTCAACCTTCAGCTATGAGGCCCTACCCGCCGCAGAGCAAGAGGCACTACCCAGCGAAGACGACCTCACCGCAGCCCTGGCCCAAATCACCGAGAACGACCAAGACCACTCGTAAACAACGTTGGAGCACACCGTGGCCCCAAAACAGGGCCCGACCAGCCATGATGTTAACGCCGATAATTTATCTTATGACAAGCTGAAGTCTGCGCATTGCATCAGATGAATCATTCGTCGACCATGAGCGGCCCCCTCGTGCGCAGCTCCAGGCCAGCCCCCTACCTGCGGAATCGACCCGTCCCGGGCGACGTCACCGCACAGACTCGGCACGGAATCCCCGCCTATAGGCCACCGAGACAGGAAACTCAACACGTCGTTGACCTGCAGGCACCATCGCTTCGTCTCATCCGATGCATCATTGAGTCAGCAGACGCAACGGACTTCCGAGGGCTTGCGATGCCTGGACGGCCGCCTCTGCGAGTGCTTCGGCCCGCGAGCAGGTGCGCAACACGATGCTCGACATCCGGCGAAACCAGCCGGTGGACGCGCATACGCCCGGACCTGATTCGCAGACTTTCCGCTAGACGCCCGGGGGCGTCGTCCGGTCAACTTCAGCGGCCAGGCATTCGCTGCCGTTATCCACTGATTCTGTAACAGCGAAAAGTGAGATTCACTGTCAGTGCGGGTGCAGGGTGGGGCGACCCGTCAGGTTGAACCTCCGGTGTTGTGCGCGCTTCATCCGGCGGGTAGGTCGACGGTGAATTGGGCGCCGTGGCCCGGGCCGTGACTGGTGGCACGGATGCGTCCTCCGTGTGCTTCGACGAGTGTTCGGGTGATCGCGAGACCGATTCCGCTGCCGCCGGCGGTTCGGCCTCGGGCGGGGTCGGCGCGGTAGAAGCGGTCGAAGAGGTGGTCGAGGTGCTCGGCGGCAATTCCGTCTCCGGTGTCGGAGACGGTGATGGCGACGGTTCCCGGGCCCGGGCGGTGACTGCTGAGGGTGACGGTCCCGCCGGGTGGGGTGTGGCGCAGGGCGTTGTCGAGGAGATTGGCCAGTGCCTGTCCGATGCGGTCGGCATCGACGGTGACTGCGACCGGGTCAACCTCCCGCAGATAAAGGTTCACCCCTTTGTCGAGGTAGCGTTCGCGTGCTGCCTCGGCGGCAGTGGCTATGAGG